>NZ_JBMIRQ010000090.1:0-182447 GCF_049195265.1 Rhodococcus sp. MALMAid1271 | reverse complement strand
GGTGCGCGGGCGGGCAGCTCAGAAATGGGGGATCACCTTGAACGCGGTGTACCCGTCGCTGCTCTGGGCCAATGCGACACCGTTCGAGGTCACTGCTGTCGGTGCGGCACTCGGTGATGTGCCGGTGACGCGGCCGGAGGTCGCATCGATGGCAGTCACCCCCGAGTCCGACGCGCCGTAGACGACGCCGCCGACCAGAGCGAAGCGGTCGGCACCAGGAAATTGATCGGCGGTGAAACCTCGGGTGCCATACTGCTCGAACAGGACAGCAATTCCGTCGTCGGTGAGGTCTGCGGTGGTGATCATCGTCGCCCCGCTACTGCTGTCGGCGGTTACCACCATCGGACTGCGACTACCGCTGATCCATCGGAGCTCGGCATCAGAGAGTCGATAGACCGCCTGGATCGGTTCGGGACGGGTCGGGATCGTCCATGCCACGACCACTGCATTGCCGGCGGTAGCGACGAATCGTGCGCTCCCGGGAACCGCTGCGGGGGGCGGGGTGAGAGTGTCGGTGGACCAGGCGGTGTTGCCGGTATCGACGGTCACGACACGCGCTGTGTCGTCGTAGACCGTGACCGCATATCCACCGGATTCGGACACCGCACCCGACAGGTCGGTCCGGTGTCCGTCGGTTGCCGAGATGGCGGCTACGGCCGAGGGCATTGCTGTCTGCGAGCAGTCGGCGTCGATCAGCAGTCCGGACCCGGTCAGGCAGCCCGCAGCGGAGACCGGACCCCACACGAGGTCGCCGGTGCGGGTATCGCGGGCGGTCATCGTGGCCGGTGACCCCGAACCGGAATCATCGATGTCCTCGGTGATCAACAGCTCACGATTGTCCGTGCCGGTCACCATGAACTCGTCGCGATCGGCGGGTACGTCCACGCCGAACCGTGGTGTGCCGGTGTCATCGAGTACCTGCACCCGGTGCGAACCGGATGCGTCCGAGGAATCGACGACTCCGACGAACCCGTCCTCGACGATGTGAGGTTGCGACAGGAACGGGATCGACCACAGGGCCGTTTCTCCGAAGCCCGGCGGCGGCGCGGACGGCGACGACGCGTGCGCCGCCGGATCGGTGCCCGTGGCGTCTCGAGCAGGCGAGGAACTGCACCCCGACACCAGCGCGACGGCGCACAGTGCAACGGTCCCGATCACCGCCCCCGCTCTGCCCATACGGTGCGCACCCACTCTATGCGGTGGTGCTGTCTCCACCGAGTGCCATGACCGCGCTCTGCAGCAGTGCAGTGGCCCGATCGGCGACCTCGGCTAGGCCCGCTCCATCCGACAGCCCCACCATCACCTGGGGGTTCATCGCTTCGACGATGGTGCTGCTGCCGTCGGCTCGCACCACCACGTTGCACGGCAGCATCAACCCCACCTGCCGATCGGTGTCGATCGCAGCCTTCGCTAACTGCGGATTGCACGCTCCGAGAATGACGTAGCGTTCGATGTCGGCGTCGATCTTGCTCTTCAACGTCGACTGCATGTCGATTTCGGTGAGCACTCCGAACCCCTGTTCGGCGAGTGCCTCACGGGTTGCGTCCACGGTTTCCTCGAACGGCATGTCCACTCGGGTACCGATGGCCAATTCGGTCATGGTTCGTTCGGTTCCTTTCGATCGGTTCGGGTGTCGGTCACTCGATGGTCGGTGCGCGGGTGGGCAAGTGCTCAGTCATACTGCGCAGGATGCGGAGGTGCAGTCGCGTTTGCGCCATCGGACGATCACCGCTGCTGTCAGCATCGCCAGGGACACCCCGGCGAGGATGGGTTGTATCGGTGCCCACAACCCCAGTGCACCCGAGGTGCCGAGTGCAAGTAGTACCAGCTTGTTGCACACCGGACACCCGACGGCGAAGAAGGTCAGTACGACACCGAGAGCGGCGGGTGTGCCGGTCCGCTCGACCCGCGCGGGTTTGTCGATCCCGAACCACAGTGCGGTCAACAGGGCAGTGGCCAGCAGAACCGGAAGCTCCCACGCCCGCACTGGCACCTCACGGCCGAAGACCGGCGTGTCGATGATGTCGGTGGGAATACCCACCACCAACACCGTGACCGCACCGGCGACGGTGCCGCGCAGCACCCGCGTACCCCAACCCCGGAATCGATCGGACTCTGCGATCATGCCGTCATCGGAACGGTCGGCAGCATCGACGTCGAGACGGTCGGAGGTTGCGGGCTCTGTCATCGGCGGGGATCTCCTACGAGTTGTAGTTGAGTGAGTAGGGTGACACCGTGAGGTTATACCCATATGGGTATCGCTGCCAGTATCGCAGACTGCCGAAAGGTATTGCATGACTTCGACATCTCGCTCCACTCGCCGACGAGACATCGTGCTCCTGGCCATCGCCGTGGTGGTGGCGGCCGTGCTCGTGGGAGCTCTCGTGCTCGGAACGACAGGTGACGGCGAGCAATCGGAGGCGGCACCGGACGCCGGGTCGAGCAGCGCGAGCGGCCCGCCGGTGATGGGACCGCTCGGCGATCTGGCGCATCGTGTGACCGATGATCCGATGGCCCTCGGCGACGTCGACGCCCCGGTGGTGATGATCGCCTTCTCGGATTTCCGGTGTCCGTTCTGCGCCCAGTTCAGCCGGGAAACCGAGCCGCAGCTGATCGACCGATACGTCGATACCGGCACCCTGCGCATCGAATGGCGAGATCTACCCATCTTCGGGCAACAATCATTCGATGCTGCCCGGGCCGGACGCGCCGCCGCCGCCCAGGGCAAGTTCTGGGAGTTCACCCGCGCCGTCTACGCCGATGCCCCCGAGACCGGTCACGCGGACCTGACACTGGAGGCACTGCAGAGCTACGCGCAACAGGCCGGGGTACCGGATCTGGCTCGGTTCACCGCCGACGCCACCGGCACCGCATTCGATGCCGCGATCACCGCCGACTCCACCGAAGCGCAGTCGCTGGGTATCCCGGCCACTCCGGCGTTCTCGGTCAACGGTGATCCGGTTCTGGGCGCGCAACCGTTCTCGGAATTCGTCGATCTGATCGACACCGCGGCCGGCGCGTAGGGCGGCCCGCGATGTCGCAGATAGGACTTCTCGGAGCATTTCTCGGCGGGCTCCTGGCACTTCTCAGTCCATGCTCGGCCCTGCTGCTCCCTTCCTTCTTCGCATACGCCTTCGACGGGGCCGGCAAGCTCGCCGGCCGCACCGGGATCTTCTACCTCGGGCTGGCAGCGGTCCTGGTGCCCCTCGGCGCCGGGGTCGGTGCCATCGGCTCGGCGATCACCCGGTATCGCGAGGTCACCACCATGATCGGCGGCCTGGTCATCATCGCCCTCGGGGTGATGATCATCGTCGGTCGCGGCTTCGCGCTGGGGTCCGCTCAGAGAGCAGCCGCGCGCATCGACGTCTCCTCCACCGGATCGGTGTTCGCCCTCGGCGCGGTCTACGGACTCGCAGGGTTCTGCTCGGGACCCCTGCTCGGCGCGGTCCTGACCGTTGCCGTCGCTGGCGGTCAGGCCGCATACGGCGGAGTTCTCATGGCACTCTACGCAGCGGGGATGGTGATCCCCCTGTTCGTGCTGGCGCTGGTCTGGGACCGATTCTCGCTCGGATCACGAACGTGGCTGCGCGGCAAGGAAATCAGCATAGGACCACTGAAGACGCATACGACTTCCCTGATATCGGGGGTACTTTTCATCGGTATCGGAGCGCTATTCCTGCTCACAGAGGGCACAGCGAACCTCGGCGGGGTCATGGGGGTCGACAGTCAGTACTCGCTGCAGGTCTGGATCAGCGATGTGGCCGACGCGGTGCCGAACACCGCAGTGCTTCTGATCGCAGTGCTGCTGATCATCGCAGTCCTGACGGTGCGCATCGTCCGTGGTCGAGGCCGCGATACCGGAGCCGAGTCCTCCGAGCTCGATGAACGCGAGAACCGAACGCTCTGAGACGGTGTGCACGCGACACTGGAGTAGGGATGTGATGTCAGGCGTAGAGCTGTGACCACCCATCTCGCTGACGTCGAGCGAGATGGAGTACTGCAGCGGGAACCACTTCGACACCCATCAGAAGATCGTCGTCACCGAGCCCTCTGCCCTCCAGACTGTTTCGGCATGCTTTCACCGAGATGGAGGCCGAATCGATCAACGCCCGCATCTCCAGGGAAATATCCGAACAACGCAGGGCCGCATCGAGACCCGGTCCGGAACACACGACCTCGAGCATCACCGGCTCGGTCGCAGCATCGAGAAGGTTGTGGATCGCCCGCACCACGGCGGTGGGTGTGGTGTTGACGGCGAACATCACACGCAAGGGAGTCGGATGATCGGTCACGTAAGAGTTCCGTTCTTCAGATCACGGTGAGCTGCGGTGCCCCACGGCTGTGCATGGAGAAGAACATCGATGGCCCGACCCTCGCCGAAAGGGCGGACCAGATGTTCCAACTCGTGGACCTGCAGTCCGCTCGCGGCGCGGGCCAGGTCGTCGATGGCGGGCAGGATCGTCGGATCCGGCGGGCCCCCGACTCCGTGAGTGAAGTTCTCGAGCGCATGACCGAGATACAATAGCCGCCCACCCGGCGCGAGCCAACTTCCTGCACCGGCAATGACGGCAACCAACTCGTCGACCGGTAGATGCAAGAAGCCGATGGCCACCAGATCCACCGTGCCGGGCGGCTCCCAGGCCCGCACGTCGGCAACGGTATAGTCGATCGACCGGTCCTCCCCGCCGCTGCGTGCGAGTTCGATTGCCACAGAAGAAAAATCGACAGCATTCACTGTCCAGCCCGCGTCGGCCAACCATCGAGCGTGGCGCCCGTCCCCGCACCCCAGATCGACCGCCCGGCCAGGGGGCAGGTCCGCAAACCGCGCAGACAGGGCAGCCGCCGGGGCCGACCCCCACGGATGTTCGACGCTGCTGTAGCGCGCATCCCAGTCCGACGAGTTCACTGATTCACGCCTTTCCACTGGTGACCACCGCAGGGTTTGTAAGACCCGACGCGTCGACGAAACTGCGACTCACTTCACTGTACCCCGGGGGGTAACGTTGGGTACGTGCAGGCGCACTCGAAAAGCAAGCAGTCGACGGCGCAGAGGTATTCAGCTCCGGAGAACGAGCGGTACCGGTCTACAGCAAACACGGATCGACTCAGCTGGGCACGTTCACCATCTCGTGATACGACCAGACGGGCTACCGATCGGTAGCCCGTCTGCTGACTCCTAGCAATGCAAACGGAACAAGGGAGTCCGGGTCGATCCAAGCAGACCAGTAGTCGCCACGGACAGGGAAGCTGAACAGCAGCGCGGAGCCGCCCTGACGGGTGCGCGCTATGGTCTCTTCGAGACCTACGACGTTCGACAGTCCGTAGCCCTCACTGTTCGCTTCGAGATAGTCGGCAGAAGTCCGCAGATCGACGACATAGGTCGCAGTAGTTGTCTCCTGCCCGCGCGCTCCTTCGAGGTCGCCGATGAATGATGTCAGAATCGGTTCTGGCAGTTGGGAAGCCGGCGCGGCAGCCAAAAGTTCCTCGATCGTCAACGTCCGCTCACTCGGTTGCGATGGCAGCCCACGGAACACTCCGTCCGCATCAGCATTTTCGACGTAGTCGATGAAGCCCAAATTGGCGATCGACAGATTGTTCTCGACGGAGGCGAGCTGTTCGGGGATCACCCAGAAACTGGTCGGCTCGTCGTCTTCCGCCTCATGAAGAAAAGAGTGACACGAGAATCGGGCGAGCGCAGAGGGGGGTCCCATGTGCACGAAACTTCGTAGTGGGCTACGAAGTTCCGCTCACATCGGTCAGCCGCGCGAGCGAAGGATCAACTGGGCTGCGCTGATGTCGTCGATGACGAGGTCGGTGATCAATCCGCCGCGCAGCGCGGCGGTGAGGGCATCGAGTTTGGATGCTCCGGCGACGATGCACACTCGGCGCGGTACCGCCTTGAGTCGGTCCAGGCTGGGCCCACTCGATCTGTCGTTCAACGCAATTCGGTCGTGGCTGCCGTCCGAGCGTAGGAATACGGTGGCGATGTCCCCGACGACGCCGTCGCGTTGGAGCTCGGCCTGATCCTCGCGCTCGAGATAGCCCGCGCTGTAGACGTGGCTCGGGACCGCACTGCTCATGACGCCGATGCTGAACACCGCCAGGTTCATGCGATTCTGCAGTTCGAGGACTCGTTTGATGCTGCGCTCGCGCCAGAGGTGTCGACGGGTTTCCGGGTAGTCGAAGAATGCAGGCACCGGAAAGCCCTGTGCCGCAGCCCCGTAGGCGTCGGCGAATGTTCTGATGATGTCGGTTGCATAGGATACTCCGGTGGTGCGGGTGTTGGCCGCACCGTTGAGCTGGACCACGGTCGAGTTGTGGGTGCGCTTGGGCGCGAGCTTGCGGCTGACCGCGCTGACCGTGGTTCCCCATGCCACGCCCATCACCATGTCCGAGTCGAAGAACCCCGTCAGCAATCGCCCGGCGAACGTGGCGACGCGATCGAGGCGCCCCAACTCGTCGACGGTTTCCGAGACGGGGACCACGTGTGCACGAATGTCGTACAGATCGGCGAACGCGCGCTCGATTCGTGGTGCCTGACCGAGCGGTGTCGAGATCTTGATTTCGACCAGTCCCGAGGCCCGGGCGAAGGTGATCAATCGTGAGACTGTCGAACGAGATACTCCCAGCTCACGACCGATCGCCGCCATCGTCATGTCCTGGAAGTAGTACAGGCGGGCAGCTTGGGTGGCGTGGCCGGTCCGTAGATCGGATTCGGGAGCGAGCTGGGGGTCTGTCACCGGGATCAGTGTACGACCGATTTGCACATATGTGCATCAGCTGTGCAACACAGTGCAGGACGTCTACCGTGGGAAACTGCACGCAATGTGGCGTGCATCACCAATTGTGTGGAGGCTGGAAATGGCACATAAGGAACCGGAATGGGGATTGCCGGCGCACATGGCCGCCGAGTTCGCCGGAACCATGATTCTCATTCTGTTCGGCGTCGGCGTCGTCGCTCAGGTCGTCTCGGGTGGTGAAGCCGGCAGTCTCGGCGGCCACGACTCGATCGCGTGGGCGTGGGGACTGGGCGTGATGTTCGGCATCTACGTTGCCGGTCGAATCACCGGTGCCCATCTCAATCCCGCAGTGACGATCGCGTTCGCGCTCTTCCGTGGGTTCAGCTGGAAGATGGTTGCTCCGTACGTTCTGGCGCAGACCGCAGGCGCGTTCGTGGCTGCGCTGCTGGTGCGCTGGAACTACAACGACATGATCAACGCCATCGATCCCGGGCACACCACCGCCACCCAGACGATCTTCTCGACGCTTCCTGGTAACGGAACTCTGCCGGTGAGCGTGTCCTCCGCCCTGCTCGATCAGATCATCGGCACCGCGATCCTGCTGTTCCTCATTGTGGCAGTGACCGATTCGCTCGGCACCGCACCGATGGCCAACATGGCTCCGCTCATCGTCGGACTCATCGTGGTGGCCATCGGCTTCGCGTGGGCGACCAATGCCGGATATGCCATCAATCCGGCCCGAGATTTCGGACCTCGCCTGGCGTCGTACATCACCGGATACGGTGGAGCGTGGCGAGATCAATACGGCGGCCTGTACTTCTGGGTCCCGATCGTCGGACCTCTCGTAGGCGGACCGATAGGAGTGCTCTTGTACGACCTGCTCATCGGAAAGAACCTTCGTAAACAAGAAGGTGCGACGCCAGAGCCGCCCTCTCGACTCCCAGCCGACACTCAGACCACAGGAGACAAGTCATGACCGAGACCGCAGGGAAGTACATCGCCGCGATCGATCAGGGAACGACGTCCTCGCGCTGCATGATCTTCGATCACGCGGGGACCGTCGTCGCGGTCGATCAGAAGGAACACAAGCAGATATTTCCCCAGGCCGGATGGGTCGAGCACGACGCGTCGGAGATTTGGGACAACGTGCGCGCAGTCGCCGCAGGCGCGATGGCGGCAGCGGATCTGACGCGCGAGGACATCGCTGCAGTCGGCATCACCAATCAGCGCGAGACCACGCTGGTGTGGGACAGGGCGACCGGCAAGCCGATCTACAACGCCATCGTCTGGCAGGACACCCGTACCGACCGCATCGCCACCGCCCTCGGCGGCGGCGACGCCAACAAGTACACCGCCAAGACCGGTCTGCCGCTGGCCACCTACTTCTCCGGCCCCAAGATCAAGTGGATCCTCGACAACGTCGATGGAGCCCGCGCCAAAGCCGAAGCGGGAGAACTGTGCTTCGGCAACATGGACACCTGGGTGCTGTGGAACATGACCGGCGGCACCGACGGTGGACTGCACTACACCGATCCGACCAATGCCTCGCGAACATTGCTGATGGATCTGGACACCCTGCAGTGGGACGAGGGCATCTGCGCCGACATGGACATTCCGATGTCGATGATGCCCGAGATCCGTTCCAGCTCCGAGGTGTACGGCAACGGCCGCGAGCGGGGGCCGTTCCGTGGAGTGCCGATCGCCGGCATCCTCGGCGATCAGCAGGCAGCCACCTTCGGTCAGGCTTGTCTGTCTCCCGGTGAAGCCAAGAATACCTACGGCACCGGCAATTTCGTGCTGCTCAACACCGGTACCGAGAAGGTCATGAGCAAGAACGGCCTGTTGACCACAGTCTGCTACAAGATCGGCGACCAGCCGACGGTGTACGCACTGGAAGGTTCCATCGCCGTGACGGGCTCGCTGGTGCAGTGGCTGCGTGACAACCTCGGCATGATCTCCTCGGCGGCCGATATCGAAACCGACGCGCGATCGGTGGACGACAACGGCGGTGCCTACTTCGTGCCGGCATTCTCCGGTCTGTTCGCCCCGCACTGGCGCGCCGATGCTCGCGGTGCCATCGTCGGGTTGACGCGTTTCGTCAACAAGGGCCACCTCGCCCGCGCGGTTCTCGAAGCCACCGCGTACCAGACGCGTGAGGTGATCGAGGCGATGAACGCCGATTCCGGTGTCGATCTCGAGGTACTCAAGGTCGACGGCGGCATGGTGGTCAACGAGCTGCTGATGCAGTTCCAGTCCGACATCTTGAACGTCGACGTGGTGCGTCCCGTGGTGGCCGAGACCACCGCACTCGGTGCGGCGTACGCAGCCGGCCTTGCCGTCGGCTTCTGGGCGAGCGAGGACGACATCCGGCAGAACTGGGCCGAGGACAAGACCTGGACGCCGTCGATGGACGAAGACCAGCGGGCCAAGCTCTACGCCGGTTGGAAGAAGGCAGTAACACGTACTCTCGATTGGGTTGATGAGGAATGACTTACAGCACAACGGCTTTGAGTCCGACAGCGCGTGCGGACGCGCTGGCGCGGATGGAGTCGGAAGAGCTGGATATCTTGGTGATCGGCGGCGGCGTCGTCGGTGCAGGAACTGCCTTGGACGCGGTGACACGTGGGTTGAAAGTGGGCTTGCTCGAAGCGAGGGACTACGCGGCCGGCACATCGAGTCGCTCGAGCAAGCTCTTCCACGGCGGATTGCGCTACCTCGAACAGTTCAACTTCGCGCTGGTGTTCGAGGCGCTCAAGGAGCGATCATTGGTGTTGAACACGTTGTGTCCGCACCTCGCTCGGCCGGTTCCGTTCATCTATCCGCTCGAGAAGGCGATCGACCGCCCGTACGTGGGGCTCGGCATCGGCGTCTACGACGTCATGGGTGCCGGACGCGGCGTTCCGAGTCACCACAAGCACCTCGGTAAGAAGAAGACCCTCGAGTCCTTTCCCTCCGGAAAGCGCTCGGCGATCCGCGGTGCGGTGAAGTTCTACGAGGGGCAGGTCGACGACGCTCGGCACACCATGATGCTCGCTCGTACCGCGGCGGCCTACGGTGCCTCGTGTGCCAACAGCACTCGTGTCACGGGCTTCCTCCGGGAGGACGACAAGGTGGTCGGCGTCGTGGCGAGCGATCTCGAAACCGGTCGGTCCTTCGAGGTGCGCGCCAAGCAGGTCATCAACGCCGCAGGTGTGTGGACCGACGAGGTGCAGCAGATGGTCGGTGGCCGTGGACAATTCCAGGTTCGCGCATCCAAGGGCGTGCACCTGGTGGTGCCACGCAATCGCATCAACAGTGCCACCGGCATCATCACCCGTACCGAGAAGAGTCTGCTGTTCGTCATCCCGTGGGGCAGCCACTGGATCATCGGCACCACCGATACCGACTGGAAGCTCGATCTGGCCCACCCGGCGGCGAGCCAGAGCGATATCGACTACATCCTGGGGCATGTGAACAAGCTGCTGGCCGATCCGTTGGACCGGACCGACGTCGTCGGTGTGTACGCCGGGCTGCGTCCGCTGCTGTTCGGCGAATCCGATTCCACCAGCACGCTCTCCCGTGAACACGCGGTGTCCAGCCCGGTGCGAGGACTGACGGTCATCGCCGGTGGCAAGTACACCACCTACCGCGTGATGGCCAAGGACGCAGTCGATTCCGCGGTACACGGCCTCGAACGCACGGTACCGAAGTGTGTCACCGAGGAAATCCCCCTCGTCGGAGCAGACGGCTACCTCGGCGCGTTCAACTCCCGCGCGCTGACGGCCGAACGCACCGGCATGCGCGTCTCCCGCGTCGAGCATCTGCTCGGTCGGTACGGCACTCTGATGGGTGAACTGCTGGACTTGATCGAGGCCGATCCGGAGCTCGGCAAGCCGCTCGAGAGCGCACCGGAGTACCTGCGCGTCGAGGCGGTCTACGCCGCAAGTCACGAGGGCGCGCAGCATCTCGAAGACATCCTGACCCGTCGTACCCGCATCTCCATCGAGGTCCCGGACCGCGGTGAGGCAGCGGCCGAGGAAGTGGCGCATCTCGTCGCACCGATCCTCGGCTGGGACGGCCAGCATGTCGCCGAGGAGATCGAACACTATCGCCTTCGCGTTCTGGCAGAACGGGATTCGCAGCAGCAGCCCGATGACGATACTGCCGATGCGGCACGGCTCGGGGCACCGGACGTACGAGCCGGAGTGAGCTGACTTCTCAGTCGAGTGGTTCGGTGAGGTAGCGGATCAGGGTCGGCCCTACCCACCGGACCAGTTGCTCGTGGCTCATGCCGACCAGGGGAGGCACTTCGAGCACGTAGCGGGCGAAGGCCAGACCGAGTACCTGGGATCCGACGAGCGCGGCGCGCTCGTCATGTCGGTCCACTGCCACCGCGGACAGTGCAGGGGCGACCTGTGTGTGGAACACCTGCTGCATCGCCGCTGCCGCCGCGGCGTTGGTGGCTGCGGCACGGAGCAGAGCGAGGAATGTCCCGTCCTGCTCCCACGTCTGGAAGAACGTGGGCATCAACGTATGTGCGAGATCCTCGGGCGCGATGCCCGACAGGTCGGGAATATCGAGGACGAAGGTGGCTGCTTCGGCGAACAGTGATTCCTTGGTGCCGAAGTAGCGAACGACCATTGCGGCGTCCACGCCTGCTGTTCCCGCGACCGAGCGCATGGTGGTTCGGTCGTAGCCGTCGACAGCGAATTGAGCCCGAGCGGCGTCGAGAATGCGCGCCCGGGTGGCGGCTGCGGATCGAGGTTGGCGTTCGCTCATCCCCGTAGCCTAAGTCAACGCCTGTTGACCACCGAGCGCGGTGGGTCTATCGTCGGAAGTCAACAGCCGTTGACTTGGAACGCTCGGACCGCAGCAGGAGGTCGTCATGAATCATTCGGACGTGATCGTCGTCGGTGCAGGGCCTGCGGGCTGCATGCTGGCGGGCGAACTCGCACGCGCCGGCCGCTCGGTGATCGTGCTCGACAAACACGCTGCGCCGTCGCCGTTGTCGCGGGCCTTCGGAGTGCACGCCCGCACGCTCGAGGTCCTCGACAGCCGCGGTCTGGCCGAGGATCTGCTGTCGACCGGGGCGCACGCCCCGGGATTGACATTGTGGAACGGGCTCGGCCTCGATCTCGGGGTACTGCCATCCGAGTTCCCGTTTCTGCTGGTCACGCCGCAGAGCAATGTGGACGCGCGACTCGAGCAGTACGCCCGAGAATCAGGTGCCGACATCCGACGCGGGGTAACGGTCACCGGTCTGAGCCAGAACGCCGACGCAGTCGTGGTGCGTGGGCACGCAGCGGACGGCGTCGAGCAGCAATGGACGGCGTCGTACGCGGCCGGAGCCGACGGGGTGCACAGTCTGGTCCGCGAGGCGATAGGCCTCGATTTTCCCGGTAAGGAATTGCTGCGGTCGATCATGCTCGCGGACGTCCGGTTGACCGATCCACCCAATGGTCTGATCAACATCGGTGCGGGCAAGGACTGCTTCGCTTTTGTCGCACCCTTCGGCGACGGGTGGTTCCGCGTGATCGCGTGGGACCGAAGCGAGGATGCGGACGAGCATGCTCCCGTCGATCGATCGCGGCTTCGGGAGGTCTTGCGGCGCGCGGTCGGAACCGATTACGGCTGGACCGACGTGCGGTGGAGTTCGCGCTTCTCCTGCGACGAGCGGCAGGTTCGACGCTATCGCGTGGGTCGGGTCTTCCTTGCAGGCGATGCGGCGCACGTGCATTCGCCTGCCGGCGGGCAAGGCATGAACACCGGAATCCAGGACGCGATGAATCTCGGTTGGAAACTGGCCGCCGTTCTCGGTGGTGCCGACGAACAGATCCTCGACACCTATCACGACGAGCGGCATCCGGTGGGCGAGAAGGTGCTGCGCAGCAGCGGGGCAACGATCCGAATGTTGCTGTTGCGTTCGGTGATCGCACAGACCGTGCGCAACCTGGTGTCCGCTCGGGTGCTCCGCAGCAAGCATGCGGTCCGTGCGATCGCGGGCATGTTCTCAGGGGTGGGGATCTCGTACCCGCACGCACTCGGTGAGCACGCACTGGTGGGGACCCGTGCGGTGGGAATCCCATTGGACCGGAGCACGGTCACCGAGCAGCTGAGGGAGCACGGGTTTGTGCTGATCGGCGAAAAGGACTGCGCACGAGAAGATATCGCGCACCGAACCGACAACGGCCCAGCCGTTCTCGTCCGGCCCGACGGCTACATCGCGTGGGCCGGACGCTCCGAGTCCGGTCAGTGGCAGCAGGTACTCGAACGGTGGACCGGTCAGCCCTGCAACAACGTGAACGAATGCTCTCGAATCAGGATGGACGGGCCACCGGCCTCGTACGCCTGATCCGGGTCGCTCGATGTAGCCAGGGTCCACGTTCCTTCGGGCAGAGTGAAGTCCACAGTCGCGGGTGAAGCATTGACCATCCAGGCGAACGACGCATCCTCGTCACCGGCGCGCATCAGGACCAGAATGCTCTGCGCGTTACCGTCGGACCAATCCTCGTCGGAGAGCTTCGCGCCGTCGGCGCGGTAGAAGTCGACGGTGTCGGGGCGGGCACCCTCCTCCTGGGAATCGCTGTCGTGCCGAAACCAGGTTGGACGCAGGGCCGGGTGCTCGGTGCGCAGCGCGGTGAGATGGGCGGTGAAGTCGATGAGGTCCTGATCTGCCGAGGCCCAGTCGAACCAGGAGACCTCGTTGTCCTGGCAATAGGCGTTGTTGTTGCCGTTCTGCGTTCGGCCGAGCTCGTCGCCGCCGAGGATCATCGGCACTCCGGCCGAGAGCAGCAGCGTCGCAAGGTGATTGCGTTGCTGGCGTGCCCGCAGTGCGTTGATGTCCTTGTCGTCGGTCGGCCCTTCCGCTCCGCATCCCCACGAGCGATTGTCGGATTCGCCGTCCTGACTGTCCTCGCCGTTTGGCTCGTTGTGCTTGTCGTCGTAGGAGTTCAAGTCCGCCAACGTGAAACCGTCGTGGGTAGTGATGAAGTTGACGCTGGCCAAGGTGGGTCGGCGAGTGCTCTCGTAGACGTCGGGGCTACCGGTGACGCGCTGAGCCAGGGCGGACAACGCCCCGCTTTCCCCACGCCAGAAGTCACGGACGTCGTCGCGGAATTTGCCGTTCCATTCCGACCAACGGGCCGGGAATCCGCCGACCTGGTAACCCTGGGTGTCCCACGGCTCGGCGATGAGCTTGACCGGGGCGAGCGTCGGATCCTGGTGCACCAAGGACAGAAAAGCGCTGTGCACGTCCAGATCCGAGTCCTGCCGAGTCAACGTGCTGGCGAGGTCGAAGCGGAAGCCGTCCACGTGCATCTCGGTCACCCAGTACCGCAGTGAATCCAGCACGAGTGCCAGGGCTGCGGGGTGTCCGACATTGAGACTGTTGCCGGTGCCGGTGGTGTCGTAGTACGCACTCCGGTCCTCGTCGACCAGACGGTAGTGCGATCCGTTGTCGATTCCCTTGAGCGAGAGCGTCGGTCCGAGGTGATTGCCCTCGGCGGTGTGGTTGTAGACCACGTCGAGGATGACCTCGATGCCGTTGTCGTGCATGGCTTTGACCAGTGCCTTGAACTCGTCCACCTGGCCACCGGTGTCGCCGCTGCTGCTGTACTCGTTGTGCGGGGCGAAGAAGCCGATGGAGTTGTAGCCCCAGTAGTTCCGGCGGCCCTCTTCGAGCAGATGCGAATCCTGAACGAACTGGTGGATCGGCAGTAGTTCCACTGCCGTGACGCCGATTCGCTTCAGGTGCGCAATCGAGGCGGGGTGTGCCAGCCCGGCGTAGGTGCCGCGAATATCCTCGGGTACCTCGGGATTGGTGGCGGTGAATCCCTTGACGTGCACCTCGTAGACGACCGTCTTGTCCAACGGCGTGCGCGGTGACTCGTCACCGGACCAATCGAAGTTCGATTGCACCGCAACGGAGTACGGCATGTACGGTGCCGAGTCCTCGTCGTTGCGGGTCTCCGGCTCCTCGTGCAGATGCGAGAAGACCGCCTCGTTCCACTCGACCTGACCGGTGATGGCGGTGGCGTACGGGTCGAGCAGCAGTTTGGCCGAGTTGTGCCGTAGCCCCGACGCGGGGTCCCACGGGCCGTCGACGCGAAGACCGTACCGGACTCCGGGCGTCAGGTCCGGAACCAGATCGTGGAAGACATGACCGGTGCGCAGCGTCAATGGTGTTGTACTGCGCTCTGTTCCGTCATCGTCGAGCACGACGACGGATACCGCATCTGCAGTTTCGGAGTAGACGGCGACGTTGGCACCGTCGTCCGACAGACGCGAGACGCCCAGGGGGTAGGGGAGACTTGATGATGAGGGCATGCACGCCCCATTACCCCCGGGAGGGTCGAGCGAAACGCCTGCGTACCGGGCATTCGGCTAAGATCGACGGCGATATCGCGCCCGTCGAGAAACGTGCGGCCGCACGCTACGAAGGGTGAGGCGATGGGTTTCGAACGACCTGGCGACAGCTCGGTCCGACTGGACGAGCTGTTTCGGGGTGACAATGCCACCGATGCTCGGTTTCGTGAACTGGACTGGACGGCGAACGATCTTGGACCGGTGGAGGTATGGCCGCAGGAGTTGGTGACGGCGGTACGTACCGTGATGCCCTCCACGATCCCGATGCTGCTCTGGTGGGGCCCGAGCCTGATTCAGATCTTCAATCACTCGTACACCGACTTTCTCGGCGACAAGTTCCCGGAGGCCGCCGGACAGCGGGCCAGTGAGTGCTGGTCCGCGGTGTGGGACTACGTCGGTGGTCTGTGTGCGCAGGTGGTGAAGGGTCGCGAGCCCGTGCACGGCGTTCGGCAGATGTTCGTCCTGGACCGATTCGGTTACCCCGAGGAGACGTACTGGACCTTTTCGTACAGCCCGATCTTCGGATCGGGCCGCACCGTACTCGGAGTCTTCGTCGCCACCACCGAGGTCACGATGCAGGTCATCGGTGAGCGCCGCATGCAGGCTCTGCTCGCCCTCGGATCGTTGACCGGCGACGACACCGATGGCCCTGTCGGCATCTGTCGCGCTGCGGTCGAGGCATTGGGTGAGGAAGCTCGCGAGTTCCCACTCGTGGCCGCCTATCTTCGACGTGATCTCGCCGATGACGGAGAACTCGACCACATAGCTACCGCTGGTGCGCGCGGCTGCGAGGGAGCGATCTGGGACCTCGACGCCGTCGCC
This sequence comes from Rhodococcus sp. MALMAid1271, assembly GCF_049195265.1. Lineage (NCBI taxonomy): Bacteria > Bacillati > Actinomycetota > Actinomycetes > Mycobacteriales > Nocardiaceae > Rhodococcus > Rhodococcus sp. MALMAid1271. The sequence goes on along the minus strand of NZ_JBMIRQ010000090.1, from coordinate 166,542 downwards.
GAGGTCTCGGACGGGCGGGCCATCCGTACCACCGTCGACGTCGACGGAACGGTCGCGAAGGCGGTGATCGTGCCGCTGACGCTGGCAGGGCGCACTCGACCCATCGGGGCCCTGCTGATCGGACTCGACGCACTGAGGGCTCGAGACGACTCGGCCACCCCGTTCTTCGTCGCCGTGGCCGAGCGGGTATCGACGGCACTGACCGCGTCGTATGCCTTCGAGATGGAACGGCGACGCGTCGCGGCGCTGGCCGAGGCCGACGAGGCCAAGACACGGTTGCTCGAGAACGTCGGACACGAGTTCCGGACCCCGCTCACCCTGCTGGCCGGCCCGCTGGAAACGCTGCGCGCAAGTACCACCTCGTCCCTGTCCGATTCCGACAAGGACTCCCTCGATGTCGTCCATCGTGCGGCGACCCGGCTCCGGCGCCTGGTCGACGATCTGCTCGACGTCGTCAGCGCAGACGCCGGCCAACTGCGCGCGCGCCTCGAACCCACCGACCTGAGCGCAGTCACGCGAGACTGCGCTTCGATGTTCTCTGCCGTCGCCTCGGTGCAGGGTCTCGAACTGGACATCGACGCAGCAGAGGACGTCGTCGTTCTCACCGATGGTGAGATGTGGTCGAAGGTCGTGTTCAACCTGCTCGCGAACGCCGTCAAATACACCCCGGCCGGGCGCATCTGCGTTCGCCTCGCCGCCGAAGAGCAGACGATTCGCTTGGTCGTGACCGATACCGGCTTGGGCATCCCCGCCGAGGACCTGCCCCGAATCTTCGATCGGTTCCACCGGGTCGAACGCTCCGGTGCGCACAGCATCGAGGGCTCGGGAATCGGACTTGCACTCGTGTCGAATCTGGTCACCGCCTTGAGCGGGCGCATCGAGGTCGACAGTGAGGAAGGTTTCGGCAGTACCTTCACTGTCGTTGTGCCGCGTCGGCCCGTCGAGGCGAGCGTGCCCGTCGCGCGACCGGTCGTTGGTGCGGACTCGGTGTCGGCGATGTTCTCCTCGATCGAAGCGGCCGAGGTCAGCACCGACCGAGCGGACATTCTGCTCGTCGAGGACAACATCGACATGCGCAACTACCTGGTTCGGCTGCTGATCGACGAAGGCTGGACCGTCACCACGGCGGGTGATGTGGACACTGCCCTCGATCGGGCCCGGGAGATGACACCGGGCCTCGTGCTCAGCGATGTGATGCTTCCCGGTCGTAGCGGCCTGGAACTGGTGCACGAGATCCGCCGCGATGCCGACGTGCAACGCGTGCCGGTGATCTTGCTGACCGCCCGAGCGGGAACGGACTTCGTGCTCGAAGGACTGGGCCGCGGTGCCGACGACTACGTCGTCAAACCATTTCACGACCGCGAGCTGGTGGCTCGTGTACGAGTGCATCTCGAGCTTTCTCGGATGCGCGAGCAGTTGATCGAGGAAAGCGGCAACCAAGCCGCAACACTGCGCACCGCGCTCGACACCCGCGGATCGATCGGCCGCGCAGTCGGAATCCTGATGTCGGTCTACCGCATCGATGCCGATGCCGCATTTGCCAAACTGACCGAATTGTCGCAGAACACCAATCGCAAGACCCGTGATCTGGCGACGATGATCGCCGAGGACTTCGTGGCGGGGCTCAACCGAGACAGTCAGTGATTGCGGCGATAGTTCTCGCGCTCGCGTTCCATTTCGGCCATCTTCTTCTCACTTCTCAGATCACCAGGAAGGCCGTGGATCTCGAGTCGTCGGGCGCGGTTCTGATCCATGTACGCGACGGTGTAGAACAGCGCGAGCAGCACGCTGAGCAGCACCATCGAGGCGCGTAGCCAAATTGCCCCTGGAAACAGAACGAAGAATCCGATGAAGATCGGCAGGAACGGAATCATCGACCGCAGGATGTGACGCGGCGTTGCTCCCGGCCCGACGAGATCGCGTCGGACCCACTCCCGCATCGAGTCGGGCAGTGCGCGTCCGAGAACCGCGTAGCCCAGCCACTGTCGAAGGGACGGCCGCGAGCGTGCGTTCATGACAGGGCTCCTGCTGCGATGGCGGCGTCGTTGACGCGGGTGAGAACCCGGCGAAGATCCTCGAGTTCGGTGAGCGAAGTGCCGAGCCGTTCGACGACGGCGGGTGGAATCGTCTCGGCCCTCGTGCGTAGCGCGGCTCCGGCAGGAGTGAGCGAGACGAGAAGGACGCGCTCGTCCTCGGCGCTGCGCTTGCGGGCCAGGAGACCCATCGATTCCAGTCGCTTGAGGAGTGGGGAAAGAGTGGGGGAGTCGAGTTGGAGTGTCGATCCGATGGCTTTGACCGACATCGGCGACTCGCCCCACAGTGCCAGCATCACCAGATATTGCGGATGCGTGAGCCCCATCGGCTCGAGGAGTGGGCGATACACCGCCAGGACCGCGCGGTTGGCGACAGCGAGTGCAAAGCAGACCTGCCGATCGAGGGCGAGTGGATCGTCGATATCGGACATGACGAACAGGCTATCAGATTCAGTTAGTGCACGAATGGTTAGTGGGCTAAGAGAATAGCTGGATGCGTCACCGAGCCTCGAAAAGCGCTGTAAAACAAGGCAAATACTCGATTCCGGCAATGTCGCAGAGTTCCGGTCGGTCTACTTCGGTGAACTTCGCTTCTGACGTTCTATCCCGTCCGAAGGTGTGCGATGCTCCGTGTCGATCGGCTGTTTTCAATGACAAAGTCCGAGAGGATCCTCATGCGTCGTCGACGTATCTTCATTCCGTTCGTCGTCGCCGCGGTGCTGTCGATGTCCACGACATCGATCGGCGTGGCCTCTGCCGATCCTGTCGAGGCTGCCGCGCGCATCGTCGATACCGCGATCGCGTCCGACACCCTGCGCACCGTGAGCGTGGACTCGCCTGCCATGGGCGGGATCGTCGAGGTGCAGGTACTGACACCGCCGGTCGACACCGGGTCGCGTCCGACGTTGTACATGCTCAGCGGCATCGGCGAAGAGGACCCGCACAACAGCATGTGGCTGCGTAAAGGCGGGGCGGCCGAGTTCTTCGCCGATAAGAACGTCAACGTAGTGCTGCCGCTGGCAGGTCCCGGCAGTTTCTACACCGATTGGCAGCGCGACGATCCGACGCTCGGCAGATACAAGTGGGAGACGTTCTTGACCCAGGAACTCCCACCGTTGATCGACGCAACGTTCGACGGCAACGGACGCAACGCGATCGCCGGACTGTCGATGGGCGCGCAGTCGGCCATGATGTTGGCCGTACGTCACCCGGATCTGTACTCCGGCGTGGCGTCGTACAGCGGGTGCTTCTCATCCTCGGACCCGATGGGCCAGGCGAATATCCGATCGATCATCGCCGCCTTCGGCGGAAACGCCGACAACATGTGGGGCGGGCCGCTCGATCCGGACTGGGTCGCACACGATTCGGTGGTCAATGCCGAACGTCTCCGCGGCACCGCGGTGTACGTGTCGGTGGGGACGGGTGCTCCGGGTCCACACGAGAGTTTCGACAGCGCAGCGGCTCTGGACATCGTCGTGGTCGGAGGTCTCATCGAGGTCGGCGCGAACTACTGCACCCACCGCCTGGCCGAACGGCTCGGCCAGCTGAACATTCCGGCGACCTTCGACTTCACCCGGACCGGAACCCATTCGTGGCCGTACTGGGTGGAGCAGCTGCCCAAGAGTTGGCCGACCCTGGCGGGATCGCTCGGTCTCTGAGCGACTGGTCAGCCGTTCCACGGGCAGGCCAGCGGTGCGGCGAGGCCGAGCTGCTTCTCCAGCTGCGTCACCGAGTCCTGTCGAATTCGCCCGTAGATCGTGTACGGATCGTGCAGCGTTCGGCCCAGCACACCAGCCATCGCGTCGGCGTCGAACGAGGTGGCTGCGTTCTCGGAGTTGCGGGTGCCGTCGGATTCGAGATTGGATCGAAAGATCCCGGCAGCAGACTTGGGCAGGAAGTCCTCGTACACGATCGGATCGGCGGCGACGACTCCCGATTCGACCAGCTCGACCAGTCCGAATGCGCGATCGGCGGACGACGGCGCGAGTCCGGTGGGACGAAAGCTGAAGTAGGCAAGGTCTTCGGTGAGCCAGTCGGCCTCGTTCTCGGGCACCAGTGAGCTCCACAGCCGACTCCGACCATCCGGTGTCCGGTCGCCCACCCGTTCCAGGTAGGCGTCGTAGCGACTGCGGCCGAGCACGGTAGCGGCCGCACCTCGCGCTTCGACCTCGCCGAACCGGACCCGCAGATGGCCCGATTCGAGGCGACCGTCCGCGTCGACGAACATCCGCTGTTCGTTCAATGCTCGAAACGACGTCTGGCGCAGAAGCAATCCCGCCCCCGAGGTGCGCGGCGGGCCCTGAATGGTGTCGATCATCGCCACCCCGCGCTCTTCCATCCGGCGATGCAGCAGGTCGATGTCGAGCACCCGTGGTGTCAAATGATTGATGTGCGTGGAGCCGACACCGCCGATATCGGCGGCGACGGCAGAGACCGACTCGAGTTCGCGGTACCACGCCCTGTCGATGGGGTCGCCGGACAGTGCGAACGACGAGGTGGCCAGGTCGAGAAAAGTCGTGGCGTCCTCCGCAGCGAGTCCGCCCTCACGCTCCGCCTGCGCGGCCAGGTCCAGTAGCAGGGGAGGGAACAGTGTTCTGCGTTCGAGGAACTCGGTGAGCCGGGCACCGAGATCCTCGTCGAAGAAGCGCCGGTCGGACGCCACCAGCATCGAGGTGAAGACCCGAAAGGGATTGATCGCGAGCTCGTCCTGGTCGAGAGGACGAAACGCCGTGGACACCACCGGAATCGAACTCGACGCTGCATCGCGCAGATCGTAGAAGCCCACCGGGTACATACCCATTGCACCGAAAATCGTTGCCACCTGCGACATCTCGCGCGCGTTTCCGACACGAATCGCGCCGTGGCGCTCAGCGGTGACGCGTTCGATCGAACCGAAGCGTTCGGCATCGGCTCCGGTCGCTCGCATCGTCTCGGCATTGATCGACGCCGTGACGTCCAGCAGCGTGGTGTAGGCGGGCACTTCCTGCCCGTACAAGGTGGAGAGCCGAACGGCGAACTCTGCGCGCAGTTGCAGCGGTGTCATGTTCACCGTTCCATTCTGCGCCTGTCGGCACCGGCCGGGAACCCCTCGGCTCCTGTGCGTGACGCGTGCAGCGGTAGTGCGCATCTACGTCAGAATGTGTGCGCGATCACACAAGACGGGCATGTTCGGCAGAGCGCAGTCTTGAGCAGACATGCCAGAGGTGCCGGTCACGGCACCCGAGAAGGAGCACGAGTTATATGACTGCAATCGAGGAATCCGTTTCGGCATCGCTGCCGACCGACACCGCCACCGAGCTCTACATCGCGGGACACTGGCGCGCCGCATCCGACCGAGGCACCTTCACCGATATCAACCCCACCACCGAACAGCCCCTGGCGGAGATCGCTGCAGCGACGGCTTCGGACGTGGACGAGGCGGTGCGTGCAGCCCGTGCGCAACTCGGCGGTCAGTGGGGTGCAACGCCGGGAGCGGTCCGTGGACAGCTACTGAACCGAGTGGCCGATCTCATCGAGCGAGACGGCGACCTTCTCGCTCGGCTGGAGGCTCTCGACATCGGCAAGCCGGTGGGGCAGCCGTCGATGCTCGATATCCCCAATGCTGCAGCCACTTTCCGGCACTTCGCAGGGTGGGCCGACAAGATCACCGGAAGCTCCATCCCCACCGCGGGATACTTCGGTCAGGCGACGCATTCCTACACCGTTCGTGAACCCGTCGGCGTGATCGGCATGATCGTCCCCTGGAACACCCCGCTGATGATTGCGGCATGGAAGCTCGCGCCTGCGCTGGCCGCCGGCAACACCGTGGTCGTCAAGCCGCCGGAGGACGCGCCGCTGTCCATCCTGCATCTCGCGCGACTGATCGGCGAGGCAGGTGTGCCCGACGGAGTCGTCAACGTCCTGCCTGGGCTGGGTGAGGTGACCGGTGATGCGTTGGTCGGCCATCCCGACGTCGACAAGATCAGCTTCACCGGCAGCCCCCGGGTCGGCCGGATGATCGCCAAGAAGGCTGCCGACACGTTCAAGCGAACCACGCTCGAGCTCGGCGGCAAGTCTCCACAGATCATTCTCGAGGACGCGGACCTCGAGGCGGCGATCAACGGAACCGCGATGGGCCTGTTCTTCAACCAGGGCCAGGTCTGTGCGGCAGGCACCCGAGTGTTGGTGCACCGCTCGCTGTACTCGCAGGTGGTCGACGGTTTGGCCGCCGCGGCGTCGGCGCAGGTTCTGGGAGATCCGTTCGATCCGTCGACGACGATGGGCGCACTGGTCAATGCCACGCAGCGAGACAGTGTTCTGGGGTACATCCAGGCCGGACGCGATGGCGGGGCGCGAGTGGCAGCCGGGGGCGGCCGACCGGACGGGCCAGGCTACTTCGTCGAGCCGACGATCTTCGCCGATGCCGACAACGGCATGAAGATCGCCCAGGAAGAGATATTCGGACCTGTCGGCACCGTCATTGCCTTCGATACGGCAGACGAAGCGATCGCCATCGCGAACGACACCGTCTACGGGTTGGCCGCGAGCATCTGGACCCGTGATGTTTCGCGGGCGCATACCCTCGCAGCTCGGGTGCGCTCCGGTGCCGTATGGGTGAACGGGTGGGCGGCAATCGATCCCGCACTCCCGTGGGGCGGGATGAAGTCCAGTGGCACCGGTCGCGAACTCGGGTGGGCCGGAATCGAGGCCAACACCGAGGAGAAGGTCGTCACCGTCGTCCTCTAGCGCCGGGTTACACGGTGTTTACCGGCGGGCACGCGATCGGTAACGAGAAGGTCGCAAGATTTAGTTCAACGGACGTAGAAGAACGTCCGAACGAATCGGAAGGCGATGATGACGATGCCTGAACCCTAGGTCCGAGCAGCAGCCGCTACCGTAGGGCTGTGCCGAAGCTCGTGGATCACGATGAACGCCGCCGCGCAATCACTGCGGCAACCTGGCGCTTGATCGCCGCCAAGGGGATCGATGCCGCGAACATGCGGGACATCGCCACCGAGGCGGGATACACCAACGGCGCGCTGAGCCACTACTTCGCCGGCAAGGACGAGATTCTCCGAACGGCATTCGAGCACGTCTTCGAGGCAACGAATCGAAGAATCGAGGAGGCGCTCGGTGAGGCAACGGGATTGGATGCTCTCCGGATCTTCTGCCGAGAAGTGATGCCGACGACCGAGGAGACTCTGCTCGAGGCGAGAATCGCAGTCTCACTCTGGCAGCGCGCGATGTACGACCAGCACATGGACGACACCAACCATCGATCCCTGGTGTCGTGGCGCACCAGGATGGCGGAGTTTCTCGAGCAGGCTCGCGCGGAAGGCGATGCCGGCGATTTCGATGTCGATCTTGCCGTCGAAATGTTGCTCAACATGATGATGGGCATGCAGATTCTCGGCGTGCTCACCCCCGACGACACCACTGCCGACCGGCAGTTCGAGATGCTCGACAGGTTCATCGCTCAGCTGTAGCCCACCCGAAGGCCCGGGGGTTGCCCGCCTCCCGCATGCCTTCGTTATTCAACATTCGTAGAACCAACACCCGATCCGAGGAACGCCCATGCCAACCCTCACGCCCCACGCAATCGACCACGCCTTGTCGCTGCCCACCGAAGACGAGATCGCACAGGTTCGCGAGATCGTCGACGCCGCCGGACTCGTCACCACCACAACCAGATTCGTCTACGTCGGACTGGAAGAACCGGACAAGGCCGAGCTGTACGTCGCCGAACCGACCACCCGACGTACGTTCCGAGTGCTGCTGCACGACATCTCGACACCCGATGCCGTCGACCTGCGAGTGTCCATCGACGACCGTCAGGTGATCGGCTCCACCCGCCTCGACGCGGTCCGTGACGGCCAGATGCCGGTGCTGGACGAGGAATTCGAGCTCGTCGAAAATGTCCTCTCCACCGACCCGGACTGGCTCGCCGCCTTGGCCGCCCGCGGACTGGACGTGGCCGATGTTCGCGTGGCACCCCTGTCGGCAGGCGTGTTCGACTACCCGGGTGAGCACGGCCGACGCATCCTGCGCGGCCTGGCCTTTCGGCAGGACTACCCGACCGATCACGCGTGGGCCCATCCCATCGACGGGCTGGTCGCCTTCGTGGACGTGATGAACCGAACGGTGGACAAGGTGGTGGACCTGGGAGTGGTTCCCATCCCGGAGGAGTCCGGCAACTTCGACGATCTGTCCGTCACCGGTCCGCTGCGCACCACACAGAAGGCGATCGAGATCACCCAACCCGACGGACCGAGCTTCACCGTTCGAGGCAATCACGTCGACTGGGAGAAATGGTCGTTCCGAGTCGGTTTCGATGTGCGTGAGGGCCTGGTGTTGCACCAGATCGGGTTCGAGGACAACGGTAGGACTCGGCCGATCATCCACCGCGCCTCGATCGCCGAAATGGTGGTCCCCTACGGAGACCCGTCACCGGTACGGTCCTGGCAGAACTACTTCGACACCGGCGAATATCTGGTGGGACGGTACGCCAATGCACTCGAACTCGGATGCGACTGCGTCGGAGACATCACCTACTTCGACGCCGTGATCGCCGACGAATTCGGCAACCCGAAAACTCTGCGCAACGCCGTGTGCATGCACGAAGAAGACTTCGGAGTGCTGTGGAAGCACACGGACCTGTGGTCGGGCTCGTCCGAGACCCGACGCCAGCGTCGACTCGTGATCTCCTTCTTCACCACCATCGGCAACTACGATTACGGCTTCTTCTGGTACCTGTACCTCGACGGCACCATCGAATTCGAGGTCAAGGCAACAGGAATCGTCTTCACCTCGGGACATCCCGGCGGCGACTACCCCTACGCGACGGAGATCGCGCCCGGCCTCGGGGCTCCGTGCCACCAACATCTGTTCAGTGCACGACTGGACATGATGCTCGACGGCAGCGGCAACTCGGTCGAGGAGATCGAGACCCGCCGAGTGCCGATGGGGCCGGACAATCTGCACGGCAATGCCTTTGCGCTGCAACACACCCCGCTCACCACCGAATCCGAGGCGCAGCGTGTCGCGGACGGCACGGTCGGCCGCGTCTGGCACGTCACCAACCCGAACTCGATGAGTCGGCTCGGAAAGCCCGTCGGATACACGCTGCACCCCGAAGGTCAGCCGCTGCTGTTGGCGGACGACAACTCGTCGATCGCCCGCCGAGCAACGTTCGCCACCAAGCATCTCTGGGTGACGCAGTTCGACCGGAACGAACGCTATGCCGCAGGCGATTTCGTGAACCAGCATCATGGCGGAGCCGGGCTGCCGGCATTCGTCGCCTCGGACCGCAGCCTCGTCGACGAGGACATCGTGCTCTGGCACACTTTCGGGCTCACCCACTTCCCTCGACCGGAGGACTGGCCGATAATGCCGGTGGACTACACCGGGTTCAAGCTCAAGCCTGCAGGATTCTTCGACCGCAACCCAACCCTCGATGTACCCAGGACGACGTCGACCCACTGCGCCTCCTCGAGCTGCGAGAGCGGTGAGACCGATGTCCGCTGACCGATCGAAGGCAAAGGCCGGTGCTCTACGTGGATCCATCGGAGTCGTCGGCATCGTGTTTCTGGTCATCGCCGCTGCGGCGCCGCTGACCGCCATCGGCGGAGCCCTGCCGGTGATGATCGCGACCGGCAACGGAGCGGGCGCTCCGCTCGCCTACATCGTCGCGGCCATCGTCCTGCTGATCTTCAGCGTGGGCTACGCGGCCATGAGTCGCCACATGGTCGACACCGGCGCGTTCTACGCCTACGTCGAGAAAGGGCTGGGCACAACGATGGGCCTCGGTGCCGCGGGTCTGGCGCTGTTGACCTACACCGCCATTCAGGCCGGCATCTACGGCCTCGCCGCATCGACCGTCGACAGCCTGGTCGTGAAATACGGTGGGCCCGATCTGCCGTGGTGGCTGTGGGCGCTCGGCCTCGTCGCGATCGTGGCGCTGCTCGGCTACCGCAGCATCGATCTCGGTGCCAAGGTGCTCGGCGTGCTGCTGGTACTCGAGATCGGCATCATCGTGATCCTGTCGATCGCAGTGTTCGCCAAGGGCGGCGCTGCCGGTATCGACGTCGAATCGTTCACTCCCTCGGCCTTCTTCAGCGGATCGCCCGGAATAGCCCTGATGTTCGCCATCGCATCGTTCATCGGATTCGAAGCCACTGCGATCTACGGTGAGGAAGCGCGCAACCCCACGCGAACCGTGCCGATCGCAACATACGCCGCAGTCGTGACCATCGGGCTGGTGTACGCGGTGTCGAGCTGGGCCGTGGTGCTCGCCTTCGGCAGCGCCTCCGTCGCGCAGGCGGCCGCCGACGACACAGCGGGATTGACCTTTGCCGCTGCCGCCCAGTACTTGGGCCCGATGTCGGCGGACATCATGGAAATCATGTTGGTCACCAGTCTGTTCGCCGCCCTGCTCGCGTTCCACAACGCAATCGGTCGGTACGTGTTCGCACTCGCCCGCAAAGGCGTCGCCCCGTCGATGTTGGCGCGAACCCACTCCAGGCACGGCTCCCCGCACATGGGATCGCTGTTCCAGACCGTCTCGGCAGCAGTGGTTCTCGTGATCTTCGCAGTAGCAGGAGCGGACCCGGTGTTGCAGCTGTTCACCTGGATGTCCGGACTGGCCACCGTGAGCATCCTGGTTCTGATGATCCTGACCGGCGGTGCGATCATCGCGTTCTTCCGTCGATCGAACGTGGACAAGCGCACCTGGCACACCGTGGTTGCCCCGGCGCTGGGAACCGTCGGACTGGTGGCGATCCTCGCCCTCGTGCTGGACAACTTCACGCTGCTCATCGGCGGTTCCGGAGTGCTCGCCGCCCTGCTGTTGATCGTTGTCGTGGCGTTCTTCGCCGGAGGTACCGCAATAGCGAAGGTGACCGGACGCAGAACCGTCGACAGCCGCCGCGATCTCGAGCCGACAGGCTGATACCGGTGGTCATGACGGTACTGATGGCGCTCGGTGCAGTGGGTGCTGTCCTGCCACTGCTCGGACGTCGCGACCACGGTGGGCGGGTTCGGTGGGCTCACCTGGTCATGGCCATCGTCATGGCCGCCATGGTGGTATTCGGCATGGATGCGACCATCGCGATTCCGGCGAGTGTCGCGCTCGTCGTCGCGGCTCTGTATGTGACCGGCGAGAATTCGCTGCGGTCTCCGCCGCGTCGGTCCGGTCCGTGCGTCGTCGACCTGACCTGCATGGCCGTCCTGCTGTTGCTCGTGCCCTCGATCCATACCCATTCGGCAGCCGAGGCAGGTGCCGCGAATGCGGTGCATCGCCACGGGGTAGGTCTCGACCCGGGGCTCGTCGTACCGGTTCTGCTGGTCGCATGGATCGGTCTGACTCTCAGCATGTTTCACCGAAGCCGCTCGGGACGCCGGGCCACGGCCGGTTCCCTTCTCATGATCATCGGGATGGCGCCCGCCGTATTCTGAAGTCACTACCCAGGAGACAACAATGACTACAGCCGACATCGTCTATCGCAACGGCACCGTGTTCGTCGTGGACCCGGACTTCACGATCGCAAGTGCTCTCGCAATTGCCGACGGCATGATTCTGGCCGCCGACCGTGGTCGGGGGTGTTGAGGTCTTCCGCGCCGCCACCGGGCTCGGCCACTGAGCGAGGGCGCATCTGACCCAGAATGTGTGCGCGCAGCGACATGTTTGTGCCCACCGATTCGGTCACTGTTGTGGCAACGGTCACAACAGAAAGAGGTAGCGCATGTCGACTGACTACGTCGTAGTGGGAGCAGGCTCAGCGGGAAGCGTCATCACGCGGCGGCTGCTCGATGCCGGGCACACCGTCCATGTCCTCGAGGCAGGTCCCGTCGATACCGACCCGGCGATTCACTCACCTCAGGGCTGGCCGACACTGCTGGGCGGGCCGCAGGACTGGGGATTGTTCACCACTGCGCAGAAGCATGCCAACGATCGCCGGATCTTCTGGCCCCGCGGGCGCGTACTCGGAGGCAGCTCGTCCCTCAACGGAATGATCTACGTGCGAGGACATTCCAGCGATTACGACGGCTGGGCGTCCGCGACCGGTGATCTCGGATGGGCCTGGGATAACGTCCTGCCGCTGTTCAAGCGTTCGGAGTCCCATGAGCTCGGTGCCAACGAGTTCCACGGCGGCGACGGGCCGCTGCCGGTGTCGATCATGGGCACCCCGCACCCGCTGGCAGCGGCCTTCGTCGATGCGGCCGTCGAGCGCGGCCACAAGCTGATCGACGACTTCAATGCCGACGAGATGGTCGGTGCAGGCTACAACCACACCACCACCCGCGACGGTGAGCGGATGAGTGCCTGGAAGAGCTTCGTCGGGCCGGTGTCGGACAACCCCGATCTGACCGTCACCACCGGAGCTCTCGTGCATCGGGTGGTGCTCGAGAACGGACGCGCGGTCGGAATCGAATACAGCTGCGGTTCGGTGCTCGAGCGGGCGTTCGCCGATCACGAAGTGATTCTGTGCGGCGGTGCCCTCGGATCTCCGAAGGCATTGCTGCTCAGTGGAATCGGGCCAGCGGCGCACCTGGCCGAACTCGGAATCGACACGGTCGTCGACCTGCCAGGTGTGGGCGAGAATCTGCACGACCACTTGCTGCTCAGCAATATCTACGAGTCGATCGAACCCCTCCCCGCGGGGACGAACAATCTGCTCGAGGCACAGCTGTACGCCCGCAGCACCGGCTGGGCCGGCGCAGCCCCCGATCTGCAGCCACTGTTCATGCACATCCCGTACCCGGCCGACGGGTACCCGGTGCCCGAGAACGGCTACACGATCGCGCCCGGCATCGTCGCTCCGCGCTCGCGCGGCACGCTCCGGTTGGCGTCCTCGGACCCGAGCGAGCTACCGCTGGCGGACCCGAACATCCTGGCCGATCCGTACGATCTCGAAGCGATGGTCGACGCCGTGGAGATCTGCCGCGAGATCGGTGCCTCCGACGCGTTCGCGCCGTGGCGTAAGTCCGAGGTGGTCCCGGGACCGAGCGCTCGCACTCGCGACGATCTGCGGGCCTACGTTCGGCAGACCGCCGGTACGTATCACCACCAGGTCGGTACCTGCAAGATGGGGGCGGACTCGGATGCCGATGCTGTTGTGGGAGCTGATCTTCGGGTACGCGGCGTCGCCGGGCTGCGGGTCGCGGACGCGTCGATCATGCCCACCGTGCCCTCGGGAAACACCAACGCACCGTCCATCATGGTCGGGGAGCGGGCCTCCGATCTGATCCTGGGACGCTAGCCCGAACAGGTGTGGCGGCGGGGTACGCGGTCCCCGCCGTCACCCGGCCCGGTACTCGCGAGGAGGCACACCGTACGCCTCCTTGAACAGTTTCGAGAAGTTCGAGGAATCGATCAAACCGTGACGCGCACAGATGGTTCCGATGCTGTCGCCGGCGAAGCGGGGGTCCCGCAGATCGCGGTGGCATCGATCCAATCGCCTGGATCTGATCCAGCCCGCTACCGTGCGACCGTCGGACTCGAAGAGTTTCTGCAGGTAGCGCGTCGAAATATGCAGGCGCGCAGCGAGAGACGCCGTGGACAGTGAGGGATCGGACAGGTGCGACTCGACGAGGGCCTTGGCCTCGATCAGCAGGGTCGAGCCTCGAGCCTCGTGCGGCGCTGCGTCGTCGAGCGCGGCACCGAGGAGGTCGAGTACAGCGTGCTCGAGCATCGGCGTGGTGGGCAGAGTGCCGTCGAGAGCGTTACGGCGCAGGGTGTGCAGAAACGGCGAGACCAACGCGCCCACTCCCTGGGCACCTTCGATGCGCCGCGCCGCCACGGTCGTCAACTCGCGGGCGTCGATGCGCAGTTCTCGACGCGGGAACATCACGACGAACATCTCGAAATCGCCGGAGAAATGCAGTTCGTACGGCGCGCTGGTGTCGTACACGGCGAAGTCGCCCGGATTCAACACGGCCTCACGATCGTTCTGTACGAGGGTGCCGGAGCCCGTCAGCTGTAGGCCCACCTTGATCAGTCCGGGGTCGGATCGCCGGATGGTCGCGCGGGTGCGCCTGACGTCGACCTCTCGGCCGGTCACCTCACTGAGCTGCAGGGTCCCCAGCGTCGACGACACCAGCGTGCCTTCGAACGACGACGGCCCGGTGGACACAGCGTCGAGTGGCACGAACGCCATCGAGACGTTCTCGCGCCATTGCTCGAAACTCTGTGCCACCGGGCTCATGTCATACGGCTGGGCGGTTGTCGATCAGCCTGCGGGCTTTGCCGATGGAACGCTCCAGCGCAGCCGGTGCGAGGACATCGACCGCAACGGACACGCCGATGCGATCCTTGACCAGCTTCTTCAGCGTCGCCGCTGCTGGTGCATGGCTGTCGAGTGACGCCTCGGGACGGGCTTCGACCAGAACCGTCATCGAGTCCATGCGCCCGGCGCGTTCGAGCACACACTGGAACTGCGGTGCCAGAGCGGGGACGGTCAGAATCAGCTCCTCGATCTGCGTCGGGAAGAGGTTGACGCCGCGCAGAATGATCATGTCGTCGGTGCGGCCGGTGACCTTCTGCATCCGACGCATTGTGCGGGCGGTTCCTGGCAGCAGCCGGGTCAGATCGCGGGTGCGGTAGCGGATGATCGGCATCGCCTCTTTGGACAGGGACGTGAACACCAACTCACCCTCCTCACCATCGGGCAGCACTTCGCCGGTCACCGGGTCGATGACCTCCGGGTAGAAATGATCCTCCCAAATGTGGAGCCCGTCCTTGGTTTCGACGCATTCCATCGCCACACCCGGTCCCATCACCTCGGACAGGCCGTAGATGTCCACGGCGTCCATGTCCAAGGTCTTCTCGATCTCCTTGCGCATCTCCTCGGTCCACGGCTCCGCGCCGAAGACACCGGTGCGCAGTGAGGTCTTCGCCGGATCGATGCCCTTGGCGACCATCGCGTCGACGATCGTGAGCATGTAGGACGGAGTGACCATGATGGCGTCGGGCTCGAAGTCCTCGATCAGCTGGATCTGCCGATCGGTCATGCCGCCCGACATGGGGATGACCGTGCATCCGAGACGTTCCGCGCCGTAATGCGCCCCGAGTCCGCCGGTGAACAGTCCGTATCCGTAGGCCACGTGCACCTTGTCCGATGGCTTGACGCCGGCTGCGCGAAGGCTGCGCGCGACGAGGTCCGCCCAATTGCCGATGTCGTTCGCGGTGTAGCCGACGACGGTGGGACGACCGGTCGTGCCCGAGGACGCGTGAATGCGCGAGACCTGGTTCTGCGGAACTGCGAACATGCCGAACGGATAGTTCTCGCGCAGATCGGCCTTGGCGGTGAACGGGAACTTCGCGAGATCCGACAGGTCCTTCAGATCGGTCGGATGTACCCCGGCAGCGTCGAAGGCCTTCTTGTAGTGCGCGACGTTGTCGTAGGCGTGCTGCAGAGACCACTGCAGTCGTTGCAACTGGAGAGTGGAGATCCGATCTCGCGACGCGAATTCGATGTCGGGGGTGTCTGTGGGGGCGGACAGCACACTGGTCATGATTGCTCTCTCGTATCTCTCAGGCGTCGAAGTCGACGGTGACGGTGTCGCTGACGGGGAAGGTCTGGCAGGTGAGCACGAAGCCGGCGTCGACTTCGTTTGCTTCGAGCGCGTAATTGCGACGCATGTCGGCCTCGCCGGAGGTGACCTTCGCCCGGCACGTGCCACACACTCCGCCCTTGCATGCGAACGGCAGATCCGAGCGCAGCTGTTCGGCCGAATCGAGGATCGACTCGTCCTGAGGTAGTGCACCTTTCACCTCGCGGCCGTCGAGGATGATCGTGACCTCACTGCTCGGGCCGGTGATACCCGGCTCACGGTGCTTCTCCTGAGGCGGGGGTAC
This sequence comes from Rhodococcus sp. MALMAid1271, assembly GCF_049195265.1. NCBI lineage: Bacteria > Bacillati > Actinomycetota > Actinomycetes > Mycobacteriales > Nocardiaceae > Rhodococcus > Rhodococcus sp. MALMAid1271. Next base: position 150,675 of record NZ_JBMIRQ010000090.1, on the reverse strand, counting down.
GTCGTCGACGTAGAACAGCTCCGCGTGGATGCTGGCCTTGTCCACGCCCAGGTCCCCGAGAACCTGCTGGGCATCGGTGACCATTCCGAACGGGCCGCACAGCCAGAAATGATCGATGTCCGGGGTCGCGACGACGGTGTCGAGAATCTCGCGTAGTCGTTCGGCGTCGAGTCTGCCGCTGAACAGTTCGACCTCGCGAGGCTCCCTGGACAGCACATGGATGACGTCCAATCTGCTGCCGTATCGGTCCTTCAGATCGGCGATCTCCTCGGCGAACATCACCGTTCGAGTCCGCCGATTTCCGTAGAGCAGAACAACTTCGGCGTCCGGGTTGGCGAGGACCGAGGCCGCGATCGACAGCATCGGGGTGATGCCCGAGCCCGCGGCGATCAGGACGTGCCTGCCTGCCTCGGTGGGATCGGCGTGAAACGAGCCGGTCGGGCCCTGGACGTCGATACGGTCACCGGCCTTGACGTCGTGGACCAGCCAGGACGAGAACAATCCGCCGGATACTTCCCGGACACCCACACGAGGGCGCGTGCCGACCGGTGCGCAGATGGAGTACGAGCGACGGTGCTCGACGCCGTCGACGGTGCGGCTGAGCATCAGCGATTGGCCGGGCTTGAAGTCGAACTCCGCGCGCAGTTCCTCGGGCACCTCGAAGGTGACGGCCACGGCGTCGTCACACAGCGACTCGACGTCTGCGACCGTCAGCGTGTGAAAGGGCTTGTTCCGCAGTTTTTTCTGCGCGGGCTCGGCAGTGACGGTCATCAGATTTCCTTCACGTGGTCGAAGGGCTCGAGGCAATCGTCGCACCGGTATTGGGCCTTGCACAGCGTCGCGCCGAATTCGGATGTCAGACGGGTATCGGTGGAACCGCACAGCGGGCAGGTGAGCTGCCGCGGCTTGACGGTGAGGGTGAGGGGAACCGGCCCGGACGCGCGGGACGGCGCCGGACCAGGGGTGGAATAGCCGGTCTCGCGGAGCTTGCGTAGGCCGTCTTCGGAAATCCAGTCGGTGCTCCACGGGGGAGACAGGCTGGTGACGATCTCGACGTCCGGGTAGCCGTGGTCGATGAGCTTGTGCTCGATGTCGTCGCGCATCGTGGCCATCGCCGGGCAACCCGAGTACGTCGGGGTGATGGTGACGAGCACGCTTCCGTCCTCGCGGACTTCGACGTCACGCAGCACGCCGAGATCGTCGAGGGTGAGCAGCGGCATCTCGGGATCGAGCACGGTGGCGGCGATCTCTCGTGCCGTTCGTTGCAGTGTGGTCACCAGACTCCCTCCGGATGCGCCCTGGCCACGACCTGCATCTCGGCGATCAGTGGTCCGAATGCTTCGGTGTGGATGCCGCGTCGTCCACCGCGGCCGCCGATCGTGCCGACCGACCTGCCCTCGGGTGCTTCGAGTTCTGCGGCGTGTAATACCTGTGCCAGAACGGAATCGAATTCTTCGCGGACTTCGCGCGGATCGACGGCGACACCGACCTTCGCGAGTGCGATCTCCTCGTCCGTGGGGAGGAACAGCTCGCCGATGTACGGCCAGATCCGCGACACGGCCTCACGGACACGTCGCTTCGATTCGTCGGTGCCGCAACCGAGGGTGACGACCCAACGGGCCGCGTAGTCACGGTGGTAGGTCAGCTCTTTGACACCCTTGTTCGCAACTGCGGCGAGAACGGGATCGCGGGACTCGGTCAGACGAGCGAACACGGCCAGACGCCACGTCGAGAACACCAGCAGGCGAACCTGCGATTTCGCGAAGTCGCCGTTGTCGAGCTCGGTGAGCCGTACGTTGCGGAAGTCTGCCTCGTCTCGGAAGAACGCCAGCGCGTCCTCCGACGGTGCGGGCGAGGTATCCGAGACGAACGGCACGGTCGTGCGATCCGCAGCAGCGGCACGCGCCAGCAGCAGCCGTGCCTGCCCGAGCAGGTCGAGGCCGACGTTGGCCAGAGCCACTTCCTCTTCGAGTTCCGGCGCGCGCGTGCTCCACTCGGCCAAGCGCTGCGAGCTGATCAGCGCATCGTCGCCCAGCATGAGGCAGTACGCGGCAAGGGCTTCGAGGTCGACGTCATCGGGGACGGTGGTGTCCACACCTGCGAGCGGGTCGTCGAAACTCGTCCCGAATGCCCACTGCCCGTGCGAATCCTCGTCGACGAGGCCTTCGTAAGCGTTGTCGTGATCAGTCATCAGTGCTTGTCCTCTGGGAAGTGGGTCTTACATGTGGGGGACGTTGTCGGGGATCTCGTAGAACGTCGGGTGGCGATAGACCTTGTCGCCGCTCGGCGCGAAGAACGGATCCTTTTCCGACGGCGACGATGCGACGATCGTGTTGGACGGGACGACCCAGATGCTGACGCCTTCGTTGCGACGGGTGTAGACGTCGCGCGCGTGCCGCAGTGCCATGTGGTCGTCGGCTGCGTGGAGTGAGCCGACGTGTACATGGTTCAGGCCGCGCTTGCCCCTGAGAAATACCTCGTACAAGGGCCAATCTGCTTTGACTGCTTCCCTTTTCGGCTCGACCGGGACGTTCTCGGTGGGGACTGCGCCGTGGCCGCCTTCGGCGGTGCTCGGGTACTTTTCTTGGCTCCTCATGATGCTGCGTTCCTCTGTGTTTGCTGACGGGCGGCGAATGCGGTCGCGGCCTCGCGGACCCATGCTCCGCCGTCGTGGGCTGCTCGACGGTTCGCGATGCGTTCGACGTTGGCGGCACCGTTACCCTTGATCACCTGCATGAACTCGGACCAGTCGGGCTCGCCGAAATCATGCGCCTTGCGTTCTTCGTTCCACTTCAGGTCCGGGTCGGGAAAGGTGACGCCCAGCGCCTTCGCCTGCGGGATGGACATGTCGACGAAGCGTTGGCGCAGTTCGTCGTTGGTGTGCCGCTTGATGCCCCACTTCATGGACTGCTCGGTGTTGGGTGACTCGTCGTCGGGCGGGCCGAACATCATCAGAGCCGGCCACCACCACCGGTTCACCGATTCCTGAACCATGGCACGCTGTTCGTCGGTGCCGCGCATCATGGTCGCCAGCAGTTCGTATCCTTGGCGCTGGTGGAACGACTCTTCTTTGCAGACGCGGATCATCGCTCGCGCGTACGGACCGAAGCTGCTGCGACACAAGGGAACTTGATTGCAGATCGCGGCACCGTCGACCAGCCAGCCGATGGTGCCGACATCGGCGTACGTCAGGGTGGGGTAGTTGAAGATCGAGGAGTACTTCTGTTTGCCCTCGATGAGCTTGACCGTCAGGTCGGCGCGGTCTGCTCCGAGTGTCTCCGCGGCAGAGTAGAGGTAGAGGCCGTGACCGGCTTCGTCCTGCACCTTGGCCATCAGGATCGCCTTGCGTCGCAACGACGGTGCGCGGGTGAGCCAATTGCCCTCGGGTTGCATGCCGATGATCTCGGAGTGCGCGTGCTGAGCGATCTGGCGAATGAGCGACTTGCGGTAGCCCTCGGGCATCCAGTCTCGCGGCTCGATGCGCTGTTCGCGGGCGACGGTCTCGTCGAACTCGTCCTGCAGCGTCTCGGTCGACAAGGTGGTTGACGTGGTCATAAGTCCTACTTTCATTACCGAATGATCGGTTGGTAACCAGTATGCATCGAAGTGACGCCCGGCACAAGTGCGGCGAGAGCGGCTGCGCCGCACGTGCGCGGAAATTCGTAGCAGGGGTCGAACTTCCGCTCACATGCCGACGAAGGAGGCTCTCTTTTTGGACAGGAACGCGTCGACGGCAGCCTTGTGGTCCTGCGTCTGGCCCAGTTCGGTTTGTGCCTGTGCCTCGCGGTCCAAGGCGTCGGACAGTCCGGATCGAGCGATCAGCGACTTGACCTGCTTGTAGGCCTGTGTCGGTCCGGCTGCGAGTGACGCGGCCAGTGTGCGCGCGGTCGCGAGTACCTCATCGTCCTCTACGACGCGATGCACCAGACCCCAGTCGAGGGCCTGCGCCGCGGTGACCCGGTCGCCGAGCAGCATCAGACCCGCGGCCCGGCTCGATCCCAGTGCCTCTACCAACGTGTAGCTCAATCCCGAGTCGCTGGCCAGGGCGATGCCGGTGAACGCCGTCGCGAAGGAGGACTTGGTGCCCGCGACTCGGATGTCTCCGGCGAGTGCGATCCCCAGACCTGCGCCGACGCATGCACCGGGGATGGCCACGACGATCGGCACCTCGAGGGCAGCGAGCCCTCGGATGACCGGGTTGTAATGCTCGCCGACGGTATCCATCGCTGTGGCCGGGTCGGCCTCCAGTGCAGTGACGTGCTCGCCGAGATCCTGCCCGACGCAGAAGTTCTTGCCCTCTGCGGTGATGAGCACCGCGCGCATACCCGGTGCAGCGGCGCTCTGGACCGCCTCCGCCAATGCGAGCTTCGTCGCGACGTCGAGGGCGTTGTGAGCCTCGGGGCGCGCGAGGGTGATGGTCGCGAGGCCGCCGGTGATGTCGAACCGTACCGTCATGCGTTCGTCCAATCGTGAAAGCCGCGGCCGGACTTGCGTCCGATATCGCCGCGAGCAACCATCTCTCGCAGCAGTTGCGGGGGAGTGAACCTGTCGCCGAGGGTCGACGCCAGGTGTTCGGCGATCGCGAGCCGGACGTCCAAGCCCACGAGGTCGGTGGACCGGAGCGGCCCCATCGGATGTTTGTAGCCGAGCTCCATGGCCCGGTCGATGGATTCGGCGTCGGCGACGCCCTCCTCCAACATTCGAATGGCTTCGAGACCGAGGCAGACGCCGAGGCGTGAGGTAGCAAAACCGGGGGAGTCGTTGACGAGCACCTCGGTCTTGCCGAGCAGCGACACCCACGTCCGTACTCGCTCGACCACGTCGGCGGAGGTGGCCGGGGCGCGCACGATCTCGACGAGCGTCGACGCCGGTACCGGGTTGAAGAAGTGCATGCCGATGAAGCGGCTCGGATCGCTCAGTGCTGCACCGAGTTCGGCGATGGAGATCGAGCTCGTGTTCGACGCGATGACGGTATCGGGCCCGGCGATCGTGTCGACGAGAGCGAGCACCTCGACCTTGAGCGACGGGATCTCGGGCACCGCCTCGACGATCAGATCCAGTTCGGCAGGCAGCTCCGCGGGCCCGGCGACGGTGGAGACCCGCGCGAGAATCGCAGCGGGGTCCTCGCTGAGTTTGCCGCGCTCGTGCGCCCGGTCGAGTCCGGTCGAGACCCGGCCGAGAGCGGCCTGCCGGTCACCCGATTCGGCGATGACGACGGTGGAACCGAGGGCCGCGAAGACCTGCGCGATACCCGCGCCCATGCGACCACCACCGACGACGGCCACCTGATCGGGTCGCTCCGCGGGCTCCACTCCTGCGTTCGAGGGAACTGTCATTTTCTCTTCTCCAGAAATGCCGTCATCCGGCGTTGTTTGTCTTCGGTCTCGAACAGCACGGCCTGGGCGATGTCGTCGGCCCAGGGGTGTGAACCGGGCGCATCGACAATCTTCTTCGTCAGGGTCAACGCCAAGGGGGCCTGTCTCGCAATACGATCCGCGAGGGCATGCGCGGCGGCGAGCGGCTCGTCGACGATCTCGAGCACCAGACCCGCGCGCAGAGCTGCGTTGGCGTCGAGCGTTCGGCCACCGAGCAGTACTTGCTTGGCCACCGATGCTCCCACCAGCGTCGGCAGCCGGTAGCTGGCTCCCGCGGCCGCCATGATGCCCAGTCCCGGTTCGGGATTGCCGAACACCGCCGAGGGTGACGCGATGCGAATATCGCACGCATAGGACAGTTCGGCTCCGCCGCCGAGGGCGTAGCCGCTGACGGCTGCGATGGTGGGCAGGGGCAGTGCGGCGAAGCGATCGAACAGATTTCTGTTGATGCCGCGCAATGCGTCCTCGCGGGTACGGGCCCGCAACTGGTTGATGTCGGCACCGCCGGCGAAGTGCTCACCCGCCCCGGTCAGGACCACGATCCTGGGATCCTGCTCGACGAGCGCGCACACCTGGTGTAGCTCACCGATCATCTCGGCGTCGATGGCATTGCGCTGCTTCTCCCGTGCCAACGTCACGGTGACGCGATCCGTCGATTCCTCGACGACAAGCGTGTTCACGGTGCCTCGATCAGCATCGACACGCCCTGGCCGACGCCGACACACAGCGTCGCGAGGCCGCGGGACGCGTTCTCACGTTCCATCCGGCCCAGCAGCGTCAGCAGAATTCGAGCACCGGACGAACCGAGAGGGTGGCCGAGGGCGATGGCACCGCCGTCGGCATTGACGATGTCCTCGTCGAGTTTCAGCTGGCGGATGACGCCGAGGGACTGTGCGGCGAAGGCCTCGTTGAGTTCGACGGCACCGAGGTCCTCGACCGACCACCCGGCGCGCGTGAGCGCCTTCTGTGTGGAGGGCACCGGCCCGAGCCCCATGATGTGCGGCGCGATGCCGGCGCTCGCGCTGGTGACGATGCGGCCGCGAACCTCGAGGCCGTACTTGCGCACGGCTTCCTCCGAGGCCACCACCAGCGCTGATGCGCCGTCGGTGAACGGTGACGACGTTCCGGCGGTGACGATGCCGTCCTTGCGGAAGACGGTCTTCAAGGTGCCGAGCTTGTCGAGTGTGGTTCCGCGTCGCGGAGTCTCGTCCTCGGTGACCTCACCGTTCTTGGTGCTGACGGGCACGATCTCGTCGGCGAAGCGTCCCGCATCCTGAGCGGCGATGGCACGCTGCTGGCTGCGGAAGGCGAAGGCGTCGGATTCCGCTCGGGTGATTCCCTCACTGAACGCGACCTCTTCGGCGGTTTCGCCCATCGACAGCGTGATCTTGGGATCGGTCCCTGCGTCGTGCGAGGCGAAGCTCGGATTGGTGAATCGCCAGCCGAGCGCCGTATCGAAGACCTCTCCCGGCTTTGCCCAGGCAGTTCCCGGCTTGGCCATGACCCAGGGCGCTCGGGTCATCGATTCGACGCCGCCGGCGACGATGACCTCGGCCTCGCCGCTGCGAATGGTGCTGGCAGCGTTCGCCACTGCTGTCAGTCCGCTCGCGCACAGGCGGTTGACGGTGTAGCCGGGCACCGTGTTCGGCAGTCCCGCGAGCAGGACGGCCATCCTGGCCACGTCCCGATTGTCCTCGCCTGCCTGGTTCGCGGCACCCAGAATCACCTCGTCGATGCGATCGGCGGGAACACCTGCTCGCCGGACGGCTTCGGCGACGACGAGCCCGGCGAGATCGTCGGGGCGTACTGACGCCAGGGCTCCGCCGTAGCGTCCGTGCGGGGTGCGTGCTCCGGCCACGAGAAATACTTCGCCCACTGGTGACTCCTTCGTATCGTTGTGTTATTAGTAACCGAACATTCGGTCGTTTGGCAAGACCTGCCGCGCTCGGTGCTGTGGATTCGGCCGTCGACTGCGAAGATGTGGCAATGACAACCGCACGCGCGCCGCGCAAGACCGGACAACCAGGGCGACCGGGATACGACCTGGATTCTCTCTTGGCAGTGGCGGTCAAGGTCTTCAACGACCGTGGATACGACGGCACCAGCATGGAGGTTCTGGCCAAGCGGCTCGGCATCACCAAGTCCTCGATCTACCACCACGTCTCCGGCAAGTCGGAGCTGCTCGAACTCGCGCTCTCGCGTGCGCTCAATGCGCTGTTCGCCGTGACGACCGAGGATCGGGCCACGACCGGGCGATACATCGACCGACTCGAATACCTGGTGCGACGAAGCGTGGACATCCTGTGCGCCGAGCTGCCCTACGTGACGCTGCTGCTTCGCGTGCGGGGCAACACCGACGTCGAGCGTCGGGCACTCGCTCGCAGGCGCGAATTCGATTCCTTCGTCACCGGCCTGGTGGTGGCTGCAGCCGAGGAAGGCGATCTCCGCCCAGGAGTCGACCCGGCACTGGCCTCCAAGCTGGTCTTCGGCACGGTCAACTCGCTGATCGAGTGGTATCGCCCGCGTACCGGCGGATCCGTCGAGGAATTGGCCGACGCCGTGGTTGCGCTGACCTTCGACGGTCTGCGCCGAACCTAGAAGAGTGAGTCTTGACATCTCGGCCTCCGGCGACGATGGTAATTACCGACCGAACGTACGGTGATATGGAGGCGTTGTGAGCAGACTTCTGGAGAGCTATGCCCAGGGCACGTGGTATTCCGCGACCGACGACGGAGTGCCACTGCTGAGCGCCGTCGACGGCAGCGAGATCGCCCGGGTGTCATCCAGTGGGCTCGACGTGGCGGGCATGATCGACTACGCCAGAACCGTCGGCGGTCCGGCGCTTGCCGCACTGACGTTCCACGAACGCGCAGCGCTGCTCAAACAGGTGGGCCTGACGCTGATGGCAGGCAAAGAGGAGTTCTACCAACTGTCCCGGCACACCGGAGCCACCGCGCGCGATTCCGGCGTCGACATCGACGGCGGCTTCGGCACCGTGTTGAGCTATGCGAGCAAGGCCCGGCGCGAACTCCCCAACGACACGGTCTATCTCGACGGCGCAATCGAACCTCTCGGCAAGAAGGGGACGTTCCTCGGTCAGCACATCTACACCTCACGCCGCGGCGTCGCCGTACAGATCAACGCCTTCAACTTCCCCGTGTGGGGCTTCCTCGAGAAGCTGGCCCCCGCGTTCATCGCCGGAGTTCCGTCGATCATCAAGCCTGCCAGCCAAACTGCGTATCTGACCGAGTTGGTGTTCCGCCGGATCATCGAGTCGGGACTGTTGCCCGAAGGCTCGCTGCAACTGATCTGCGGGAGCGCCCGCGATGTGCTCGATCATCTCGGGGGCCAGGACTCGGTGGCGTTCACCGGATCGGCCGATACAGCGGCAATGCTGCGCTCGCACCCCGCGGTGGTGGGCGACGGCGTGCATTTCACTGCGGAGGCGGATTCCCTCAACGCATCGATCCTGGGTTCCGATGTGGCACCGAGCGACCCGGAGTTCGAGCTGTTCGTCAAAGGCGTCTTCACCGAGATGACGTCCAAGGCCGGTCAGAAGTGCACGGCGATCCGACGCGTCCTGGTGCCGCAGAACTCCGTGGAGCAGGTCATCGAGGCGCTGACGGCGAAGCTGGAGAAGGTCGTCGTCGGTGATCCGAACGACGAAGGCGTCACGATGGGCGCGTTGGCGAGCATCGAGCAACGCGACGAGGTGCTCAAATCCATTCGTGGACTGACCAAGTCCGCTTCGGTGATCTTCGGCGACCCCGAGTCGGTCGACCAGAGAGCCGGGGCGTTCATGGCACCGGTTCTACTGAAGGCAGGCGACAAGGCTGCGAACGAACCACACGACATCGAGGCCTTCGGCCCCGTCTCCACCGTCATCGGCTACGGCGACACCGCAGAACTGTTCGATCTCGTTGCCCGCGGCAAGGGTTCACTGGTTGCGTCCTTGGTGACCAAGGACTCGGCGCTCGCCCGCGAGATAGTCCTGGGCTGCGCGCCGTACCACGGTCGAATCCTGGTGCTCAACGCCGAGAACGCCAAGGAATCCACCGGTCACGGATCGCCCCTTCCCGTGCTGGTGCACGGAGGGCCGGGACGGGCAGGCGGCGGCGAGGAACTCGGTGGCATCCGCGGCGTTCTGCATCACATGCAACGCACCGCCGTTCAGGGAACACCGGACGTTCTGACGGCCGTGGGCAACAAGTGGGTGGCGGGCTCCGCGCGCATCACCGGAGATGTACATCCATTCCGCAAGAACCTCGGCGAGCTCAAGATCGGCGACACCATCGTCGGCGGGCCGCGGCAGGTCACTCGTGCCGATATCGATCACTTCGCGGAGTTCACCGGCGACACCTTCTATGCGCACACCGATCCGGAAGCAGCGGCCGCAAACCCACTGTTCGGCGGCATCGTCGCACACGGCTACCTGGTGGTCTCCCTGGCCGCAGGGCTGTTCGTCGACCCGGCACCGGGCCCTGTTCTGGCGAACTTCGGAGTCGACAGCCTGCGCTTCCTGACGCCGGTCAAGGCCGAGGATTCGCTGACCGTCACGTTGACCGCGAAGCTGATCACGCCGAGACAGAGCGCCGACTACGGTGAAGTGCGTTGGGACGCAGTGGTTGTGAACCAGAACGACGAACCGGTCGCCACGTACGACGTATTGACTCTCGTGGCCAAGCCCGAGGCTGCGTCATGAGTATCCGAGTAGCCGTCTGTTACGGGTTGCCACAGGACACGGCCGCATTCGATCAGCACTACGCCGAGGTGCACGTACCACTCGCGCGTGCCGTGCCCGGTCTGATCGATTTCACCTGGGGCACTCTCGACTCACTCGACGACTCATCACCGCCGTACTACGCGATCGCCAGCCTGTACTTCGAGGACGAGGCTTCACTGCAGATCGGATTGGCTTCGCCCGAGATGAAGGCCGCAGGCAAGGACCTGCGTAACTTCGCCTCCGGCGGCGTCACGATGTTCACCCAGCACGAGCGATCGGTGTTGCAGCCATGACCGATTCGGCGATCGCACGAGCGCTGTTCGAGGTCGATGCCGCGTCGCGCAAGCTCGGTATCGAACTGATCGAGCTGTCACCGGGGCACGCGAGAATGTCGATGGTCGTCACCGAGGACATGGTCAACGGTTACGCCATCACCCACGGTGGTTACGTTTTCCTGTTGGCAGACACGACTTTTGCGATGGCATGCAACTCGCACGAGGACTCGGCCGTGGCGGCACGCTGCGATATCCGCTACCTCCGGCCGACGAAGACCGGCGACGTGCTGATCGCGGATGCCGTCGAGCGCGCCCGGTTCGGACGCAACGGCATCTACGACGTCTCGATCACGTGCCGGGGCGAGCAGATCGCCGAGTTTCGGGGCGATAGTCGCACGATTGCGCGTTAGCGGGCCAGCGCGCGGAAGTACGGTGAACCGGTGACGACCTCGGACCTCTCGGCTCTGGCGGATGCGACCGCCACGGCTGCGGGCGGCGCGGTGGCGGTGATGGACCCTCGGGGCTACGTGGTGGCGTACTCGTCCGTTCCTGGACAGCCGATCGACGATGTGCGACGCGACGGCATCCTGGGCAAACAGGTCCCGGCCGAATACATGGTGCACCACATCGATCCGGACTTCCGACGAAGCTCGACGGTGCATGCGGTCGACATTCCCGGGGTGCTGCCGCGTCTGGCGATCGCCGTTTCCTCGGACGGTGACTACCTCGGCTCGATCTGGAGCATCGCGTCCGGTGTCGGCCCCGGCCCACCCGATCCGCGGTCGGTGGCGGCATTGACTCGTGCGGCAGCCGCCGCAGTTCCGTTGCTGGCCCGGCATCATCGGGACGGTGCCGACAATCCACGGGTGCGCGCTCTGTTGACCGATCCCGAGGTCGTCACTGCGCCCGGCGCTCGCTACCTGGTGCTGGCAGCGAGGGTGGATTCGCCACAGCCGCAGGCACTTCTGGTGCAACTCGCCGGTCTGTTGGAACTCACGTTCGGCACTGCCACGGACTCCGGGTGCCTGGTCGAGGACGGCAGAGTGCTCCTGGTGCTGGAATCGGAGGACACCCTTGCCTTCGCCGCGGAGGCGGAGGAGGTTCGACGACGGGCGTCGGCGGCCTTCGGTGTGTCCGTGACCTGTGCGATCGGCGGGCCGCAGGACAGACCGTCGGCGGCGCGCAGTCACGCAGACTGGACTCTCGACGTGATCGAGGATGGCTCGCAGACAACGACTTTCGAATGCAGCCGGGTGCCGATCACCTTGCGGCGGGCCCGCGATGCGCTCTCGGACGTGGCACTGGCGTTGCCTGCGGTGGAGCGGTTGCTTGCCTGCGATGCGTCGGAGGGTACCGAATACGCCGCAACGGTGTTGGCGCTGTTGACGCACGAATCCAATGTCGCCGCTGCCGCTGCGTCACTGTATCTGCACCCCAATACTTTCCGCTACCGGCTGCGGCGTACCAAGGAGCTGTTCGGGCTCGATCTCGACGATGCGGACACCCGGTTGCTGGTGTGGTTGTCGCTGCGGCTCAGGACCGCGCGGTGAGCATCTTTCCTGGATTGAGCAGGTAGTGCGGATCCAGTAGCTCCTTGATCCCGCGTTGTAGTTCCGCGGCAACGGAATCGAGTTCGCTCTCGAGGAGATCGCGTTTGAGTAGGCCGACGCCGTGCTCACCGGTGATGGTCCCGCCGAGTGCGAGGGCGAAGGCTGCGATCTCGTCGAACGCCTGGCCGGCGTCCGCCGACGAGGCCGGATCCGCTGGGTCGACGATCACGGTGGGATGAATGTTGCCGTCTCCCGCGTGACCGACGACACCGATGACGAGACCGAGGCGTTCGGCAATCCGCCCCACCTCGTCGATCATCGAGGCGAGATGCGAGATGGGAACGGACACATCGTCGACCAGCGGCGAGCCGAGGCGTTCGAGTGCCGGGTACGCCAATCGACGGGCTTGGACGAGCTGCTCGGACTCTATCTCGTCCTCGGCGACTGCTACGTCCACGGCACCGGATTCGGTGCAGTGCGCGGCGATTTCTTCGAGCTCGCGCACGGCGGCCGGGCCGGCATCGGATTGGGCTATCAGGACGGCTGCGGCGTCGGTGCCGAAGTCCATGCGCGCGTACGCGTCGATCGCGGCAACTGTGGTGCGATCCAACAGCTCGAACAAGCTCGGGGTGATGCCCGCGGCCCGGATCCGGGCCACTGCCTCTCCTGCTGCGGCCGTCGAGGGGAAGGTCGCTGCCATCGTCAAGGGGGTCGCGGCCGGAAAGTCGAGTCCCACTGTGGCTTCGGTGATGATGCCGAGCGTGCCCTCGGATCCGACGAACAGCTCGGCCAGCGAGAGGCCGGCTACGCCTTTGACGGTTCGTCGACCGAGGAAGGTGGCGCGGCCGTCGGCGAGTACGACGCGTAGTCCGCGCACGAATCGTGCTGTGACTCCGTATTTCACACAGCACAGGCCACCGGCGTTGGTTGCGATGTTGCCGCCGATGGTCGAGGTCTCCCAGCTGGACGGATCGGGAAGGTACGTCAGACCATGCTGGCGGGCGGCGTCTTTGAGTTCCTTGTTGGTGACCCCGGGTTGTACGACGGCGATGCGATCGACCGGATCGAGCTCGATGATCTTGTTCATGCGCCGGGTATTGAGGACCAGGGCTCCGGCACTGGCATTCGCGGCTCCGGCCAGACCGGTCAATGCACCCTGTGGCACAACGGGAATGCGATGTGCCGAGGCGATTTTCATCATTGCTCGTACGTCCGACTCCGTGGTCGGCAGGACTGCCGCCAGCGGGAGAGTCGACTCGCACAGGGCCGCGGCGTCGCGGCGGTAGCCGGCCAGGACGTCCGGGTCGGTCACCACGGCACCGTTGCCCAGTGCACGCGTCAGCTCGTCCATGATCGGTGAGTCGAGTACGAGCGTCGACCTCGGTGCAGTCATGAGTTCGAGTATGGCGGGGCACCATTGGATGTGTCTGCGTCGTTTACGACGAACTCGAGAGCATCGATCGGTAGTTTCCGACGAAAGTGTGTTCGCCGCGTTGCTCGGACCGTCTACGCCTTGACAAAGACGGTGGCGGCGGTCACAGTGATTACCGACCGAATGGACGGTGCGTTTCCTCCGGCTTTTCGGACGTCGAAACTCCCGAGTATTCACACGTCGGACCCCTGTCCCGCACCACTGTCAACATGTCCCTCGGCGCACTGAGCGCCGAAGCCCGAACGAAACGAGACAAGTCGATGTCAACACAGGTCGAGACGCCCATCGGCGTATCGCGCGAGCATCGCCGTGCCGCGATGGCCAGCATGGTGGGAACCACGGTCGAGTGGTACGACTTCTTCATCTACGCGCAGGCAGCGTCGCTGATCTTCGCCCAATTGTTCTTCGCGCCCATGGGGTCGTCCGGGCAGTTGGTCGCCTATGTCACCATCGGTATCAGCTTCGTCTTCCGTCCCCTCGGTGCCATCGTCGCGGGCTACTTCGGTGACAAGATCGGGCGCAAGAAGGTGCTCATCGCAACCTTGACGATCATGGGCGCTGCCACCGTGGGCATGGGACTGCTACCCACCTATGCGACCATCGGGATCTGGGCCCCGATCATCCTGATCCTGCTGAGAATCCTGCAGGGCTTCTCGACCGGCGGCGAGTGGGGTGGCGCGGCATTGATGGCCGTCGAGCACGCTCCCAAGGGAAAGCGCGGAATCTATGGTGCGGCAACCCAAATGGGTGTTCCGCTCGGCATGCTCATCGCGGTCGGAACGCTGGCGCTGTGCACCGGGTTGCTCAGCGAGGAACAGTTCGAGGCCTGGGGCTGGCGCATCCCGTTCCTGATCAGCTTCGTGCTGATCCTCGTCGGCTTCTACATCAGACGCCGCGTCGAAGAGACACCGGTGTTCAAGGAGCTCGCAGAACGCAAGGAGCGCAACCACACTCCCGTCCGGTCCCTGTGGCGCACCAACAAGAAGCAGGTCATGCTCGCCGCGCTGTCGTTCATCGGCACCAACGGCAACGGCTACATCATCGTCGGCGGCTTCATCGTGGCGTATTCGACGCGCGAACACGGGCTGGCCCGAGTCGACGTCTTGGTCGCCAGTTTGTTCGCGGCCGTCGTCTGGGGCATCTTCACCCTGCTCGGCGCGCATCTGTCCGATCGCCACTCTCGGACCACCATCATGAACGCCGGAAACGCGGCAATGGTGTTGTGCGCCATCCCGTTCTTCCTGCTCGTCGACACCGGTGAGTTGCACTGGATCTACGTGGCCCTAGGGCTCTTCGCCGTCGGACTCGGGCTGTCGTACGGCCCCCAGCCGGCCCTGTACGCCGAAATGTTCCCCGCAGCAGTGCGCTTCAGCGGTGCGTCCATCGGCTATGCGATCGGCACCGTGCTCGGTGGGGCTTTCGTGCCGACCATCTCCGAGGCGCTGTTCAACGGAACAGGCACCTCGATGTCGATCTCGATCTACCTGATGATCCTGGCGGGTGTCTCCTTCGTGGCGACCTCGCGTATCGCCAACCGCAGAGACGAGGACCTCAGCGTCTGACATCGGTACCCCACAGCCCCCGAAGCCCCCGCGGTGTCGGGGGCTCTCGGCGTTTCGGGTCGAGTGAGGGCGGTTGATCAACGGTGCACCCACCACGCGCATGTGACAAGTAACAGGTCACGGCGTCAGGCGGTGCGCTTGTTCGGTGATCCTTCATAGCAGTGTGGGTAGTAAGTGAATCAAAGTATGTTTTGAATGATCTTCTGGTCCGTAGGGTTGTTTTCTGAACACAATTAGTTTGACGATTGTCCAGGAACCACCCACGCGCTCGAGACGGCCCCAGAAGGGCGTCGAGCATCACCCAGGAGCTCACCTATGCCGACCCCCCTCCGCCCCAGCACGCCCTCGACGCGGACGCTCGACAACACAGGCAGCACGGTCTACACCCGTAGCGCTCCGATCCTTCGGCCGAGCTCACCGAAGGAGCGGGTAGGCCTTGTTCGGTCCCAACGGCGAGCACTCGACTGGGGGCACCGGTCGACGCTCTGCGCAGATGGCGCACTGACGTTGATTGCTGCGACGCCGTCGGGTTCGCCCGAACTGTGGTCCCGCTACGTAGCGGGAGCATGGGAGTCCTACTCACGCCACGGCGTCACCGTTGCGCTCGACATGGACGAGGTTGCTTCGGGTGCCACGACAACCCTGTTCTACGTCGTTCTCGATGCGGCAGGCACGATGCTCGGCGGCGTTCGAGCTCAGGGTCCGTACGCGATGATCGAGCAATCGCACGTCCTGACCGAGTGGAAAGACTCACCCGGACTGCCGATGGTCACCGAGCTGCTGCAGTCTCGGCTCCACCACGGAATCGTGGAAATGAAAAGCGCCTGGGTCGATGCAGGAGCCGCTGGGCGCACGGTGTCGTCCGTCCTCGCCCGGACAGCACTGCCGACGATCGAATTGACCGGAAGCAGGTACCTGTTCGCCAGCGCGGCCGATCACGTGCTGCGACTGTGGGAGAGCTCCGGTGGGCAGATCGACCACGACATCCCCGCCGCTGCGTACCCGAGCGAGCAGTATCGGACCGTCATGATGTGGTGGGACCGGGCCACCCTGGCGCACACCGCCAGTGAAGAGGTGTGGCAGTCGATGGTCGTCGAGGCGCGCTCACTGTGCGGCGATCGCAGCGTCCCGTTCGTGGCGTAGCGGTAGGCGCGATTACTGCAGCTGACGGTTCTCCGCCGGTCCGCCCTGCGCGGTGCCCTGCCATCTGATCGTCAGAGTGCCCGCGTGGCAGGCGCGGTCTCGACCATCGGTCTTGGCTCGGTACAGCGCGGCATCGGCTGCGCGGACGACGGCGTCGAGCACCTCGTCGAGACCACCGGATTCGGTCGACGCGACGCCTGCGGTGGGTAGCGCGCTGTTGCCGGACACTGCAGCCTGCACGTCCACGGTCACCGTTCCGATGCTCACGGTGACCGTGCAATCGGACCGGACCCGGTCGAGGATCTGCCGGGAAAGCTCCTGATCCTCCCGGTGGGTGGCGAGGATCAAGAACTCTTCGCCACCGGTTCGAGCGACGACCGCGTCGGATACGCTCACCACCGCGTGGACAGCGCACGCGAGGGTGTCGGCCACCGCCGCGAGCGTTCGGTCGCCCGCGGTATGACCGGCAGTGTCGTTGACGGCCTTGAAGTAGTCGACATCGACCACCAATGCAGTCAACGGTTCTCTTCGCACGAAGGACTCGTGCAGCAGGGTCTGGGCGTGGGAGAGCAAACCGCGGCGGTTGACCAGACCGGTCAACGGGTCCGTGTCGGCCAGCTGTTGCAGTTTTTCGTTGACCGACGACAGGGTTCGACGCAAGCCGCCGATGAGTGCGACCGGCACCAGCACCGTCGTCGTGGCCGCACCGATGGCAACGGCGGTGACCGCCCACCCGGAGGAGCCGACACTGACCACCGACAGAATCGTGGCCATCGCGACCGAGATCGCCGACAGGCCGGCGGTCACCCGTGGCGGCGAGCTCGATGCTGCGATGGCCGGAACGATGGCCAGCATCGAGGTGACTGCGCGCGTGCCGGCCGGATCAGCGATCAAGTAGGCGCTGACGGCGACTCCGGCCATGCCGCCGAATCCCAGGACTGCGAATTGCCGTTCACTCAACCGCCCCACCTTGGCGGCGAAGACCACGGTGATTGCGGTGAACGTCAGCACCGCGGCGAGGATCGGAAGAGCGTTCGGCCGCAGAAACGTCGGAGACAGCACGGCAATGGCCAACAGTGGCGCAGCGCCCGTGGCACTGGCGATGACCGCGGCGGTGCGGGTATCGAGCCGTGTGGGTCGGTAGTTCGCACGCCGACGAGTCGACTGGTCGAGCACGTTCATCGGTTGATTCCTCGAATCAGGGTCGGGCGAACCCCCTCACACAGTAGCTGTCGGTGCCTGTCGGTCGGTGTGCGCCCGCTCATCCCTCTGCATGGCCTGCCACCGGGTCGAGTCCAGTGCTCACCAACCCGTCCAGATCGATTCGTCGTCGACCGGATGGCAGTGGTTCACCTCGGCCGAAGGTCCGCACGGCCGCCGTGACGGCCGCCCCGCCGAGCGCGACGTCTCCGCCGAGCTGCGGCCAGGTAGAAATCGTGCGACCGATTTCCGGCAACGATGCCGTCATTCGCGCGGTCAGTTTGCTCGGGTCGAGCAGCGTGGCGGCAATCGTGCTCTTCTGCTCGATGCTCATTCCGGCGACATCCGCCGTGTCCAGTTCTCCGAGCAGTCCGTGAAATACCGGCCGGTCGGGCTCGAGATCGAAGCGTTCGACATCGAGGACGCCTCCATCGCTGGTTTCCATCACCACCGGGATTCCCCGAGCGC
Source organism: Rhodococcus sp. MALMAid1271 (assembly GCF_049195265.1). Lineage (NCBI taxonomy): Bacteria > Bacillati > Actinomycetota > Actinomycetes > Mycobacteriales > Nocardiaceae > Rhodococcus > Rhodococcus sp. MALMAid1271. The sequence goes on along the minus strand of NZ_JBMIRQ010000090.1, from coordinate 132,947 downwards.
GAGCATGGTGGCGGACCAGCAGTTTGGTATCGATGGAGTCGCATTCCTCCACGACGAGATCGAGCCCGTCCAGGAAGCTGTCGAGTGTGTCCGCTCGCACTCCGTCGGCGAAGACCTGCACATTCAGATAGGGGTCGAGTTCGGCGATCCGTCTGGCCGCCACGACTGCCTTGTTCACACCCAGGTCGAGTACCGAGGCCGGGACGCGGTTGAGGTTCGACAGATCGAGCTCGTCGAAGTCGGCCAGACGCAATTCGCCGCACAGTCCTTCCAGTGCGAGGGTGTGCGCGACTGCGTGACCGACGCTCAGCCCGACAATTCCGATGCGCAGCCCCCTGAGTCGAGCCTGCTCTTCGATGGTGATCTTGTTTCGGTTGCGGTCCAGTCGCAGCCGATCGAAACCCCGTGGGCCGAGGACGCGTACCAGGGTCCGGTGCCAGGGGTAGTACACCCAGCGCGGTGGTTCCTCGCCGGCGTCTGCGGCGGTGGGAAGTAGTTGCCGAAGCGAGAGCAGCTGGTCTGCAGTCGTGTCGAGCACATCAATGGTGGGGTCGTCGAACAATCCACGGACGATCGAGTCCTGATCATGCCGGGATGGGTCGAACACCGTGTGCTCTGCCATTGCTGTGCACTCCACATCTTTTGGATTGTCGGCGACGGACGCGCCGCGAGCTTCCTGCAGTCGGTGGTGACACCGGACAGCTTCACGTTACTGATCGCTGCCGAATTCTGCGGCCGCCCGGCAGCGACGGCCGCGCCGGGGAACGAACGAGGCCGATCAGGGGCTCGACCAACAGTGGGGCAGGGCGTGATCCGTGCCCTCCGGCGGCCGGGCTGTATCGGAACTATGCATGCGCAGGCGGGTCTGCTGTGGCACAGTCCGCGTATGACGGGAAGCCTCGGCGCGTGTGCAGCCTCGGAGAGGAGAACGTGGGGTGACAGTTGAGTGGCGACAGCGGCTTCGATGAGCGTTTCAGCTCGCTGACCTCAGTTTTTCAACCCATCGTCGACCTGAGGTCCGGGCTGGTCGTTGCACACGAGGCTCTCACCAGGTGGCCTGCTTTTCCGGATACCTCGCCCGAGCGGATCTTCGAGATCGCTCGTGACCTGGGTGTGGCCGAGGAGCTCGATCGCGCGTGCATAGCGGCGGCGACGACAGCGGCGACGCAGGTCTCTCCCTTCGACCAGCCGCCGCGGACGTTGTTCGTCAACGTCGAGGCCGAAGCAATGTCGTCCGAGCACTCGTCGACTTCGACCCGACGCCTCGGCGAACTGCTTCGCGCAGGTGGCCCCCGCATTCGGCCTGTCGCAGAATTTGCCGAACGCTCATTGCTCACCGACCCAGCACGATTGTTGCGATCGGCCGACCAACTGCGACGCAGCGGCATCATCATCGCTCTCGACGACGTCGGTGCCGACCCCGATTCGATGGTGGTGCTGCCCCTACTCTCGCCCGAGGTGATCAAACTCGACAGATCGTTGCTCGACGACGATCTATCCGGCGACAGACTCACAACCCTGCTCGCCGTGCTCGCGTACGCGAGCCGGTTCGACGTCGCGCTCATCGCCGAGGGTATCGAAACCGAAAGGCAGAAAGACAAAGCGATCGCATGGGGTGCCGCGTACGGACAGGGGTTTCACCTCGGTCGGCCCGCCCCGCTCGATGCCTCCCCGACGGCGTTCTTTCCCGTGCAACCGCGCCCGTCCGTACAGACATCGCTGGCCGATATTCTCGACGAACGCGCTACCGACGCGACGTCGATCTCGCTGCTCGCGGAACTGTCCGAGCACCTGCTCGACTTCGCGCTGACCACCACCGAAACCCTGACGATCGTCATCGCATTCCGAGACCCCCACTTGTGCCCAGCCGAGATGGCGCGAACGTTGCAGCAGCTCGCGGGCAAACATCCGTACGTCAAAGCACTGGACGCGCCTCGCGAACTGTTCACTGCCACCGACGGGGTGCGTCACGCTGAACTGGTTCAACCGTCCGAGCGAATCGGTGCCATCGCTGTCATCGGCCAGCGGTTCTACTGTGCGCTGGTGGCACGTCCGCTCGACACCGAGGACACCACGTCACCGTTGAGCCAGTGGATGTACTACTTCGCTGTCGATCCAGCCGAAGTCTGCGATGCCGCACACACATTGATCGTGCACAGTAGGAGCCCCAACCGTCCGCCTCCCTGATCGGCGGCGACGACACATGTTCGGGCAGCTTTCCGCTGTGTTCGAGCAGCTTTCAGCTGTGGGCGTGCAAGGGTCGTCCCGACAGCGCCATCATTGCTTCACCGAGTGCCTCGTTCTGGGTGGGGTGGGCGTGCACGAAGCCGGCGACCTCGGACGGTAGAGCTTCCCAGGCCACCGCGAGTTGGGCTTCGCCGATCAATTCGCCCACGCGGTCGCCGACGAGGTGAACCCCGACGACAGGACCGTCGTCGCGTGCACGAATCACTTTGACACCACCCGCGGTGGCCAGAATGCGGCTCTTGCCGTTGCCGCCGAGGTCGTAGACCACCGACGTCACCCTGCCGAACTTCTCCTCTGCGGCCTTCTCGGTGAGTCCCACCGAGGCCACCTCGGGGTGCGAATAGGTCACGCGCGGAACGAGATCGCCGTCGATGCGCACGGGCGCGAGTCCGGCGATGTGCTCGGCGACGAACATGCCGTGCTGGAAACCGCGATGAGCCAACTGATATCCGGCCACGATATCGCCGACGGCATAGACGCCGTCGGCGGTGGTGAGCAGATTGTCGTCCACGGTGACGAAGCCCCGTTCGGTGGCGATGCCCTGCTCGGCCAGACCGAGACCGTCGGTGCGAGGTCCACGACCGACGGCTACCAGCACGACATCGGCTGAGAGGGTGTCGCCGGATGACAGTGCCACCGAGACGTCCTCGGCAGATTCGGTGACGGTCTCGACCTTGGTGCCGGTACGAATGTCGATGCCGCGCTTGCGTAGTGCCTTGGTGAGCTGCTTCGAAGACCATTCGTCCTCACCCGGCACGATGCGATCGAGGGCCTCGACCACCGTGACCTCGGCGCCGAAAGAGGACCAGATACTGGCGAATTCGATGCCGATGACCCCGCCGCCCAGCACGACGACCGACTCCGGAACTCGGTCCAGCGACAGTGCGCTGTCACTGGTGAGCACACGGGGTCCCAGTTCGATACCCGCGATGGTGCGTGAATACGACCCGGTGGCGAGAACCAGCGAGCCACCGGTGATGCGTCGACCGTCGACCTCGACGGTGCGAGGGCCGACGACATGACCACTGCCGGAAACGATCTCGATGCCAGGCCGCTTCAACAGCCCGTGCAGTCCAGAGTAGAGGCCAGCGACCACGGTGCTCTTGTAGTCGAGCACCGCAGGCATATCCACACCGGTCAACGAAGCGGTGACGCCGACATGCGCCGCACCGCGCACCGCGTCGGCCACCTCGGCGGTGTGCAGCAGCGCCTTGGTGGGGATACATCCGCGATGCAGGCACGTTCCGCCGAGCTTGTCCTCCTCGACCAACGCAACCGACAGACCGAGCTGTTCGGCACGCAGTGCGCACGAGTAGCCACCCGATCCGCCGCCGAGGACGAGGACGTCGACATCGCTCATCGGACGGATCCCAATGCCACGACCGGGTTCTCGACGAAGTCGGCGACAGTGCGGAGGAAACCGCCTGCAACTCCTCCGTCGCAGACTCGGTGATCGAACGCCAAGGACAACTGCGCCACCTTGCGCACGGCCAATTGGCCGTCGACCACCCACGGGCGGTCGATGATGCGTCCGATGCCCAGGATCGCGGCCTCGGGATGGTTGATGATCGCGGCCGAGCCGTCGACCCCGAACACGCCGTAGTTGTTGAGGGTGAACGTTCCGCCGCTCAGCCTGGCTGCAGGGAGAGAACCGGTTCGGGCGAGTTCGGTCAACTCGCCCAGCCGCTCGGCGAGTTCCTTCAGATCGGCCTTGTCGGCCTGCGGCACAACAGGAACCATCAGTCCGCGATCGGTCTGCGCTGCAATGCCGAGTCCGACGTTCTCGTAGCGCAGGATCTCGCCGGCTGCGGTGTCGACCGTGCTGTTGAGCTCCGGGAACTTCGCCAACGCGATCATGGTGAGCTTTGCCAGCACCGCCAACAGCGTCACCTTGACTCCCTCGATGGACGCATCGAGATCGCGTCGGGCCTGCAGCAGAGCCGTCGCGTCGACGTCCACCCAGACGGTGGCCTCGGGAATCTCCGCGCGACTACGAGAAAGCTTGTCTGCGATCGCCTTACGAACACCGGTGATCGGGATTCGGGTAACGCCATCGGTCGTGGGAACGCCGGTGGCGAGTGCTCGCTCCACGTCAGCGCGAGTGATGACTCCGTGACTTCCCGCGGTAGCGATACTGCCCAGATCGAGCCCACCCTGCAACGCCATGTTTCGAACGATGGGGGAGAGCACCTTCGGTGCATGTGAGTGGAAATTCGTAGCCTGGGTCGAGTTTCCGCTCACCTGCGGCGGAGCCGCAGTCCGCTTGCGACGTCCGGTGGGACCGTGTCCGGTGCCGTAGCCGATGAGCACGTTCCCGGAGCCGGCGCGTTCTTCCTCGCGGTATTGCTCATGGGCAGCGGACACATCGGCGACGGCACCGCCGGTAATGCTGATCAGGGGAGCGCCGACGGCGAGTGAGGTGCCCTCGTCCGCATGCAGTTCGCCGACAACACCCTCGAACGGGCAGGGCACCTCGACGGACGCTTTCGCGGTCTCGACTTCGACGACGACCTGATCGATGGTGACGGTGTCGCCGGGCTCGACCTTCCACTCCACGATCTCGGCCTCGGTCAGTCCTTCACCGAGGTCAGGGAGCAGGAATACCTGCATGCTCATGCCGTGACCGCCTTGCTCAGATCGGGTGCGTCGTTCCACTGCAGTCGGTCCATCGCGTCGAGAATCCGGTCGGCGGAGGGCAGGTGGAAGTGCTCGAGTTTCGGTGCGGGGTAGGGGATGTCGAGTCCGGTCACCCGCAGTACCGGGGCGTGCAGGTGGTGGAAGCAACGTTCGGACACGCGTGAGGCGATCTCGGCGGCGACGCCGGCGAAGCCCTGCGCCTCTTGGACCACGATGCAGCGCCCCGTCTTACGGACCGAGGCCGCGACGGTCTCGTCGTCGAACGGATTGAGCGATCGCAGATCGATCACCTCGATGCTGCGGCCGTCCTCGGCCGCGAATTCTGCGGCCTGCATGGCCACCGACACCGTCGGGCCGTAGGCGAGAAGTGTGACGTCGGTACCGGCACGGCGCACGACGGCGGTGCCGATCGGCTCGGTCTTGGTCAGCTCGATGTCGTCCTTGGAGAAGTACAGCCGCTTCGGTTCGAGGAAGATCACCGGATCGGGGTCGGCGATGGCGTCGCGCATCATCGAGTACGCGTCGGCGACGGTGGCCGGGGAGACGACCTTCAGCCCCGGGGTGTGGGTGTAGTAGGCCTCGGAGGAATCGCAGTGGTGCTCGACGCCGCCGATGCCGCCGGCGAACGGAATACGAATGACCATCGGTGCGGTGAGCGAGCCGCGAGTTCTGTTGCGCAGCTTGGCCACATGGGAGACGATCTGCTCGAAAGCCGGGTACGCGAAGGCGTCGAACTGCATCTCGACCACGGGCTTGTAGCCCGACATCGCCATCCCGATCGCGAATCCGATGATGCCCGACTCGGCGAGTGGGGTGTCGAAGCAGCGATCGTCACCGAAGTCTCGGGTCAGTCCGTCGGTGACACGGAAGACGCCGCCGAGCGTGCCGACGTCCTCGCCGAACACGACGACCTTCTGGTCCTCGGTCAACGCGTCGCGCAGGGCGGCGTTGAGTGCTCCGGCCATGGTCATCGTGGTCATGACAGTTCTCCTGCAGCGATCTCGGCGGCGACCTGATTGCGTTGTTCGATCAGGCCGGGGGTGGGGGAGGAGTAGACGAACCGGAACAGATCGTCATGGTCGACGTCCTGCTCGACGTTCATTCCGGTGCGCAGCGCCGCAGCATCGGCGTCGGCGGAGGCGATCATCTGCTCGCGGAGTTCGTCGGTGAGCACTCCCTGGGCTTCGAGATAGGTATCGAGGCGGGAGAGGGGATCGCGGGCAAGCCAGCCCTGGACCTCGTCGGCTTTGCGGTAGCGACTGGCGTCGTCTGCGTTGGTGTGGGCGTCGATGCGGTAGGTGTGTGCCTCGACGACCACCGGTCCCTTGCCTGCGCGGACGTATTTCACTGCCTCGTCCATCACGGTCATCATTGCGATCGGGTCGTTGCCGTCGACCTGCTCGCTCCCGATGCCGTAGCCGACCCCCTTGTGCGACAGCGATGGTGCAGCACTCTGACGAGTCAGGGGCACGCTGATCGCGAAGCCGTTGTTCTGGACCAGGAAGATGACCGGTGCGCGGAACACTGCGGCGAAGTTCAGGGCCTCGTGGAAGTCGCCCTCACTGGTGGCTCCGTCTCCGCAGAACGCGAGCGCGATGGTGTCTCGACCCTGCTTTGCCTCGGCGTAGGCGAATCCCGTTGCGTGCAGCAATTGTGTTGCCAGAGGCGTGCATTGGGGTGCCACCCGATATGCAGTCGGGTCGTACCCACAGTGCCAGTAGCCGGCGAGCATGCCGAGCAGCTCCACCTGGTCGACGCCTCGCGCGGACAGCGCCATCGAGTCGCGGTACGTGGGGAACATCCAGTCCTGTTCGCCCAAGCACAGCGCTGCCGCGATCTGGCAGGCCTCCTGGCCGCGTGAGGACGGGTAGACGGCGAGCCGACCCTGTTTGGTCAATGCCGTTGCCTGTTGGTCGAATCGGCGGCCGTGGACCATCGATCGGTACATCTCGAGCAGGCGATCGTTCGACGGGTGCGCGTAGCGGGCGGCGCTGTCGACGCCGGTCCCGTCGGGTGCGAGATATTGCACGGGACTCTCGGCAGGCATGAATTGTCGGTAGGACGTTGCCGGGACCTTCTCGACGGTCGTCATGGGGGCACTCTCCTGAGATCGGCTTGTACGGCGATTCTGGCCGATTCGGTGAGGAAGTGGTCCGATGGTCGTAGAATTGCAGACATATGGCTGTCGATCTCCGTGTCGTAGCGGAATTTGTCCGATCGATGCAGGTAACTACCGGGTTGGAGCGGACGAATGGACGACCCCTCGCGACGGGTGCACCTGGACGACACGGATCGCCGTATCCTCGCCGAGCTCACCGCGGACGGTCGGGTATCGATGCGGGTGCTGGCGGAGCGGCTGAATCTCTCACGTGCCCATACCTATACGCGGGTCGATCGACTGAAGGATGCTGGTGTGATCGAGCGATTCACCGTGCAGGTCGACCATGCGGCATCCGGACTCGGTACCTCGGCTTTCATCGCGTTGTCCATCCGCCAGGATTCCTGGCGGACCGTCTCCGAGGGTCTGCGAGCGATGGAATTCGTCGACCATTTCAGTTTGCTGGGCGGCGATTTCGACGTGCTGGTGCTCATTCGGACCCCCGACAACGAGAGTTTGCGGCTAGTGGTGCTGGAGGGCTTGCAGTCGATCGACGGAGTCCGGGCGACGCGCACGTGGCTGATCTTCGACGAGGACCGAGGTGGTCTTGTTCGGTAGCCCGGTCAGAAGTTGCCGCGCGCGTCCTGCTCGCGCTCGATGGCCTCGAACAGTGCCTTGAAGTTGCCGATGCCGAAGCCGAGCGAGCCGTGCCGTTCGATCAGCTCGAAGAACACCGTCGGGCGATCGACCAGAGGCTTGGTGAAGATCTGCAGTAGATAACCGTCCTCGTCCCGGTCGACGAGAATTCCACGCTTCTGCAGCTCGTCGATCGGTACCCGAACGTTGCCGATGCGGGCCCGCAGTTCCGGGGCCTCGTAATACGAGTCGGGGGTGGCCAGAAATTCGACGCCCGCTGCGCGCAGGGCATCGACCGAGGACAGGATGTCGTTGGTGGCCAGCGCCAGATGCTGTGCGCCCGGCCCGCGGTAGAAGTCGAGGTACTCGTCGATCTGCGATCGCTTCTTGGCGACGGCCGGTTCGTTCAGTGGAAACTTCACCCGGTGGTTGCCGTTGGAGACGACCTTGCTCATCAACGCCGAGTAATCGGTGGCGATATCGGCCCCGACGAACTCGGCCATGTTCGTAAATCCCATGACGCGGTGATAGAAGTCCACCCACTCGTCCATCTTGCCCAGCTCGACGTTGCCGACCACGTGATCGAGGGCCTGGAAGATGCGCTTGGGATCGCCTTCCTGCCGTCGCAGGGTCGAGGTCCGCGGCACGTAGCCGGGCAGGTACGCGCCGGTGTATCCGGATCGGTCGACCAGAGTGTGGCGGGTGTCGCCGTAGGTGGCGATGGTCGCCGTCCGTACCGTGCCGTGCTCGTCGGTGCTGTCGGTGGGTTCGCACAGAACGCGCGCGCCCTGGGCTCGCGCATGTTCGATGCATCGGTCCACATCGGGGACGGCGAGCGATATGTCGATGACGCCGTCACCGTGGAGCGAGTGGTGGGCCACCAGATCGCTGTCCGGGTCGACGGCTCCCTTGATGACGAAACGCACTGCGCCCGATTCGAGTACGTAGGCGTGGTGGTCGCGTTGGCCGGTCGTCGGGCCGGAATAAGCAACGAGTTCCATGCCGAATGCGGACTGGAAGAAGTGCGAGGTCTGTGTCGCGTTGCCCACCGCCCATACGATGGCGTCCCAACCGCTGACCGGAAACGGGTCGCGCGTGTCGTCGTACTCGATGAGACCGACGAGCTGACGCAATTGCTCGGCGTCGAGATCGGCCGAACGCTCGGCGTCGTGGAGGATGTTGTCTCCGCTCATGAGGTCTCCTGTGGGAATCCGGGTGTGGGCGAACTGGCCCGCTGAGCCCAACATCGAGGCGACGGGCTGTCAATCGACGCTGTGTCTGCTAGTCCAGCTGTACAGATCGCGCAGGTACTGACGGGTTTTGCTCTACGATCGGTAGAGAAAATGAGAGGTGCACGATGGAATTCACTCTCGACCAATTGGACCGAGCGATGCTCGCCGCGCTGCACGAGAACTCGAGAATCGGGGTGCTCGAGCTGTCGCGAACGCTGGGTGTTGCGCGTGCGACGGTGACTGCTCGGCTACAACGACTGGAGGGCAGCGGGGTCATCAGGGGCTACCGTCCTCGAATCGGTTTGGCTGCAGCCGGTTACGGAGTCCAGGCGTTCGTCACATTGGAGATCGCCCAGGGAGCGCTCGGTGACGTCGTCGCCGTCCTGGAGCAGATACCCGGGGTGCTGGAGGCGTTCGCGACGACCGGGGCCGGAGATGTGCTGTGTCGGGTCGCCGCGGCGTCTCATGACGATCTTCAGCGAACGCTGATCGTCCTCAACCAATCTCGTACGGTCGCACGATCGACCAGTGTGGTGGTGCTCTCGGAATTGGTCGAGTTTCGAGCGATGCCGTTGCTCGATACCGCCGAGTCCGAAGGAACGCCCAAGGCACCGGCCTATCGACGAACGCGCGAGTAGCTTTCTCGGGCCTGCACGATTCGGCCGCGCACCTCGCCGAAGCCGATGCGAGAGCCATGAGGTCCCGGCGCACTCGCAGCGATGACCACATCGTCGCCGTCCTCGAGGAAAGTTCGGGTCTGCGCGCCGAGCCGCACGGGTTCCGATCCGCCCCAGGTCAATTCGATGAACGCACCCCGCTGATCCTTGGCGGGTCCCGAGATCGTCCCCGATGCGAACAGATCACCCGTTCGCGATGACGCGCCGTTGACGGTCTCGTGGGCCAGCATCTGGGCGGGCGACCAGTACATCGCACGGTAGGGCGGACGGGATACGACGTGACCGTTCCAAGACACTGTCAGGTCGATATCGAGTGCCCAGGAACGAGACTCGCGCAGGTACTCGAGCGGCTCGGGGTCTTGCACCGGCGTCGACACCCGCGCGTGCTCCAACGCCAGCAGGGGGACGACCCAGGGTGAAATGGAGGTGGCGAAGCTCTTGCCGAGGTTGGGTCCCAATGGCACGTACTCCCAGGCCTGGATGTCGCGAGCCGACCAGTCGTTGACGATGACGGCACCGAACACGTGCTCGGAGAACTGATCCGGCGAGATGGGACCATCAGACGGAACACCGACGACGAAGCCCATCTCGGCTTCGATGTCCAGTCGTCGACTCGGCCCGAACGTGGGCGACGGCTCGTCGGGAGCCTTACGTTGACCGTGAGGCCGGGTAATGTCGGTGCCGGAGACGACAACCGTGCCTGCCCGTCCGTGATACGCGACGGGCAGGTGCTTCCAATTCGGTAGCAGCGGTTCGGCATCGGGCCGGAAGAGTCGGCCAATATTGGACGCGTGGTGCTCGGAGGCGTAGAAGTCCACGTAGTCGGCCACCTCGAACGGCAGGTGCATCGTGACGTCGGAGACGGACACGATTGCTTCCGCGGGGGTCTGGCCACCGATGAGCATGTCGGTGATCGATTCGCGGACCTCGACCCAGCGGCTTCGTCCTCGGGCCATGAACGTATTGAGGCTCGGCGAAGAAAATTCTGGATCGCCCAGCGCTACGGAAAGATCGATCACGGTCTCGCCATAGCGGACTCCGACGCGAGGAGCCGTGCCCGGCGTGCTGAAGATGCCTAACGGGAGGTTGTCGATTCCGAACTGCGAGTCGGCGGGAAGGTCGATGTGCGTCACGAACGGCGCTCCTTGTAGGTCACAGGGGCGGGACGAGTCCGAGGCGGACGAGATCGTCCAGGGGTCGGCGGATGCTGCAGGCACCGAAGGAGGCGAATGCCCGCTGGCCCTCGATCCCGGCGACGAGCCCGGCGAGGGTATCGGCGTCTCGGATCGCCAGTATCTTCTCGAGCTCGCCGACGCGAGCGCCGCTGTGTGCGGCCTGCGCCGCGAGCACCACGTTGAGGAAGCCATGTTGCTCGAACCCGTTGTGCGGATCGGTGTTACGGGCAGCCTGGTTCAGGCCGGCGGTGGCTTTGAAGTGGACCTCGCGCTGCGCCGCCTCGTAGATGGACGCGGCGAGTTCCTGTTCGCTCGGATACAGGTCTGCGGCGACGCCGCCGGTGCTGAACGCGGCGCGATACCCGAACTCGTCGACGGCGTCGAAGATCGCGTCCCGTCTGGAGTCCCGGGGAATTTCGACGTAGATGTCGATGTCCGCAGTGATGGTGCGCAGGGCGTCGATGTTCGTGCCTTCGGGCACTGCCACGTCGACGGCAACAACGGTCACCCCGGGGGTCCGATCGGCGACCCGCAGGCCTGCCGCCACGCTGCCCGGGCCCGCAGGTGCGGTCAACGCCACGTTCATTCGAGTACCGAGGACGAGCTCGCTCACCCGGTTCATCGGAACGACCAACGGGCCGACGAGGTCTGCGAAAGCGCTGGCCCGGTACTCGAGATGTTGTGCCGCAGCAACATCGAGTGGCGCATTGCCGGGAGGGAAGACAGCGGCGTCGTCGAACAGGCGATGGTAGAACGGCGGGATCATCGAGTCGGCCCCCGGCCGGCCCAGGTCCACGCGTACCCGGTGTCCTCGCACGCGAGCGCTCCTTCGCCGAGTTCGAGCGGTCGGAACGTATCGACCATGACGGCCAATTCATCGAAGAACTCGGCACCGATGCTGCGTTCGTAAGCACCGGGTTGCGGGCCGTGAGCGTGACCACCGGGATGCACCGAAATCGACCCCTGGCCGATCCCGGAACCCTTGCGGGCCTCGTAGTCACCGCCTACGTAGAACATGATCTCGTCGGAGTCGACGTTCGAGTGGTAGTACGGCACCGGAATTGCCAGCGGGTGGTAGTCGACCTTGCGCGGAACGAAATTGCAGATCACGAAATTGGCCCCTTCGAACGCCTGGTGTGCGGGCGGTGGTTGATGCACCCGGCCGGTGATCGGTTCGTAGTCGGAGATGTTGAACGTGTACGGGTATAGGCAGCCGTCCCACCCCACCACGTCGAACGGGTGCTGCGGGTAGACGTATCGGGTTCCGACGATGTCCGTCGAACCACGATGTTTGACAAGCACTTCCACGTCGGTTCCCTCGCCGAGCAGAGGCTCGGTGGGGCCGTGCAGATCGCGTTCGCAGTACGGGGCGTTCTCGAGCAACTGGCCGTACTTCGACAGAAACCGCGTCGGCGGCGCGATGTGACTGTTGGCCTCGATGGCATAGGCACGCAGCGCGGTGTCGGGAATCCAGCGGTGCGTCGTGGCGCGTGGAATGAGAACGTAGTCGCCCTGCTGTGCCTGTAGAGTGCCGAACACTGTTTCCACTGTGGCAGAGCCGGACTCGATATAGACCATCTCATCGCCGATCGAATTGCGATACAGCGGCGAGGTTTTCGCTGCGACCACGTAGGACAGTCTGACGTCGGCGTTGCCGAGAACGAGGCGTCGGCCGGTGACGACATCGGTGTCCGCCACCGCGGATTCGGGAAACAGCTCGTGCAACTTCAGGTGCCGCGGCACGAGCGGATGGTTGGGCGTTGTCGATTGATCGGGGAGTTCCCAGACCGTGGCATCGACGATGGCCGACGGTATCTGGCGGTGGTACAGCAGAGACGAGTCCGAAGAGAATCCCTCTTCGCCCATCAGCTCCTCGAAATAGAGGTTGCCGTCGGGAGTTCGGTGCTGGGTGTGTCGCTTCGGCGGAACCGATCCGAGCTGCCGGTAGTAGGCCACGCATCCTCCCGTTCGCTGCTGTTCGACTCGTCGGGGTACGGGCGAGCATCAGGGCAACTCTAGTCACGAGTCCTTCGATCGGTACCTGGATCGAAGTCCACACCGCACGGCTCGGTCCATCCCGGCGTGGTCCATGATGGACCCATGAGCTCGAAGAACCTGTTCGGTGGCCGACGGACCCTGCTGATCGTCGCAGCGGTGGTCGTCGTGATCGCACTCGTCGCTGCCGCCGCGACGTTGATCGTTCGCGCCGTCCTCGGGCCACCTGAGGGCGAGAACAAGTTCGAGATTCAGGGGTACTCGACTGTTCAGCTCGAGCCCCAGGTCAGCGACCTCGCGCTCGCCACCGGCTAGTCGACTCCGCGGCGACACGCGGGTCGTGCGTCTGCTGACGGTGTCGGCCGCTGCGCGCGAAGGTGCGGAGCGTGGCGGCGGATACCTCGTGTTCGGGTACCTGCTCGAAACGGCCTGATGGCACTGACGTGAGTGTCCACAATTCGCTCCCACGAACGGGAAAAGGCTTTTCGGCACGAATAGTGGACGCTGAGGTCACCGGCGATCGAGGTCTACCTGCGAGGTGGCGTTGTCATGAATTGACTGGAGTGCTAAGTTGAAGATTCAACTTAAGCGCTCGAAGGACCCGCCATGACATCCGTGATCAACCCGCCCAGAGCGGGCGCAGCGTTCGACGCGTTTCTCGCCGACCTCGCACCCGCGAGCCGATCGCAGCAGGTGTGGGCCCCGAGTGATGGTCCGATGCCCGCGCTGTACATCAGCCATGGCGCACCACCGGTCTTCGACGACGCACTCTGGATGAACGAACTCTTCACGTGGTCGCAGTCGATGCCCAAGCCCACGGCGATCCTCATCGTCAGCGCGCACTGGGAGCAGGCCCCGCTGAGCTTGTCGGCATCGGCGGCCGCGACCCCGCTGGTCTACGACTTCGGCGGATTCGCTCAGCGCTACTTCTCGATGGAATACCGGACGCCCGACGCGCAGTCACTGGCCACGCGGGTTGCCGCGGCACTACCGGCGTCGGAGAGCCTGCACCGACACGCCAATCGCGGCCTCGACCACGGAGCCTGGGTTCCCCTGAAGGTGATGTATCCGTATGCCGACGTCCCTGTTCTGCAGCTGAGCCTGCCGACGCACGCTCCCGAGCGTCTGATGGCGATCGGCGCTGCGTTGAAGGAACTTCGAGCCGAGGGAGTGTTGGTCATCGGTTCGGGGTTCATGACTCATGGACTGCGGTTCCTCTCGCGGGAGAACTTCGACACCAACACCGTGCCGACCTGGTCGGAGGACTTCGATCTGTGGGCCGCCGACGCACTGTCCCGCGGTGATGTCGCGACTCTGTCGGATTTCCGCAATCTCGCACCGGGAATGCCGTACGCCCACCCGACTGTCGAACACTTCACGCCGCTGTTCGTCACCCTCGGTGCCGCCGAGAACCCGGAGGCACCGGTGACCGCTGCCATCTCCGGCTTTCGATTCGGTTTGGCGAAGCGGTCTTTCGCAGTCGCCTGACCTCTCAGGGGAGGCGGGAGCGATCCGAGGGAACGTGGGATCGGTTCACTTCTGGATTCTTTTCGATTGGGGATTGTTATCCACGCCACTTCGCTCTACAGTTCTGAGCACCATCTCGGACATCGGTGTCCAAGATGGGCGGATGCGCTCTACCAACCGTCGCCGGGCGCGCGTCCAGTGGATTCCGTCGTCCGGCGCGAAGGAGTACACCCGTGTCTTCTGCCCGATCTTGGACGCTGCGTACAGCGATCAGCGTGATGACCGCCGCAGCGGCTTTCGCCGTCATGACGACGCCCGCTGCTGCTGCACCCGATTCGCCCGAGGTGGAAATCCAGCCACCTCTTGCACCGTTCACGTGGCCGAAAATTCCGGAGTTCGACACCGATTTCTACCTTCCGCCCGACGACGTGGTGGCCGCGGCCGCGCCGGGCCAGATCATTGCCGCACGGCCCGTCGAGCTGGCCACCCTCAACGTCATCCCCACCCAGGTCGATGCCTGGCAGCTGTCGTTCCGGTCCAACAACGGCCGCGATGAGCCGATCGCTGCGGTGACCACGGTCATCAAGCCCCGTGGCGTGGCCACGGCTCCGCGGCCGCTGCTCTCCATCCAGTTGGCCGAGGATTCGCTCGCGGCATACTGTGCGCCCTCGTACGCCATGCGAGCGGGAGCCATTCCCTGGCCGGTGACCGGCGCGGTGACCTCGGGGGCACAATTTCTCGAAGTGCAGGCAGCGCTGGCCCAAGGGTGGGCGGTGTCGGTGCCCGATCATCAGGGTCCGAACAACTCGTTCGCTGCAGGCCCGGTGGCCGGTCGGATCACACTCGACGGCATCCGAGCGGCCGAGAACTTCGCTCCGATGCAGCTCGCCGGGGAGGCCACCCGGGTCGGTATGAGCGGCTACTCCGGCGGCGCGATCGCCACCGGGCATGCAGCCGAACTGGCCGAAAGCTACGCCCCCGAGCTCGATATCGTCGGCGTCACCGAGGGCGGCACGCCAGCTGAGCTCGGGGCACTGGTCGACAACGCCAACAACACCCTCGGCTCGGGAATCGTCGCGGCAGGGATCATCGGTGCAAGTCGCGAGGATCCCGAGTTGGCCGAGTTCATCGACGCACATATCGATCCGCTCGGCCGGGCATTGTTCGCGGCCAAGGACAATCTCTGTGTCGGGTACAGCTCGGCGCTGCTCCCGTTCGTCAACCTGAAGGGCTTTCTCCATACCGAGGGCGACCCGATCCAGCAACCAGTGGTGAAGAAGGCTCTATCTGCGATGCAGCTCGGCGGCACCACTCCGAACATGCCGCTCTACGTCTACCATTCCAACCCGGATTGGTTGGTGCCGATCGGACCGGTCAACGCGATGGTCGACTCGTATTGCAGCCGACCAGGTGCCGATGTGACCTACACCCGTGACCATTTCAGCGAACACATCACCCTCGAGCTGATCGCCTTTCCGAGCGCGGTGCTGTGGATGCGCGACCGCTTCGCCGGCGTCCCGGTCGAACCCGGTTGCCGAACCAACGACGTCGGCTCGATGGCACTCGACACGCGTGCACACCCGCTCTTCGTCGACGCCGTCGGCGAGATAATCGCCGGGCTGTTCGGCAAGCCGATCGGGGCGTGACCGACGCGAGAGGCGTCAGGGCGGCGGACGGTTCGTCGGCGGTAGACTCCGCCGGTGACCGACGCCGATGACCAAGGCCGCATCTACGCCGGACAATCGTCGGCCGCGCGCAAAGCCGATCGGCGCGCACGGTTCCTCCAGGCCGGGATCGAGGTCATCGGAGTACGTGGCTACGCAGGCACGTCGGTGGCGGATATCTGCACCGCGGCCGGTCTCGCGCGTAGTCAGTTCTACAGCGAGTTCGCCAACCGTGAGGCGCTGCTCGTCGACGTGTACGACCTGATTCAGGACGATGCGCTGGCTGCAGTCGTCGCGGCCCTCGACGGTCACGTCGATCGAGATCGGCGCGCGCTCGTCGCCGCCGCCATGACAGCCTTGGTCGGATCGATAGGTGGTGACCCGCGGCGCGCGCGGATTTCGTATCTGGAGATGCTGGGTGTCAGCGACGCCGTGGAACAGCACCGCACGCGCCGCCGTGCGCAGTGGGTGGAGTTCTTCGAGGCCACCCTGCGTGCGGAAATCGGGCTCGACTTCGTTCCCCCTGGCGGATACCGTTTGGCCGCAACGGCATTCCTCGGGGCACTCACCGAGATCGTCTCCGACTGGTCCCGCACGGCTCCGCCTCGCCCACCGATCGAGCTCATCGTCGAGACGATGGTCGCCGTCCTGGGAGCGTTCGTTCCCGACCTGAACTGAACCGCGGCCTGTCGACCAATACAGTGGACCGATGACAGCTGCCACCGGTCCACTGGAAGGACTCGTCGTCGCGGATTTCTCTCGCGTACTCGCAGGCCCGTACGCGACGATGATGCTCGGCGACATGGGTGCCGAGGTGATCAAGATCGAGCGTCCCGGACGAGGCGACGACACTCGGTCGTGGGCACCGCCGTACGACTCGGGCGGCACCGCAACATATTTCAACTCCGTCAATCGGAACAAGACCTCGAGGTTCATCGACCTGCAGTCGGACAGCGGTGCAGCTGAGGCCCGCGAGATCATTGCCGGCGCAGACATTCTCATCGAGAATTTCCGGGCCGGTGCCATGGACCGATTGGGATTGGGCTATTCGACTCTGACGCAGCAGAATCCCAGTCTGATCTATTGCTCGATCACCGGTTTCGGTACCGGCGGGGGCGCGGCACTTCCCGGCTACGATCTGGTGGTCCAGGCGGTCGGCGGTCTGATGAGTGTCACCGGCCCCGACGCCTCCACCCCGACCAAAGTGGGTGTGGCGATGGTCGACATCGTTACCGGTCTTCACGCGCTGAGCGGAGTCCTTGCGGCACTGCATCATCGATCGCAGACCGGTGCGGGTCAGCAGGTGCACACCTCACTGATGGCCTCGGTGCTGTCCGCCTTGAGCAACCAGTCGGCGGCCTTCCTGGGGGCGGGCGTGGTGCCGGCTCCCATGGGCAACAAGCATCCCTCGCTCGTGCCGTACGAGGTGTTCGAAACTGCCGACCGCCCGTTGGCACTGGCGGTGGGAAACGACCGGCAGTTTCGGGCGTTGGTCGAGGTGCTCGACGAGCCGAACCTGGCCGAGGACGAGCGCTTTTCTTCCAACTCCGCTCGCGTCGAACATCGAGATCAGCTGGTCGACATTCTGACCTCGGCGTTGCGCAGACGCACCGCGGACGACTGGTATCGAGCGCTGATGGACCGGAACGTTCCCGCCGGGCCGGTCAACTCCGTCGAAGAGGCCTTCGCGTTCGCGGAGTCACTCGGACTCGGGCCACGGGTCGAGGTGCCAGGAGCAGCCGCAGACGGCGTCCGAAACCCGGTGGATTTCTCAGCCACCCCGGTGAACTACCGCATGCCGCCTCCCCGGCTCGAGGGCCGACACTAGTTCAACGCCCATCGCACCGACACCGACACCGACACGGTCTGCTGCCCCGGTTCGATGGGCACCGCCATACTCGCCGCACCCGCAGAATCACGGAAGGACGTCGGCTGCTCCTGCCCGGTGATCGACTCGGTGATCGACACGACGTCGCCGAGTTCGCCGCCCGCGAGGCCGGCATACTGCTCGGCGCGATCTCTGGCATCGGCGAACGCCCTGGAACGAGCATCGGCGATCAGCTCGGAGTCGTCGTCGATCCTGAACGAGACCCCGGAGATCCGGGTCGCATTTCCGCCTGCCGAGGTGGCATCGCCCAGCACCGCAGACGCCTTCGACAGGTCGCGAACCGTGACCTGCAGGGTATTGGTGGCCTGATATCCGGATATCGTCGAGTCACCGCCCGGGAGCGCACCCGAGTACTGCGGATCGATCGAGACCTGCTGAGTCTGGATATCCGCGCGGTCGACGCCCGCTGCGACCACCGCGTCCGTGACGCTTGTAGCGGCCGCGTTCGCTTCTTCGATGGCGGCAGTGACATCCTCGGCCGAGACCTGGACACCGATCCGCGCCGTCAGGGTATCGGGCGCACCCTGGACTTCTCCCACGCCGTTGACGTTCACTCCGACAGATCCATCAGAGGACGTGGTTGCCGGACTGCTGCAGCCCGCGATCAACACCACCGCCAGCGCCAGGGTCGATGTGTACGATCCGAGCTTCCATCGATTTCGACTCACCGCCGTAGTGTCCACCATGGCAGGAAAATTGGAAAGGCTCAGGGCCGCACTCGATATTCGGCATCGAATGTCACGATCACCTCGTCCGCCACCTTCATGGCCCCGAACATCTGCGAGTACGGAGTGATCTCGTAGTCCGATTGACGCACAGCAGTTTCGGACCGGATGTGCCACCGATCGCCGTGATCGGCGACGGTGACATCCACGGCGACCTGCCTGGAAACCCCGTGAATCTCCACCGTGCCTGCCAGCCGAAACCCGGAGTCCACGGCAGTGATCTCCTCCGAACGGAACTGAATTCTCGGATAGCGATCTGCGTCGAAGCTTTTGAGCGCGTTGGCTTTCGCCACGACCTTCTCGGGGCCGAGTAGGGGCGTCAGTCCGCCCTCGCCGTGCACCACATCGAGCGAGGCCACCTCGGCGGTCAACGCGACCGTGGTCGGTGCGTCCCCGGACCACTCGACGGTGGCAGTCCAGGAGGTCACCGCAATCGTGAGCCGATGCCCCATTCTGGATGCCTTTCCCACGACATCGGTCCGAACGGCCAGCTGTCCGCCGTCCGCTGCGTCGAGCGTCCAGGATTCGGTACTCATATCCCGACTGTATCGGTCAGGCAGAACCGACGGAGGAACGCGCAGCAGGGCATTACTGTGGAGGCATGTTCTCCAATTCCCCTCGAACATTCGTCGCCGACGCACTGCGCGGCTTCGTCGCCGCCACCGACGACATCGCCTGGCATGCCGACCCAGGGTTCCTCACTCGCCGCTATCGCATCTCCGACGGTCAGGTCGCCCTGCTGTCCGGCGGTGGATCGGGTCACGAGCCGATGCACGCGGGCTTCATCGGGAGCGGCATGCTCACCGGAGCATGCCCCGGTCTGGTGTTCACCTCGCCCAATGCGCTTCAGGTGCACGAGGCATCCAAGGCGGTGGACTCCGGCGGCGGCGTGGTGCACATCGTGAAGAACTACACCGGCGACGTGATGAACTTCCGAATCGCCCGAGAATTGTTGGAGGAGGACGGCATTGTCGCCGATGTGATTCTCGTCGATGACGACGTCGCGAGCGAGAGCGAGGACGGCCCGGGTCGACGCGGAACAGCGGCCACCATCGTCGTCGAAAAGGTCTGTGGCGCAGCAGCAGAACGCGGCGACGATCTGAAAGCGGTGGTAGCACTCGGGCGTCGAACCGCGGAGAACGCGCGCAGCATGGCCGTCGCACTGAACCCGCCGACCCTGCCGGGTGCGGACGGTCCGTCGTTCGAATTGCCCTCGGACGAAATCGAACTGGGTATCGGGATCCATGGCGAGCGCGGTACCGACCGTGTGGCCGAGCTGCCTGCCCAGGAGATCGTCGCGAAGCTCGCCGAGCCCATCGTCGACTCGCTCGGGTTGAGCTCGGGTGAGTCGGTGATCGCCGTCGTCAACGGACTCGGCGCAACTCATCCGCTCGAGCTGCACCTGCTGTTCGGTGAGTTGTCGGAATATCTCTCGGGCAAAGGGATCGAGATCACCCGGTCGCTCGTCGGCAGTTTCGTTACCGCGCTGAACATGGGCGGAGCCTCGATCACGCTCGTGCGCGCAGACGAGGAGATGCTCGAACTCTGGGATGCGCCCACCGATGCGCCCGGTTGGCCCAATGCATCGAGCCGCGGAGCGAAGCCGGTAGGCGAGCGGGGAGGCTTCGGGCCGACGTACACCCCGGCCGATACCGGCGACAGATCGGCCTTCGTCTCGGAGTGGATCGGGACCTGGGCGCAGCGGGTACTCGACGAAGAACCTGCCCTGACCGAACTGGACCGGAAGGCAGGCGACGGCGACTTCGGAACCAACATGGTGGCCGCTCTCGGGCAGCTCGATCTGGATTCGTTGAAAGAAAGCTATTCGGCAGCAACAGTATTCGAGGCCGTCAGCGAGGCATACCTCGGCCACTCGGGCGGTACGTCCGGGGCTCTGTTCGGCATCTGGTTCCGGCAGTTCTATCGTGCATTCCTCGACGCCGAACCCGATACCGCGGCCATCGCTGCAGCAGCGCGCGCCGGAATGGACAGCATCACCGAACTCGGCGGTGCTCGCGTCGGCGACAAGACGATGGTCGACGCCATCGCCCCGGCCGTCGATGCGCTCGAAAAGGACGGCGGCACCCTGCAGTCAGCAGCAGATGCGGCGAAGACCGGAGCCGAATCGACGAAGGACATCACCGCCAACCGTGGCCGAGCCAGCTACGTCGGTGAGGCCGCGCGAGGCGTCGTGGACCCGGGGGCCCTGGTGATGGCCTGGTTCTTCGAGGCCGCAGCAGGTGCGGCTAGCCGAGCGAGTTGACGAAGACCGCGGCGATCGCTTCGAGGCCGGCCTGATCCTCGGCGTCGAAGCGATCCGTCACGGGGCTGTCGAGGTCGAACACCCCGATCAACCTCTCGCCCTGGTACAGCGGTACGACCACCTCGGAGCGGGTGCTGGCATCGCAGGCGATGTGGCCGGGGAAGTCGTGCACATCGGCGACGCGTTGGGTCTCACCGGTGGTGGCGGCCGCGCCGCAGACCCCTGCGCTCAGGGCGATGCGGACGCACGCAGGCTGGCCCTGAAACGGCCCGACCACGAGCTCGGTGCCGTCGTACAGGTAGAAGCCGACCCAATTGACCTCGGGCAGAGCGTGATACACCAACGCGGACAGATTGGCGGCATTGGCGACGAGATCGGACTCCTCGAACACCAGGCCGCGGGCCTGCTCGGTGAGCTGGCGGTACTGCTCTACCTTGGATCCGGTCAGTTCGGTCGCGGTGAAGGCCATGCGCCGAGTCTAAGCGCACATCCCAGCACCACCAGGTACGCCGACATCCCGCCCACCTGAACGCGTTGAGCGATGCCGAGGCTGTACTCGCCGGGGAGATTGTCCGCGATCATCAGCCACGCCGTCGCCAGCGTTGTCACCACCAGGACAGCGATGCCGAGGGTGTGAAGCAGAGGATAGATCCGGTACCGGAACGCGGCGAGCGTGAACGCGATCATGACGGTGAAGATGGCGAACACCGCGATAGTGCTGGTGAGGGCGTGCAGGTGATGCAATTGAGGAAACAGCCCGCTCGGTTCGATAGGGCAGCTCGGATCATCGGCCGCGACGCAGTCGATGGGGAGTTTCGCGTCGGCGATGGTGGAGGCACCGAAGATGCCCGACGCCACCCAGCCGGTGACGAGAAGCCGTCGACGCGGGGTGGAGAGAAAGCCGAGGACCGCGGCGACAATCATCAGTGAACCCGTCACGACGTCCGCGGTGGAGAACAGTTCGCGGTACGGCTGATCGCGGGCGTCGAGTTCGCTGAGGAACGATCGGGTCGGGTCGAGCCCGGTATCGAGGAAGAATTCGGCCACCCACGCGGAGTACAGCAGTCCGGCGAGGATCACAGACACCGCCGTCAGCACTCGGCGGACATCCACACCGTCGGTTTTCGCGCGCACCGACCAAGGCTAGCCAGTGAGTAGATCGGCAGCGGACACCGCCAGCACCACCGCCGAGTCGCAGTCGTCGGTCAGGACGGACAGCGTGGGAACCGTGCGGGCATAGCGCGCAGCGATGTCGTCCTTGTCGGGCAAGCCGAGCACGGGGTTTCCCAGCACGATGTCCGCGAAGCACGTCGAATCCGAGCCGCGTGTCTCCACGGTGTAGCCGCCCTGCCGGACGGGCACGCGGCCCGCCGAACGTGCGTCGCTGTCGACGTAGCCGAGCTCGATGTGGAGCATCGCCAGGTTGTCCTCGAACGTCGACGACGACGCCATGAAATGGCAACGGTACGGATCCGACCCTGGTCTCCACCGGTCCACCGTCCAGGTTGCGGGCAAGTGCTCGAGCACGGCGCACAAGTCCTTCGAGGCCAGCGCAATGTTGTACTTGGAATCGGCGCGCAGTGGTGGATCGTCCAGTAGACCGAGAGCGGTCTCGGCGATGGACCTCGCTGCGGCGCATGCATCCCCCACCCGGCGGGAGACCTCGATCGAGGCGTAGCTACGACCGGACGCGGCGAGGAAACCGTCCATGGTCGCCGTCGTGGCTCCGTCGAATTTCTCGCGGAGCGCAAAGCTGATACCGCACGCCCCTTGCTTGGAGTCGTCGAGGTACGCCTCGACGCCTCCGATCGTCGTCTGTCCGGCGTCCGGGTCCTCGGACGGTGGCCGATGTGTGTTCAGATCGATCGTGACGGAGTCGGTTGCGCTCGATTTCGGGGTGGTCAGGCTGGCGGAGCACGAGCTCAGGTAGCCGTCGGGGCGCAGTTGCACCACCGTGCCGAGGGCAGCGAGATCAGCCTCGACCAGAAAGCCGCAGGGATCGAGACTGCGCACGAAGTCCGCGGAGTCGGCCAGATATCGGTCCGTCTCGGACATCTCGAACCCGTACCTGTTCGATGTGGTCGGGGACGAACCGACGGCGGGTGACGCAGTGCCGAGCACTACCGCCGCGCAGCCGCTCGCCGATACCGCCACCGTCAGCGCCATCGCCGTAAGTCGCCATCTTCTGCCCATCGTCTTGTGTCCCCCCACTCGAATCGACCGATCATCGGGTTGGACGCGCGGGGGGTTGCTCTCGGTTTCACTCGGCAGCGAGTTCGTCGACGACTCGGCCCGCGGCGACGGCGGGATCCTCATGTTCCCAGATCCGAATCACCCGCCAACCCGCGTCGATCAATCGCCGGTCCGTGTCGCGATCGCGGGCGACATTGGCAGCCAATTTCTCGGCCCACCACTGCGCGTTGTTGCGGGGCTTCGTGGCGTGGACGGGGCAACTGTGCCAGAAGCAGCCGTCGACGTAGACCGCAATTTTGCGCCGGGGGAACACCAGATCTGCTCGACGCCTCATGCCCTTCACCGGAGCGCGGTCGACGAAATATCGCAGACCACGCCGGTGCAGTGCTTGTCGCAGCGCCACTTCGGGCTTGGTGTCGCGGCGTTTCTGCTTACTGAGCCGAGCGCTGGTCTCGGCGTCGGTGACGGGGCGATCTGCGCTCACACCGATACCCGCTCCGCGTACCCACCCATGCGCTCGAGGTGGGCGTCGAGGTCATCGAGGAATCCGGGCACAAAACGCAGATTGCCTGCTCGAGCACGCTTGAGAAACCCTGCCGTTGCGCGTGCCGAGAGCAGCGCCGAGTCGTCCAGGAAATCGACCAGATTCTCGGCGGGTTCGTGCACCGGCATGGTCGAGACCGGGACCCGGAAACTGCAGCGGTCACGACCCCAGGCTGCGGTGGGCCATGCTTGACCAGGAATCAAGGCCACGTCTTTCGAGTCGTCGTAGGGCTGCGGGTCGTCCAGCGCTCGCGCGGCCCACGACGCCATCCGCACGCTGACGGCGTTGCCGACGAGTTTCCAGCGGTGCCCGGCGCGTACGCCGGGTTGCTGCAGAGCGGGGAGCGTCCAGTCCGGATCGAATCCCTGCAGGCGCTCGGCCCCGACGATGCCGGGGGTGACGATCTCACCCGAGGGCAAGCGCACGGCCGGGGGACTGGCGATGCCGAGCGAGGATCCACCCTTGAGGGTGGGTATCGCGTTGACGGCCCAGCCGAGACCTCGGATGCCCTCGGTCCAGTAGAACCCGCACGGTTGCGTTGTCGGATCGCCATCGGGCAGTGGGCCTGCGTCCTGCGAGAACAACACCTCGCGGGGATCGTCGGTGCGCGAGGCCAACATCACCACGCGCTGTCGCCGCTGTGGCAACCCGAACGCACGGGCGTCGACGACGCGGTAGGCCCACATGTAACCGAGGTCCTCGAGCGCGTCGGTGATGTGCCGCATGGCCGCTCCGCGGCCGAGCTGCAACATGAACGGCACGTTCTCCATCAACAGCCAGCGCGGACCCCGCCTGCGGGTGACCAGTCGGAACACCTCGTCGACCAGACCGGATCGGGCACCGGTGATGCCAGCGGTGCGTCCGGCCTGGGAGAGGTCCTGGCAGGGAAAACCCGCTGCGACCAGTTCCGTGCCCGCGGGCAGGCTGCGCAGAGTGCTGACATCGGTGTGCAGCGGCACGTTCGGCATGCGCGCGGTGAGGACCCGTTGCGCTCCCGGATCGATCTCGCACAGCAGCTCGGTCGACCAACCCGCCTTGGCCAACCCCAGCTCGAGCCCGCCGATCCCGGCGAACAACCCGACCATCGACCGTGCGCTCACGTGTGCCCTTCCCTTGCTCGACGGTCTCACGGTACTCGAGAGTCGGTGCCCTCGGCGTCCACTGCTGCCGTTCGCACAAGGGCTTCCGAACGCGGGCACCCATGTGTGGGCACTCACCGCGGTCGGCCTTGACCTCGACCATGCTCGAGGTTTCACACTGGAATGCGCGGGACCGAAAATCGGTTGGAAACTGAGCCTGTGTAATGAAATCATCCGGGCACAGCAAAAGGAGAACAACACGTGTCCACGGGTGTGCTAGATCCCGAAGTCCGATCTGCTGATCAGCCGAACCCGAAAATGGTGCGCCCGCCCACATCACTGCAGCGATTCGCTCCGTTCCTGGCCCCATACAAATTGTTCTACATCGGTTCCATCGTGGTCTCGCTCATCGCGACCCTGACCGGTCTGGTCATTCCGCTGGTGATGCAGCGCGTCATCGACGGCCCCATCACCGACCGGAATTTCGCTGCGGTCTGGTGGCCCGCCATGCTGATCCTGCTGTTGGGCACCATCGATGCGGCCGGTATCTGGGTGCGCAGGTATTTGGTGTCCAGGCCGTCGAGTCAGTTCGAGATATCAGCGCGCGCAACAGTATTCGACAAGTTGCAGCGACTGTCGGTATCGGCTCACGAAAGTTGGGAGTCGGGCCAGCTGCTCTCGCGTGCCATCGCCGATCTCGGTTCGCTGCGCCGGTTCATGGCGTTCATCGGCCCGTTCATCATCATCAACACCGTGACACTCGTCGTGGGGATCGGTGTACTGCTCGTCCAGTCCTGGCAATTGGGACTGATCATGCTGGTGACATCGGTGCCGCTGGTGATCGCCTGCACCAAGTTCGAGACGCTCTATCGCGTCGTGGCTCGTGACGCCCAGGATCAGGCAGGTGATGTGACGACCACGGTCGAGGAGTCCATCCAAGGCATTCGAGTGTTGAAAGCCTTCGGACGAAGTGCGCATCTGGGCACACAGTTTCTTCGTCAGGCCCGCACCCTGCGCGGCACCGAGCTGAAAAAGGTTCGCTACCTTGCGATCATCTGGACCGTGATCGTCGGACTGCAACCGGTGACCATCGGCGCGATCCTGGCGGTAGGAACCTACTCGATCGTGCAGGGCACCATGTCGGTCGGCACACTCGTCGCGGCCATCGCCATCGTCACATTTCTGCTGTGGCCGATCGAATCGTTCGGCTACCTGCTGGCCGAGCTGAACAACGCACGCACGGCGGCGGATCGGTACTGGGAGATCATCGATACCCCGGAGACAGTGACCGATCCGGAAAATCCCGTCGAATTGCCCGAGACCATTCGTGGCCGAGTGCACTTCGATCGCGTCGGATTCACCTTTCCCGACGCGTCCGCGCCGCTGCTCACCGGTGTCAGCTTCGTCGTCGAACCGGGGGAGACCGTCGCCCTCGTCGGCAAGACCGGTAGTGGAAAGACTGCGCTGACCAACCTCGTACCCCGATTGTTCGACGCCACCGAGGGCACCATCTCGATCGACGGCATCGATGTGGCCTCGATGCGGTTGGCCGACTTGCGGTCCATTGTTTCGGTCGCCTTCGAGGATCCGGTGTTGTTCTCCGCCAGTGCGCGCGAGAACATCGCGCTCGGTTCCCCCGGCGCATCCGATGCCGAGGTGGCCGAGGCGTTGGAGATCGCGCACGCAACGGATTTCGTCGAGCAGTTGCCGTGGGGACTGGCCACCCGTATCGGCGAGCAGGGTATGAGCCTGTCCGGTGGTCAACGGCAGCGCCTCGCCTTGGCGCGGGCAGTGCTGGGCAAGCCGCGGGTGTTGGTACTCGACGACCCGCTGTCCGCGCTCGACGTGGACACCGAAGCACGAGTGCAGAAGCAGTTGCGGCGCGTACTGGCGCATTCGACGACAGTGCTGGTGGCACACCGGCCGTCGACCGCTGCGTTGGCCGACCGTGTGCTGTATCTCGAGAACGGAACGATCGTGGAGCAAGGAACGCACGAGGGTCTGCTGGCGTCGTCGCCGCGGTACCGCGAGGTGATGGGGTCGGTTCATGAGTGAGCAGACCTCCATCGAGGATTGGCGCGGTGTCGGCGGCGAGGACTCCGATGTCGACGCAACCGGAAACCTGGTGCTGGCAGGCCGATCTCGTCGCTTGCTGGCCTCGCTGGTGCGCCCGTACAAGAAGCAGGCGCTGCTGTCGTTGCTGATCATTATGGTCGACAACATCACCTATGTCGCCGGCCCGCTGTTCATCGCCTATGCGTTGGACAACGGCGTCGGTGCTGCGGGACAGGGAGATTGGGGTCCCCTGCTGTGGGCGGTGGGCGGCTACACCGGCTTCGGTCTGCTCGGGATGTTCACCACCTACGCATTTCTCACCGTGTCCGGTCGGCTGAGCCAGAACATTCTCTACGACCTTCGGGGGCGGGTGTTCGACCACGCCCAGAAGCTCAGCCTGTCGTTCCACGAGAACTACACCTCGGGACGGTTGATCTCCCGACTGACCAGCGACGTCGAATCTCTACAGACTCTGCTCGAGAGTGCGCTCAACGACGCCCTGACGGCCATCCTGTCGATGGTGTCGATTGCGATCATCCTGGTGTATCTCGATGTGCCGATGGCGTTGATCGTGCTGGCCGGCTTCGTCCCGCTGGTGCTCGTCACCCGCTGGTCCCAGCGGCGTCAACGCCAGGGATACCGTCGAACACGGGTGGCGATCGCCCGCGTGGTGGTCCATTTCGTCGAGTCGATGGGCGGAATCCGCGCCGTGCAGGTCTTCCGCCGTGAAGGCCGAAACGACGCGATCCTGGGCGCCGAGGATTCGGAGTATCGAGACGCCACCACCGCGGCACTACGGGGCATGGCCAGCTACACCGGAATCGTGCGGTGGATAGGCAACCTCACACTTGCGATCATCCTCGTGTTCGGCAGCTGGCGAGTGATCAACGGACACATGGATATCGGTGTGCTGGCGGCCTACGTGCTGTATCTACGGCGGTTCTACGGCCCGCTCGACGAGCTGGCGATGGTGTTCAACGCCTACCAGTCCGCCGCGGCTGCACTGGAGAAGATCTCCGGCGTGCTCGAGGAAGAACCATCGGTTGCGGCCGCGACAGACCCGGTGCCGATCGGAACAGCGAAGGGCGACATCACGTTCGACGGCGTGCACTTCGCCTACGGCCCCGAACGCGTCGTGCTGCCCGAGTTCTCCCTGCACGTGCCGGCAGGTCAGGTGGTAGCGATGGTCGGAGCCACCGGCGCAGGCAAGTCGACGCTGGCGAAGCTGTTGGCACGCTTCTACGATCCGACCGACGGTGCAGTGCGGCTCGACGGCATCGATATGCGCGAGATCGGCGACGAGGACCTGCGTCGCAACGTCGTCATGGTGACGCAGGAGTCGTTCCTGTTTTCCGGATCGGTGGCAGACAACATCCGATTGGGACGCCCCACGGCTACCGATGCGGAGGTACGTGCTGCCGCCGAAGCCGTCGGACTGACCGAGTTCATCGCCTCGTTGCCGGACGGTATCGATACCGACGTACGCAAGCGTGGTGGCAGATTGTCCGCCGGGCAAAGACAATTGGTCGCCTTTGCGCGGGTGTTCCTCGCCGCGCCGTCGGTGATCGTGCTGGACGAGGCCACCTCCAGCCTGGACATTCCGGGCGAGCGGCTGGTGCAACGCGCACTGGAGACGATCCTGCAGGGACGAACAGCGCTGATCATCGCGCATCGGCTCTCCACGGTGGCCATTGCCGATCGTGTGCTCGTCATGGCCGACGGTCACATCGTGGAGGACGGAACCCCCGAAGACCTCATCGCGGGGGATGGACGCTTCGCACACCTGCAACAGGCGTGGGAGGACTCGCTGGTCTGATTTTCACTGCTAGGTCCAGGGCGTGATGGGCGGCTTGACCCACATGATCTTCTCGTCGGAGTGCCGGGGCGTCGCGCCGTCGTGACTGGGATGCTCGGCCGCCCACGCGGACTTCCGGTCGAGCAACTCGGCCACGATCGTCCACGTTTCCATCGTGCTCGGTGGGTGCAGATCGGCGGCGCGCGCCAGTTTTCGGCGGACGGCGTCGGTGAGTTCGAGGAGCTCGCCGCCGCTGATGCCGCGATCCCAGACGTAGCGCGCCAGAGCCGTCGCCTTGTCCTGTCGACTCTTCGCGGCCTGTTCGGAGTGGGCGAAATCGAACTGCCCGCCGCCCGAGTGCTCTGTTGTCACGGGTATCACTGTAGTAAACGCGGGTAAAAGGCACGTCCGCTTGTTCTTCGGCGGGGCTTGTCGCATACCGTAGGTGGGTGATCACTCCAGCATCGGGTGCCGAGCATGCCTCCGTCCCCGCGTCTGACGCCGCCGACGCGAAAACCTGGCCCTCGATCCTGACGTGGCGAGCCCACGATGTTCCTCGTATGGAGTCCGTGCGCGTCCAGCTCTCCGGCAACCGGATCAAGGCAGCCGGACGCATCATCGGTGCCGAGTGCGCCGACCATCCCGCATTCAGTGCCTCCTACGACCTGGTGACCGACGAGTACGGCGTCACCAAACGGCTCTCGGTCCGCACCTCGCTGTCCTCCGGCGACCGGTAGGCATCGGTCAGCCGAGACGACGAGGGCTACTGGATGGTGGAGAACAGCAGCAGCCATCAACGTTCGACCTACAGCGGCGCGCTCGACGTGGACATGGTTCTGAGCCCGTTCTTCAACACACTTCCGATCCGCCGATTCGGTCTGCACACTCAGGTCCAGGACGTCGAGGTGCCGACCGTATACGTCAATCTGCTCGACCTGAGCATTCAAGAAGCCACCCTGACCTACAGCAGTGGTGCCGACGGCATCTACGTCATCTCGCCGGTCTCCACGGCGTCGGTGAAGGTCGATTCGGACGGTTTCGTCCTCGACTACCCGGCGTTGGCCGAACGGATCTGACGCACGACGCCACCGCGTCGACCCGCGTCCCGCATCTTCTCCCGCCACCCCGGCTCGCCCGGGGTGATGCCGGCGATCTCGAATCGCTCGTGCTGCTCGTACTGCAGGCGAGCGGCGTGACCGGCGTCGACCAGTGCTTTCGTCGAGGCCTCGTCCAGTTCCGCGCGGGCCGCCGACAGCGTGTCCATCGCCTCGTCGAGCGCGGTTCGTAGCGCGGCCGCATTGCCCTCGGTCATCGCGCGGACCAGATTCGGCGAGGACGACGCCACCCGAGTGCCGTCCCGGAACGAGCCCGCAGCCAGGCCCAATGCCAACGGTCCGCCGGCAGCCCCCACGATCGCGAGGGTCTCGGCCAGCAGATGCGGCAGGTGCGAGATCCTGGCGACCGCACGATCGTGTTCGTCGCTTCCAGCAGGCACCACCACCGAACCACAGTCGAGGGCGAGCCGCGCCACCTCGACCCACACCTCGGCGTCGACTCCTGCGTCCGTTCCCACCACCCACACCGCGTCGACGAACAAGGAGGGATCGGTGGCCGACCAACCCGAGGAGCTGGTCCCGGCCATCGGGTGCCCGCCGACGTAGCGTGCCTGCAATCCGCGCGCTTCGACCGCAGCAGCCACCTCGGCCTTGACGCTGACGACATCGGTGAGCGCAGCTGCGGGCGCATGCTCGCAGACAGCAGCCAGAACCGAGTCGACGGCAGGCATCGGGACGGCGATCACGATCAACGCATCCTCGGCTGCTGCCCTGCTCAGAGCCGCTGCCAGGTCGGTTCCGACGTCGTATCCATCGGCGGCAGCGCCCGCGATCGCCTCGGCCGATCTGTTCCACCCCCACACCGGACGACCGGCGCGATGGGCTGCCCGCAGAATCGACCCACCGATCAATCCGAGACCGAGAACGCACACAGACGAAGAAGTCACCCGACCAGATTGGCACAGGTACATGGCGTCCATGGGAGGTGACTTCGAATACCGGCCCCAACCGGACTACCGTTGCGCGCATGGCCGCACAGCGCGCGAAAGACAATCGTGCATCCGCATCGGAGTACGACGACCTCGAGGGATTCGGCGTCGCAGTTGTCCGAGAGGACGGCAAGTGGACCGTGACGCCACTGTCCGACGACGCCCTGACCAGTCTGTCGGCGGCAGAGACCGAACTGCGTGAACTCCGCAGCTCGGGGGCAGTGTTCGGACTGCTCGACGTGGACGAGGAATTCTTCGTGATCCTGCGTCCCGCACCGTCCGGCACTCGACTACTGCTGTCCGACGCGGTCGCCGCCGTCGACTACGAAATTGCCGCGGACGTCCTCGACGCCCTCAACATCGAAATCCCCGACCTCGACCCCGACGAACTCGACGACGTCGAACCCTACGAGGAAGGCGATCTCGCCCTACTCGCCGATCTCGGGCTACCCGAGGCCCTCCTGGGCATCATCGTCGCCGAAACCGACGACTATCCCGACGAGCAACTGCAGGCAATCGCCGAACGCCTGGGCTTCGAGGACGAGTTCTCCGCAGCGGTGAACAAGCTGCGGCGCTGACCGATGGCAGTGCCCGACGCCGACATGATCCGAGCAGCACTCTCGGCCGCGGCGCAGGCATCGGATGCCGATGTACCCGTCGGTGCCGTCGTGTTCGACGGCACGGGACGTGAGATCGCCCGGGCCTGCAACGCGCGGGAGGCGTCGGGCGACCCCACCGCGCACGCGGAAGTGCTCGCCTTGCGTCGCGCGGCCGCGGTACACGGTGACGGCTGGCGACTCGAAGACTGCACTCTGGCCGTCACGCTCGAACCCTGCACGATGTGCGCGGGAGCGTTGGTGCTGGCCCGGGTCTCGGCCGTGGTGTTCGGGGCCTGGGAACCCAAGACCGGAGCCGTCGGCTCGCTGTGGGACGTCGTGCGCGACCGAAGACTCACGCACCGGCCGCAGGTACGCGGTGGAGTGTTGGAAGCCGAGTGCGCGGAGCTGCTCACTCGATTCTTCGCGCGCCAGCGCTGACGAGCTTCTTCTCAGGTGAATAGTGCACCTGAGCAGGCGATTTAGCCTCAGGCGCTCATTCCGGTACAGTCTTCTGCGGTGGCGTGTCCGAGCGGCCTAAGGAGCACGCCTCGAAAGCGTGTGACGGGTAATCCCCGTCCGAGGGTTCAAATCCCTCCGCCACCGCCACAGCTCCCCACCTGCTCACGCAGGTGGGGAGCTTTTTTTGCGCCGGTGCCGGTGCTGGCTCCCGGTCGTCGCTCCAGGGGTCCGGCCCTGGCCCCGGTTTCGGCCCCGGCTCCGGTCCCGGGTTCGCCGCAAACGCGCGCGCATTCGTTGGACGCGCGCGGATTCGCGTCGGATTCGGGCCTATTTCGCGCGCACCTGGCGAACGCGCGCGCGTTTGTCGGGGCTCGGGCGCAGATGCGGCCACCGAGACACCCCGTGCGTAGCGACTCGGATGCTCAGCACTGCCCCGCGCCGGCGGCATCGAGGCCGCGCAGAATTTCGTTCTGATCACTCGGCGGTACGGAGCTCCAACTGGGTGAGTTGGTCATTTCGTTGCGCAGACCCTCGACCGAGGTGGCACGGTCGGACATTCCGGTTTGTTCGAGTGCATCGATCGACGGCAGAAACTGGGTGCAGGTCTGCTGGTAGAGCGCTTCGCCGGTGACGCCCGAGGTCGGATCGGTCGGGGCGGCGGGCTCGGTGGCCTGCGCCTCGGGTGACGCAGTGTCGGCCTCCGGCGCGGGCGCGTCGACCGTGGTGGTGGATTCGGCCGCGGTGGCCTCCGAGGTCGTGGTGGAAGTAGCGGCAGGAGTGGTCGACGGTGGCTCGGTCGACGAGCTTTCGCTGCAGCCTGCAGCCGAGACGGCCACGATCAGTCCGAACAGTCCAGCGGCGATTCTTCGTTTCATCGCAACTGTGTACCACCTTCGGTCAGAGCAGAGTCTGCGCCCGCCCGGAGATGGTGCTCAGCGCTGTCGCCCAGGCGAGGTTCTTCGGGTCGAGGAACGATCCGTGACCGGCTCCCGGCAACACGACGAGTTCGGTGTCGGTGCTGCCCGCCTTGGTTGCTGCGTCGACGTAGACCCGGCTCTGGTTCACCGAGACCGTCTGATCGGCGTCACCGTGCAGCGCTGTCAATGGGACGTCGAGGGGGAGGTATTCGATGGGGGACGCGATCTTGTAGCGGCCGGGTACCTCGTTCGGCATGCCGCCGAGGAACGCGGGCACGAACTTGTCGTGACCGAGGGTGGCGGCCCGCTTCATGTCGAAGACACCGGCCATGATGGTGGCACTGCGTGGCTTGATGGTCGGTTCTGCTCCGGGCGCGTCGACGGGCATGAGGTGTCGAGCGGCCACCCATGCCGCGAGTTGTCCACCGGCGGAATGCCCCGCGAGGTGGACCCGGTCGAGATCGAGCCGCCCGCCTGCTGCGTCCTGTACGACGGTGGCCAGGGCCTCGGTGGCGTCGTCGACGTCCGAGAGGGTGTTGGCCCAGTTGTTCGGCCCGCGTCGGTATTCGACGTTCCACACGGCGATGCCTTCGTTCGCGATGGCCGCTGCCATCTGCTGGAAGTACGACAGGTCGAGGCTTTCCTGCCATCCGCCGCCGTGAATCATCACCACCACCGGGAGCGAGTCGGCGGTGTTGTCGGGAAGGTAGAGGTCGCCGATGTTGTCCGGCTCGAATCCGTACTTCAACCGGACTGGATCGCCGACGGGTCCCGATACTGGTTGCAGCGCAGCCGAATACGTTTCGGCGGTACTCGGCGAGGAATCGATGTCGGTGGAGGTGCAGCCCACCAGCGCGACCGTCAATAGGCCGGAGAGGAAGTGGCGACGGTTCACGTGCGGTGAGCCGTCCATGCGAGCAGTTCATCGAGCGACCAGGTGTTGATGACGCGCTCTGCGGGCACGCCGCGGGCTTCGGCGCGAACGCAGCCGTACCCCTGCCAGTCGAGCTGGCCGGGCGCGTGCGCGTCGGTGTCGATGGAGAACAGGCAGTCTCGTTCGAGGGCGATGTCGATCAGCCGTTCGGGCGGATCCTGCCGTTCGGGCCTTGCGTTGATTTCCACGGCAGTGCCGAACTGGCGGCAGCCCTCGAACACCACGGGTGCGTCGAACGTCGACTCGGGTCTGGTGCCGCGTCCGCCTTCGACGAGCCGTCCGGTGCAGTGGCCGAGGATGTCGACGTGCGGGTTGGCGATGGCGGTGACCATGCGTTTGGTCATCGCCACGGAGTCGGCGCGCAGATTGGAGTGCACGCTTGCCACCACCACATCGAGCTCGGCGAGCAGGCCCTCGTCCTGGTCGAGCGATCCGTCGTCGAGGATGTCGACCTCGATGCCGGTGAGGATGCGGAACGGTGCCAGTTGCTCGTTGAGTTCGGCGACGATGTCGAGTTGTGCGCGCAGGCGCTCGGCGGTGAGGCCGTTCGCGACTTTCAGGCGCGGGGAATGGTCGGTCAGCGCGCAGTACTCGTGACCGAGACTGGCTGCGGTGCGCATCATCTCCTCGATCGGGCTGCCGCCGTCGGACCAGTTGGAATGCGTGTGCAGATCACCCTTCAATGCGGCGCGGAGGTCGTTGTTACCGATGGGCTCCGCGGCGCGGCGCTGCTCGCTGAGATAGTCCGGGACGTCCTGGGTGAGCGCTTGGCGGATGATCAGTGAGGTCTTCGCGCCGATGCCGGGCAACGAGGCCCAGCTGTTTGCCTTCTCGTGCTCTGATCGTTGTGTAGCACTGAGGGATTCGACGACATCCGCGGCCCGACGGTATGCCTTGACGCGGTGGGTGTCCGAGCGAGAGCGTTCGAGCCAGTATCCGATCTCTCGAAGTGCGTCCACCGGATCCATGAGTTCCATTGTGCCTGGCGACACCGACAGGCGTGCACGCGGGAAACGGACAAAACTCTCAGGGAGTTGCCAGGCGCCAGCTTGAAGCTGAAACTAGTATCGAAACTCATGAGTAAGAAATGGTGGATAACAGGCGTAACGGTCATCGTTCTGGTGGCGCTCGGGCTGTACTTCGGCCCCAAGATCTATGCCTCGTTCGAAGGCGACGACGCCCCCGCGGCGACGGTGTCCACCTCCGGTGCCGAAGCGGCAACGGTCGAGTCCATCGACGGACGATGGATCGTCACCCCTGGCGACGACGCCAACACCACGGCCGCGGGCTATACCGTCGACGAGCTTCTCAACGGCTCCGACGTGACGGTCGTCGGATCGACGACCGAGGTCGCGGGCAACGTGACCATCGCCGACGACACCCTGACCGACGGACAGATCGTGGTTCTGACGAACTCGATCAGCACGGACAGCGACCGTCGCGACAGTCAGTTCCGCGGAAACATCCTCGACACCGCCACATATCCGACGGCGACCTTCTCGATCGACTCACCGATCGACCTGTCCTCGCTGCCCAAGGACGGCACCACCGGAACCGTCACGGCCGAAGGCACATTGACTCTCAAGGATCAGACCCGTCCGGTGTCGGTCGAGATGGAGGTGCTCTTGTCCGGGGACACACTCATCACCTCGGGTTCCATTCCGACGACCTGGTCCGACTACGAGATCGAGCCGCCGTCACTCGGTTTCGTCACGGTCGATCCGTCGGGAACCATCGACTTTCTGGTGAATCTGAGCCGGCAGTAGCCGGTTCTCGTCCGGACGCAGGCGTCCATCCGGGCGGTCCGAGTAGGTATCCGACATCTGGACCCTCCATGACTGCGATGAAGGGTCCAGGTGTTGACACTCCCGACGGGCGCGGTGGTCCGTGGTGGGGGCGATCGATCGGCAGCAGGTGTCAATCTGCCTCGTCTTCGATCACCGTTTTCCCTTGGAAATTGAAGACGCAGAAGCCGAGCACACCTGCGACGACGGCGGTCACGATGGCGGGACGGAGCAGAGTATCCGAAGCGGATGCAATCCACATTCCCCGCGCGAAGAAGAGACCGGCGATCTGCGCCAGGACCAGGGTGAACGCCAGCCCCAGGAAGGCGGTCATCGCGACGGCGTACAGGCTGGTGAAGGTTCTGTTCAGTGTGTTGCGCATGCAGAGCTCCTACGTGATCGGTATCGGGATGATGCCCAAGGCGACGAGAACACCGAGCGCGGTGATGGGCAGGACGTAATAGATGATGAGTGGAACGAAGGTGCTCTCGGGTTTGGCGCCGGTGATACCGCAGGCAACGAAGATCGACCCCGAGGCCGGCGGAGAGGCCCCCTCGGTGGACGCGAAAATCAACAGCGCGATCACCGCCAACAGTGGGTTGACACCAGCCCCGACCAGGGTGACGAGGGAGACCTGCCCGACAGCGGAGAGTGTTGCGGTCGATGACAACGGTCCGGCCACCAAGACCACCAGGGCTCCCACGAGCGTCACCAGCAACCAGACCGGAATGTCCAGCCCGCTCACGATGGAATCGACATCCTCCGCCAAACCCAGCCGATCGAGCACTTCGCTCGCGGAGATGGCGAAGTACAGCAGGACCCCGATGGTGAAGAAATGCGGGACGCTGCCGGCCATGAACTCGGCCCAACCCCGCAGAGTTCGGGGTAGTTCGCGCCATGCGACGATGGCGCTGATAGCGATGATCAGCACCGGGATCCAGACGATCAGGGAGATCTCATCGAGGGACTCTCCGTAGTTTCCGGATGCGACGAGTGCGTCCGACAGCGGACCGACGGTGAGGAAGATCGGAATCAGGGCCCCGAGAATGATCAACATCGAAGGCCATCCGGTGGCCAGAGCGGCCCGCAACGTGTTGCTGTCGTGGTCGGCCTCGCGGTGGACGCCGTCGCGGCGGACGAACCACAAGGTCAGAGCAACCCGCCAGAGAACCTGATACAGACCTGCAACGAGCAGCGCCACGTAGACCTGACTTGTGGTCACCATGGTTCCGGCGAAACCGATCATGATGATCATGGAGGCGCTCGGCGGAACCGCCGCACCCAGGCCCGCGTTGCCGGCTATCACCGTGGCTGCTCGGGATTGCTTCCAGCCCGACCTGACCATCCAGGGTCCGGTGATCGAGCCGGAGGCGGCAGCGTTGCCCGTGTTGGATCCCCCGGCGAGTGCGCCCATCAATCCAGAGGCGACGACGTCGACGAAGGCGGGGCCACCGCGAACGCGACCCAGCGCTCCGGAGAGAATGCTCACCAGCTTGTCGATGACTCCCACACGCTCGACGAAGTACGTCATGAACACGAAGCCGGCAGCGGCGTAGAGAACCTCGGACTCCGTTGCGTCGACCATGGACTCCACGGCCACGGCAGGTGCGTCGAGGCCTGCGAACGGCAGGGTGGAGAGGAATCCGAGGATCATCGCCTCGCCCATGTTGCGTTTGACCACCACGTTCCACACCACGATGACCGTGATGAAAACCGCCAGGGCGATCAGTGCGGTGGGCATCAGGACTTCCCCTCTTTGCGTGCTCGAAGAATGTCGCCGCGGCGTCGCTCTTCCTCGGCCAACACGGCCTGACCTCGTCGCAACACGGCTTCGACCTCAGCAGATGGCACCACGATCACACCATCGGCATCGGCGACGACGTAGTCCCCGGGCATGCACGCCACACCTCCGATGGAGATCGGCACCTCGGTGCGACCGGGCCCGTCCTTGTACGGTCCTGCCGGAGAGATGCCGCCGGCCCACACAGGGAAACCGATCTTGGCCAGCTCGGTAGCGTCGCGAACCGCACCGTCGGTGATGAACGCACGAATCCCCTTGGAGATGGCACGCTCAGCGATGAGCTCACCCATCAGGGCACGCTCGATGTGGCCGCCCGCGGCCACCACCAAAATGTCGCCGGGCCGGGCAACATCGAGTGCCCGGTGCACCGCTGCGTTGTCGCCTGGTCTCGTCCACACAGTGAGTGCACGACCGGCTACTGGGGGGCTGTCCCAGACCTGCTTGACTTTCGCATCCAGCAAACCCAATCGGTCACCGGCATCGCCAAGTGCGGCAGTCGGAACTTCCGCGAGTCGATTCGTCAGGTCCTCGGCATCGGTCCTGGCTGCGCGTAGGTGGTACTCCCGAGCCGCGCTTGTCACCGGCCATGCAGACTCTGCACCGGGCAGGTTCGACAAGCTGTCCGAGAGTTCCTTCCCGCGACGAGCTGCATGGAGCATCGTTCCTGATCGCAGCCGGTCGACTCCGGAGGTGCCGTCGGTCAATGTCGCGGAGATCTGCTGCTGCATCCACTCTGGATCACCCACCAGGTCGGCGGCGTCCATGGACTCACTGATCAGACCGCCGAGCCCTTTCATGAAGACGCTGCGCAGGAGCTTGCGCCGCGATGCTGCTCCGAGCTCTGCACCGACCACCAGTGGAGAACCTCCCAGGAGCGTGAACCGACGGTGGGCCTCCTCGGCCGCAGGCCCGGCCAGCAGTACCTCGACCTTCTCCCCGAAACTTCTGACCGACCCGATGACTGCCCCATCGACGACCTCCACACCTGGATTCGGTCGCTCCGAGATCGCGTCTCGAACCTGTTCCTTGAGTCTGGGTGAGCCGGAGTTGAGGTCGATGTAGACCGTGTCGTTCTGCAGGTGAGGAGCCGCTTCGGCCGCTGCCGACGCGGCATGCGCAGCCGTGGTCAGACTCAGTACGACCTCTGCGCCCGTCACGGCGTCCGCGATGGACGTGCATCGAACGACGCTTGCGTCGATGTGGATATCGGCAGGGTCGAACCCCGAGACCTCATGGCCTTGCCCGGCGAAGCCCTCGGCAAAGATTTTGCCCGCTTCGCCGAGTCCGAGAACTGCAACCTTCATTTGAGAGCTCCTATCGCTCAATGCAACGAACTATCACTGGGTGAGTGTCGAAGATCATCATAGTGTTCCGAGTCACTGTGATGTCAACCACGTGATTGCCCACGCACTGTCGGACTCGCGGGGTGAGGGTTTCTTGCACAATGGGAGGTGCGTACGGCGACGGAGGAGCAATTCATGGCGGAAAGCAACAATCGAGGCAGAACCGTCGAGCGATCGTTGGACATCGTCGACTACGTGAGCACCGTGCGGAGCCCGGTGAAACTGAGCCAGATATCCAGGCAGACCGGCCTTCATCTGGCGACTACGCAACGGTTGGCGGCCACGCTCGTCCAGCGGGGGTATCTGAGAGCGTCCGAAGCGGGCTATACCGTGGGCCCATCGGTGCTCTCGCTGGCACGCGCTTTCACTCTCCAAGACCGGCTGAGCGCTGCATCGTTCCCGGTCCTGCAAAGTCTGACCGAGACCACAGGATTGACGTCCTCGATCTATGTACGCACGGGCGATACGCGCGTGCTCACCTGCCGGGTCGAAGCGCCGCACCCGATGCGTTATCAGCTCCCGATCGGACACCGTCTCGAGCTCACCCGCGGCGGCGGAAAGATCTTCTTGGCCTACCTGTCGAGCGAAGAGCTCGATGGCCTGTTACCCGTGGACTCCAACGAGGACTTGGCGGACGGACGTGCTCAGTCCCGCGACGAGCTGGTTCGAGAGCTTCAGGAAATCAGGCACCACGGCTATCATCTGAGCCTGTCCGAACGCCAACTCGGCACCGTCAGCCTCACTGCCCCGATTCGTACGTCCGACGGAGACCTCCCCGGTGCCATCAACATCGTTGCCCACGACGACACGCTTTCGGAGGAGCAGATGATGAACCTTCGTCCCCAACTGATGTCTGCGGCTCGATCCATAGGCGAACACATGTAGCGTCCGGTGCCGACGAGTTCACGACGTGTGCGCCAACGCTTTCGAGTGAGGTCGGGGCATGAGAAACCCACCCGTGGAGGTGCTCTTGCCCGGGGACACGCTCGTCGCCTCGGGAACTATGGACTTTGTGGTCGATCTGAGCCAGCAGTAGCCGGTTCTCGTCCGGCCGCGGGCGTCCATCCGGGTGGTCCGAGGAGGTATCCGACGCGTTCTTTCCACGAGTGCGATGCCGCGACATCCCGTGCGATGTTGCGGTATTCGTGTGTCTGAAGGGTCCAGATGTTGAACGTGTCGACGGGTTTGGTGAGTCCGTAGTTCGGCCGCTCGACCTCCTCGGCGTAAGTGCCGAACAGACGATCCCAGATGATGAGGATGCCGCCGTAGTTCTTGTCGAGATATTGCGGATCGCGACCGTGATGGACGCGGTGATGCGAAGGCGTGTTGAAGACGAACTCGAACGCACGCGGAAGCCTGTCGATGCGCTCGGTGTGCACCCAGAATTGGTAGACGAGGTTGATCGAGAACCCGACGAACACCATCCACGGCGGAATCCCCAGCAGGGGGAGCGGTAGCCACATGATGATCTCGCCGCTGTTGTTCCATTTCTGGCGCAGCGCGGCAGCGAAGTTGAAATACTCGCTCGAATGGTGGGACTGGTGTGTGGCCCAGATCAGCCGGGTGCGGTGTGCGATGCGGTGGTATCCGTAGAACAACAGGTCGACGCCCAGGATCAGGATCACCCAGGTGTACCAGGCGTCGGCGGGAAGATGCCACGGTGCGACGTAGACGTAGAGGGCCGTGTAGGCCACCAGTCCGAGCGTCTTCCAGAGCGTGGTGGTCGCGATGGACACCAGGCCCATGCTCAGGCTCGAGCGCGCATCCCTGGCGGAATAACTGCCGCGTTCGCCGTCCTCGAGCTTCGCGGCGGCGATCCACTCGATCGCCAGCAGTAGCGCGAACGCGGGGATGGCCAACGCAACGGGGTCACGCAGCGGTTCCGGCAGTGCGTTCCAAGCCGAACTGATCCACTCGTTCATCGAACCCCCGAATAAGCGTGACATGTAAAGGTGAACTGTAACGCAAAATTGGTGATTCTAGGATCGCTGAGTGTCGATTCGTCGTCGTTCGGATGCGGACCTTCCCGCATGTGCCTCCGTGTTGGCTGCTGTGCACGAGATCGACGGCTATCCGGCAGCCGCTCGC
The DNA here is from genome assembly GCF_049195265.1 of Rhodococcus sp. MALMAid1271. Taxonomy (NCBI): domain Bacteria; kingdom Bacillati; phylum Actinomycetota; class Actinomycetes; order Mycobacteriales; family Nocardiaceae; genus Rhodococcus; species Rhodococcus sp. MALMAid1271. The sequence goes on along the minus strand of NZ_JBMIRQ010000090.1, from coordinate 92,608 downwards.
TAATTTCCTATCGAAATGATAGGAATCGAGCGTGCACATCACGGCCAAGGCGGACTATGCAGTGCGGACGCTCGTCGAACTCGCCGCCGTCGATGGGGGAGGGCCTGCGAAGGCGGAGGCCCTCGCCGTGGCTCAGGGGATTCCACACAAGTTTCTCGAGTCGGTGCTCTCGGATCTGCGTCGCGCGGACCTGGTGCGCAGTAGAAGGGGACCCGACGGCGGCTACTGGCTGGCGCGGGACGCGTCGGACATTTCGGTTGCCGATGTGATGAGGGCTATCGATGGACCGTTGGCATCGGTGCGTGGGCAACGGCCCGAGGATGCGGAGTATTCCGGTCCGGCGGAACCATTGACGCGGGTGTGGTTGGCGGTCCGTGCCAATCTGCGTTCGGTCCTCGAATCGGTGTCGCTGGCGGACATCGTCGACGATGATCTGCCGAACTTCGTCAACGAGCTGATCAGCGAACCGGCCGCATGGGCTCGTCGATGAGCTGAGTCACCCCGTACCGTCAGGTGTGACGAGGTCCACAAACTTGCACACTGCTGCAAACTTGCAGAAACGTGCAAGTTCCGTACGTTGGTAACCGTGACTTCCACGCCCGGCCTTCGCGACATGAAGAAGGCAGCCACCCGCGACGCCCTCGGCCAGGCCGCGGTACGTCTCGGCAAGGAACACGGCTTCGACGCAGTCACCGCCGACGCCATCGCGCACGAGGCGGGAGTCTCCACGCGCACGTTCCACAACTACTTCTCCAACAAAGAAGAAGCTGTTCTGCATCACATCGAAGTCTCCGCCCTCGAATGGTTCGAGCTCCTACGATCCAGGCCGTCGACGGAGCCCATCTGGGACTCGTTGCGGCACATAGCAATCAACCTCGTCGTCGACCCGGGACGAGACCTAGGCGACACCTTCGCCGCAGCCCGGCTGGTCGAAGCCAACCCCGCACTCATGGCCCGCAAGCTCGAAATGCACCAGTCACTGACCCGCAAACTGGGCGAAGCCATCGCCGAACGAACCGGCACCGACATCGAAACCGACCTCTACCCGAACCTGCTCCAGATGGCCGTCGGCGGAGCGGTCACAGCAGCACTGAGCATCTGGATGAACGACTCGGCCGGACAAGGACCGACGCCCAAAGCCCTCGTCGAGGACGCCTTCGACCAACTCCGCGCCGGCCTACCCGAACCACAGCGTCATTCCGCAGGCTCCACTCCTGCGTTATCCGGTCGTTCCGCAGGCTCCACTCCTGCATTATCCGGTCATTCCGCAGGCTCCACTCCTGCCCCCGAATCTCCCACCCACTCGCCCGAACACAACCGAGGAGCTTGACTGTGGCCACCTACCTCTACCGAATCGGACGATTCGCGTATCGACGCAAAGGCGTAGTCCTCGGACTGTGGCTGGCGATACTGATTCTTGCCGGAGTGGGCGCAGCCACGCTGTCCGGTCCCACCGCCAACTCGTTCTCCATTCCGGGAACACCCGCGCAGGCCGCGCTGGATCTGCAGGCCGAGCGCTTCGGCAGTGCGCAAGACCCATTGACCGCAGTCAGTGCCGAATACGTCTTCCAGGCCCCCGACGGCCAATCGCTCGACACCCCTGCATACATCTCGGCCATGAATGCAACCATCGCCGAGATCGAAAAGGTCGACGCCGCCAAGCCGGCCGAAGGCGCTCCCGCACTGGCGAACCCGGTTGCGGCCAACCAGTCGATCATCGAGCGCTACACCAACGCCGCCGCGGAGGCAGGAACCCCGGCAGACGAGGTGGCAGCCGATGCCGCGGCCACATCGCCACTGAGCCCCGACGGCAACGTCGGCACGGTGACCGTGCCGATCAACGTCGAACTTGCCGATGTCACCGACCAGATCCGCACCCAACTCGACGAAGCGGCCCAGCCCGCACGTGACGCAGGCCTGAAGGTGATCCTCGGCGGAAACGTCGCCCAGGAGAACCCGTCGCCCGGTGGCAGTTCGGAGATCGTGGGCCTCGCCGTCGCGGCAATCGTCCTTCTCATCATGTTCGGCTCCGCAGCCGCGGCCAGCTTGCCGTTGATCACGGCAATAGTCGGTATCGGCATCTCGAGTCTGGCCATCACCACAGCATCCGGATTCGCCAGCCTCACCTCGTTCACCCCGATCCTGGCGATCATGATCGGGCTCGCCGTCGCGATCGACTACTCCCTGTTCATTCTGGCGCGGTATCGACACGAACTCACGCTCACCCACAATCGCGAGGAAGCCGTGGGTCGCGCCGTCGGCACCGCCGGTTCTGCTGTCGTGTTCGCCGGTGCCACCGTCCTCATCGCGCTCGTCGCCCTGCGGGTCGTCGGTATCCCATTCCTGTCGCAGATGGGTCTTGCTGCCGGCTTCGCGGTGTTCGTCGCCGTATTGATCGCGCTGACGTTCCTGCCTGCCATGCTCGGCCTGTACAAAGGCAAGGCCTTCGCAGGCAAGGTCAAATTCGTCAACACCACCGACCCGGAGGACCCGCACGCCGCTCCCACCAACGGTCTGCGATGGGCTCGATTCCTGGTCAAGAAGCCCGCGCTGGGACTCATCGGCGGAATCGTTCTACTCGGCGTCATCGCGGGCCCGACCACCGGGCTCTCCCTCGCCCTTCCGTCCATCGCCACCGCAGACCCGTCCACGGCTGCTCGCCAGGCCTACGACGTCACCGAGAAGGCATTCGGGCCGGGACGCAACGGGCCACTGCTCGTCATCGCGGACGCATCAGGCGTCGCCGAGGCCGATCGCACTGCATCCTTCGGCAAGGTCGTCGACACCATCACACAGCAATCCGACGTCACGAATGCTCAGATCGTGGCCGTCAACCAGGCGGGCGACACAGCCCAGATTCTCGTCACCCCGTCGAGCACACCCAACAGCGACCAGACCAAAGCGCTCGTGGCCAATCTCCGCGATGCGGAGAGCGGATTGCAGCAAAGCGCCGGCGTCTCCTACGGAGTGACCGGCGAGACCGCGATCGGAATCGACATCTCCGAGCGGTTGCAGAGCGCGCTGGTTCCGTACCTGGCTGTGGTGGTCGGCTTGGCGTTCGTGCTGCTGATGCTGGTGTTCCGCTCGATTCTGGTTCCGCTGACGGCAACGCTCGGCTTCCTGCTCAGCGTGCTCGCAACGTTCGGCGCCACGGTGTTCATCTTCCAAGAGGGTGGGCTGGGCCTCGTCTCCAACCCACAGCCGATCGTCAGCTTCATGCCGATCTTCCTCATCGGTGTCGTGTTCGGTCTCGCAATGGACTACCAGGTGTTCCTGGTCTCGCGTATGCGTGAGGAGTTCGTACACGGGGCTGCCGCCAAGGACGCCGTCGTCAACGGCTTCAAGTACGGAGCACGTGTGGTCACCTCGGCCGCAGTCATCATGATCTCGGTGTTCGCCGCGTTCATGGCCGAGCCGGACTCGTTCATCAAGTCCATCGGATTCGCGCTCGCGGCGGCCGTCTTCTTCGACGCGTTCGTCGTGCGGATGGTGCTGATTCCATCGGTGATGGCACTGCTGGGCGACAAGGCCTGGTGGCTGCCGAAGTGGCTGGACAAGATCCTTCCCAACGTCGACATCGAAGGTGCCAAGTTGAAGACGGCTCCGGAGAAGGACTCGGGAGCCGAAGGGGTCTGACCGGTCGGCCGAAGATTACCCGCAACACTCGAAAAACGGAGAGACTGTCATCCATGTGTACGAGTAATCTTCGGCCGTCATGCTGATCCCGCTGTTACGCACGTATCTGGCTCCCTACAAGGTGCCGATCGTCGCGTTGATTCTGCTCCAACTCGTCGCCACGCTGGCGGCACTGTATTTGCCCAGCCTCAACGCCGACATCATCGACAAAGGTGTGACCACCGGGGACACCGGCTACATCCTCTCCGCCGGATCCTTGATGTTGATGGTCTCGGCGGTACAGATCGTCAGCTCGGTAGGTGCAGTGTTCATCGGTGCCCGCACCGCGATGGGAGTCGGACGTGACCTGCGCGGTGCCGTCCTGCATCGCGTCGGGACTTTCTCGGCGCGGGAGGTCGGCCAGTTCGGCGCACCGTCGCTGATCACTCGCAACACCAATGACGTTCAGCAGGTGCAGTTGCTGATCGTCATGGGATTCACCATCGTGGTGATGGCCCCGATCATGTGCGTCGGCGGCATCGTGATGTCGCTGCGCGAGGATCTCGGGTTGTCCTGGGTATTGCTGATCGCTGTGCCCGGGCTCGCGATCTCGATGGGCCTGATCATCGTCAAGATGGTTCCCGCCTTCCGCTCGATGCAGAAGCGCATCGATGCCGTCAACCGTGTTCTGCGTGAACAGATCACCGGAATCCGAGTGGTGCGGGCATTCGTCCGAGAGAAGTTCGAGATCGACCGATTCGGAGCCGCGAACACCGCACTGACCGAAACTGCACTGCGCGTGGGACGACTGATGGCTCTGATGTTTCCGACGGTCATGCTCATCAGCAACGTCACCAGCGTTGCCGTCATCTGGTTCGGCGGCCACGCGATCGACGAGGGCACGATGCAGATCGGCTCTCTCACTGCGCTTCTGAGCTACATCATGCTGATCCTCATGTCGGTGATGATGGCGTCGTTCATCGCGATGATGGTGCCCCGCGCTTCGGTGTGTGCCGACCGCATCAGCGAGGTACTCGCCACCGAATCCTCCGTGGTATTGCCCGCCCAGCCCAAGACGTTCGCGTCCTCGCCGGGAACGGTCGAGCTCGTGAACGCCGAATTCTCCTTCCCCGGAGCCGAGTTTCCAGTGCTCAGTGGAGTGCATCTGCGGGCCGAGGCGGGCAAGGTCACTGCCATCATCGGTGGCACCGGATCGGGAAAGTCCACCCTGGTCAACCTGATTCCCCGGCTCATCGACGTCACCGGCGGCGAGGTCCGCGTCGGCGGTGTCGACATTCGTGAACTCGATCTGGATCTGCTGCGATCGGAAATCGGGCTGATTCCACAGAGGCCGTATCTGTTCTCCGGAACCATCGCGAGCAATCTTCGATACGGCAAAGCCGACGCCACCGACGCGGAACTGTGGGAAGCACTCGAGATCGCCCAGGGAGCCGATTTCGTCCGGGCCATGCCCGAAGGGCTGGAAACACCAGTCGCCCAGGGTGGTACGACGGTCTCCGGTGGTCAGCGGCAACGCCTCGCCATCGCCCGCGCGCTGGTGCGCAGACCCAGCATCTACCTGTTCGACGATTCGTTCTCCGCGCTGGACCTGACCACCGACTCGAGGCTGCGAGCGGCCCTGAAGCCGGTGACGCGAGATGCGTGCATGATCGTTGTTGCCCAACGCGTTTCGACCATCATCGACGCCGATCAGATTCTGGTTCTCGACGACGGAAAGCCGGTAGGTGTGGGTACCCACGACCGATTGATGACCGAGTGCCCCACCTATGCCGAGATCGTCGACTCGCAGCGCGCCGTGGCAGGTGCCCTGTGACCGCGCAGGTGGAGAAGACCGAGGAGAAACAGGACGCACCCGTAGCCAAGGCGGTCGTGCCCGGTACCAAGGCTCGCGATTTCAAGGGCTCGTTCAAACGACTGCTCGGCCTGCTCGCTCCCGAGCGCGTACTGCTGTCGGTGATGCTCGCCTTCGGGATCGCCAGCACCGTGCTGACCGTCGCGGCGCCCAGCGTGCTCGGGCACGCAACGAACTTGATCTTCAACGGCGTCGTGGGTCGTAGCCTCGAGCCCGGTCAGACGAAAGAGCAAGCGATCGAAGGGCTTCGGGCAGCCGGAAACGACTCCGTTGCCGATCTGGTGTCCGGTATGAACCTCACCCCGGGTGCCGGTATCGATTTCGGTGCCGTCGGAACTGTTCTGATGTGGGTCCTCGCCCTGTACGTGCTCTCGTCGTTGCTGGCCTGGGCGCAGGGCTACATCCTCAACATCGCGTTGCAGCGTCGAATCCTGCTGCTGCGGGCCAGCGTCGAAGCCAAAGTGCATCGGCTGCCGCTGAAGTACTTCGACAACAACGCCCGCGGGGAGACGCTCAGTCGCGTCACCAACGACATCGACAACGTCTCGACCAGCCTGCAGCAGACGCTCAGCCAGTTGATCACCGGAATCCTCACCGTGCTGGGCATCCTCGGAGTGATGATCTGGATCTCGCCGCTGCTGGCACTCGTTGCGGTGCTGACCATTCCGGCGTCGTTCGCGGTCACGGCCGTCATCGCGAAACGGTCGCAACCGCACTTCGTCGCGCAGTGGAAGCACACCGGCAAACTGAACGCCCAGATCGAGGAGACCTACACCGGACACGAGCTCGTCAAGGCCTTCGGCCGTCAGGCAGAGGTGGAACGCGAATTCGGAGAGCGCAACGAGAAGCTGTTCCAGTCGAGCTTCCGGGCCCAGTTCATCTCGGGAATGATCATGCCCGTCATCATGTTCCTCGGAAACATCAACTACGTCGTCATCGCCGTCGTCGGCGGACTGCGCGTGGCCTCGGGAACACTCACTCTCGGTGAGGTTCAGGCCTTCATCCAGTACTCGCGTCAGTTCACCCAGCCTCTCACCCAGGTGGGTTCCATGGTGAACCTGATCCAGTCCGGTGTCGCCTCCGTCGAGCGCATCTTCGAAGTGCTCGATGCAGAGGAGGAGGAAGCCGATCCGGTCGATGCGGTGCGGCCGTCCGAGCGCCGAGGACGCGTCGAGTTCGAGAACGTCTCCTTCGGTTACTCCGCAGATCGTCCACTGATCGAAAATCTGTCGCTCGTCGCCGATCCGGGGCACCTGGTCGCGATCGTCGGCCCGACCGGCGCAGGCAAGACCACCCTGGTCAACCTCATCATGCGGTTCTACGAGATCGATGCGGGCCGAATCACTCTCGACGGCGTCGACACCACGCGAATGACCCGCGAGGAGTTGCGCGCCCGAACTGGGATGGTGCTGCAGGACACCTGGCTGTTCGGTGGGACGATTCGCGACAACATTGCATACGGCGATCCGAGCGCAAGCGAGGAGGAAATCCTCGAGGCTGCACGGGTGAGCTACGTCGACAAATTCGTGCACTCGCTGCCCGATGGGTACGACACCGTCATCGACGAGGAGGGCAACAATGTCAGCGCGGGTGAGAAGCAACTCATCACCATCGCCCGCGCCTTCCTGGCCAAGCCTCTGATCCTCATCCTCGACGAGGCAACCAGTTCGGTCGACACCCGTACCGAGCTGTTGGTCCAGAAGGCCACCGCGAAGCTGCGCAGTGACCGCACCAGTTTCGTCATCGCGCACCGACTGTCGACCATCCGTGACGCGGACACCATCCTGGTGATGGAGAACGGCAGCATCGTCGAGCAGGGAAGCCACGAGCAGTTGCTCGAGGCCAAGGGCGCGTACTTCCGATTGAATGCGGCTGGAGCGGCTTCGCCGCATGTGAGTGGAACCTCGTAGCAGGCTACGAATTTCCGCTCACAAGCGGCGAAGCCGCATACTGACACGGTGAGTTTTTCCAGCTTCGGCTTCGATATCGGCACCCGCCTCGACGGTGCGCTCGGGCGCACCGGCACCATCACCACCCCGCACGGGGACATCGCCACCCCGGCGTTCATCGCGGTCGGGACCAAGGCGACCGTCAAGGCGGTGCTGCCCGAGGCGATGAAAGACCTCGGCGTACAGGCGGTCCTCGCCAATGCGTATCACCTGTACCTACAGCCGGGCTCGGACGTCGTCGACGAGGCCGGTGGACTGGGCAAGTTCATGAACTGGGACGGGCCGACGTTCACCGACAGCGGAGGGTTTCAGGTGATGTCTCTCGGTGTCGGGTTCAAGAAGGTCATCTCCATGGACGCCACCCGGGTCCAGTCCGACGACGTCATCGCCGAGGGCAAAGAGCGCCTCGCCCACGTCGACGACGACGGTGTGACGTTCAAGTCCCATCTCGACGGCTCGATGCACCGATTCACCCCCGAGGTGTCGATGCAGATTCAGCACCGGCTCGGTGCCGACATCATGTTCGCGTTCGACGAGCTGACCACGCTGATGAATACCCGTGGCTACCAAGAGATGTCGGTCGACCGTACGCAGGCGTGGGCGAAGCGGTGCGTGCTCGAGCACGAACGGCTCACCGTCGAGCGTGCCGACAAGCCGTACCAGGCCTTGTTCGGGGTGGTGCAGGGCGCACAGTACGAGGATCTCCGACGCAAGGCTGCCCGTGATCTCGAAACCATCACCGGCGAAACCGGCCGTGGCTTCGACGGCTACGGGATCGGCGGCGCACTCGAGAAGCAGAATCTCGGCACCATCACCCGCTGGGTGAACGAGGAACTGCCCGAAGACAAGCCGCGGCACATGCTCGGCATCAGCGAGCCGGACGATTTCTTCACTGCCATCGAGAACGGAGCCGACACCTTCGACTGCGTCAATCCCTCACGGGTGGCACGCAATGCGGCGATCTACGTACCCTCGGGCCGCTTCAACATCAACACCGCCAAACATCGTCGCGATTTCACCCCGATCGACGACAGCTGCGACTGCTACACGTGCGCGCACTACACCAAGGCTTATATCCATCACCTGTTCAAGGCCAAGGAGATGCTGGCGTCGACTCTGTGCACCATCCACAACGAGCGATTCACGGTCAAGCTGGTCGACGACATTCGCGCATCGATCGAGCAGGGGCGCTTCGCGGAGTTCAAGTCGGAGTTTCTGGGCCGCTTCTATGCCCCGAAGACTGCGTGAGCCGCGCTTCGAGCTCGGAAATCCGTTGCAGTAGTTCCTGTTCCCGCTCTGCGGCCTTGCGTTGGTAGACCTGTGAGAGCTCCGCGAGGTAGTCGGCGTCGTAGCGGGGAATGATGCTGCGGGTGCAGTTCCAGTCGAAAGCCTCGACTGCGATGACGACACTGCGCTCGCAGGTTGCGCCTACGGTGGACTCTCCGAGGTCTTTGAGCCGATCGAGCAACTGCGGATCGTCGGCTGCCTCTACGGTGTGCGCGCGGCCGTAGAGCTTGAGGCGTTGACGCAGAGGATAATTCACCAGAAGCAATGCGACGCGGTCGTCGTGATCGAGATTGGCTGCCGTCAGGTATTGATGGTTGCCTGCAAAATCCGCGAAGCCCAGCGTGCGGTCATCGAGCACCTGCAGGAACCCCTTCGGGCCACTTCGATACTGAATGTAGGGCCAGCCGGTCTCGGCGACGGTGGCGATCTGAAACTGATCCACGCCGCGAATCAGGGCCTTCTCGCGGGTATCGAGGGGCGTCGGGCCGTCATCGGCTCGCTCGGTCTGGGAGCCGTAGGCGGTGTAGCTGCCCTCGGCCCTCTGTCGCGCGATCGCAGCAGGACCGAACATCAGATGGTGATAATGGTTGCTCGCCGGCACGAGCTCACGATACGACACGGCATGCCCGACTCCGCCCGAGATCGGCGGCCGACGCTCGAGGCAACGGCATGCCGTTGGAGCCAGGTAGCCTGGTACTACTGGGTATGTAGTAATAGGACCGCCGTGGGGGGACCACCATGTTCGAGGACGCGTTGCCTGTGAGTTCATCCCAGGCCGATATCTGGGTTGCGCAGCAGTTCATGCCGCAGGTCCCCTTCACCATTGCGTACTACGTCGACGTCGTCGGCTCCGTCGACGTCGATGTCCTGGCCGAGTGCGGAAGTAGGGCGCACCGCGAATTCTCCTCCTCGACGCTGCGTATCCACCAAGTCGACGGCACCCCCGTGCAACAGTTCGTGCCACACGAGACCGAGGCGGTCGACACCCTCGACTTCCGTGACCGCGAGCATCCGGCCGATGCGGCCACCCAGTGGATGAACGAGGACTGCCGAACCCCCTTCTCCATGGATGGGCAACTCGTGCGTCTGCGTATCCTGCGCGTCGCCGAGGATCGCGTGTTCTGGTACACCAGGGCCCATCACATCGCCCTCGACGGATACGCCTCGATGAAGGTGCTCGAGCGCGCGGCCGCCCTGTATGCCGCCGTGCGCGACGGCGTCGAGCCACCGCAGATCGATCCGACCAGCCCTGAGGCTCTTCTCGCCGAAGACGAGCGGTATCGCAGCTCCAGCCGCGCCCGACGCGACCAGGCTCACTGGGAGTCCACCGACCTGGGATATACCGAGTCGCTGGGTCGGTCGACTCAGCCGGCATCGGTGCCCATCGTCGTCGGCGAGGATCGATCGATCGCCCTCACCGCACCGGGCGCGGCCCGACACGCGACCTCGACGGTGGTGATCGCAGCGTTCGCGGCGTATCTCGCACGCATCAACGACACCGATGACGTGGATCTGTCGTTGCCGGTCTCGGCACGTCCGACAGCGGTGCTACGCCGAGCCGGGTCCTCGTTGTCCAATGTCGTGCCGCTGCGACTGCCGGGCGTCGGTTCGGCAACGGTGAACAGCGCGGTGAAGGCAACGGAAGTGGCGATCGGCGGGGTGCTTCGGCATCAGCGCAGCAGGCCGCCCGCTTCGACGAGCGGAAATGCACTGCATGCAGGCCGGTTCGGTCCGACGATCAACGTGATGATGTTCGCCAACACCGTGACGATCGGCGAGTTCGACGGAGAAATCGACATTCTGACCACGGGGCCGGTATCGGACCTTGCCGTCAACATCTACCCCGGCCGGAGCGGAGCGCGGCCGCGCATCGATTTCGAGGCCAACCCGGCCGTGTACACACGCGACGACCTCGCTCGCCATCACGATCGGTTCCTGCACTTCCTCGATCGATTCTCCGAAGCCGGACGCGGCGATACTGCGGTGGCAGAGCTCGATCTGTTCCTGCCGGACGAACCGCGTACGGTGCCTGCATCGGTGGGAGTGACCGTCACGGAGCGGGGATCGCTGAACGAGGTGTTCGATGCGGCCGTCGTGCAGCACGGCAACCGAGTTGCCGTTCACGATGCCGAGGTCGCGGTGACCTACCAGGAGTTGGCCGCGAAGGTCGACGCACTGGCGGGCACGTTGCGGCAGCGAGGAATCGGCGTCGAGGATCCGGTCGCGGTGCGCGTCGGCCGATCCGTGGCCGGGATAGTCGCGTTCTGGGCGATCGCACGAGTGGGCGCGGTCTACATCCCTATCGACCCGAACCACCCCCGTGAGCGCGCGCTGTACATGCTGAGCGACTCCGCACCGGTCCTGGGATTGTGCTCTGCAGGAGACGAACTGGGTGACCTGGAGTGGCTGCACCTCGAGGACGTGGCCGACGCGGGCGCCCCGAACCACCCTGCGATATCGGCACCGCATCGGGCGGCATATGTCATCTACACCTCCGGATCCACGGGCACGCCCAAAGGGGTCGTCGTCACCCACGACGGAATCGATGCTCTGGTGCAACAGATTCGGAGCAGCTACCACCTGCAGGCACAGTCGCGGGTCTGTCATCTCGCCTCGCCGGGATTCGATACCGCGGTGGTGGAGGTGCTCGCCGCTGCGACGGCGGGTGCAGCCGTGGTGCTCGCGCCGGCCGGTAGCTACGGCGGCACCGAGCTGACCGAACTTGTTGCCCAGCAGTCTGTTACGCATCTGTTGATCACCCCCTCGGCGTTGGCGACGATGGATCCCGCTGCGCTCGGTGGTGTCGGCACCATCATCATCGGCGGTGAGGCCGCCCCGCAAGACACCGTCGACCGGTGGTCGCAGGGCCGCCGACTCCTCAACGCCTACGGACCCACCGAAACGACCTGCAGCGTCACGATGACCGCCCCGCTGCACCAGGGCGGCAACGCCGGAATCGGTCGCGCGATGGTAGGCGCGGTGATTCACCTGCTCGATCGTGCTCTGCGGCCGGTCCCGGTGGGAGCAGTGGGAGAAATCTACATCGAGACCCCCGGCGTTGCCCGTGGCTACCTCGGCCGCACCGCCGATACTGCGGCTCGCTTCGTCGCACACCCTTTCGGCAGCAGCGGGCTTCGGATCTTCCGCAGCGGGGATCGGGCGCGGATACGCGCAGACGGAACGCTGGAATTTCTGGGCCGCACCGACGATCAGGTCAAGATCCGCGGAAATCGCGTCGAACTGGGGGAGGTCGACGCAGCGCTGCGCGCTCATCCCGAGGTCCGCGCGGCGTCCTCGTCCCTGCGCCGCAGTCGCACCGGCGATCTGCGCATCGACGGGTACGTCGTTCCCGCGCACATCGACACGGTGCTCGACACAGAGCAGATCCGCAACGATCTCAGGGATCGGTTGCCGGCCCATATGGTGCCCTCGACCATCTCGGTTCTGGACGAGATTCCGCTGACCATCAACCGGAAGATCGATCGCGCCGCGCTTCCTGCTCCTGACCTGTCCAGCCCGCCCGCAGGTCCTCGCACCGAACCGTCCGGTGCCACCCAGCAGATGGTGGCGGCAGCGTTCGCTCGCGTGCTGGGAACGGATGAGATCGATTGCGCCAGATCGTTCTTCGATCTCGGCGGTGACTCGTTGGCGGCGACAAGGGTTGTCGCGTCGCTGCGTTCGGACCACGCGGTGGATATCGGTGTGCGAGACCTCGCGCAGGCCCCGTCCGTTCAGGCCCTGGCGGCACGGATCGACGAACGGAGCCTTCTGGGGGCGCACCGGAATTCGCGTCCCGAGAGTGGGATGGCGGCCGGAGCCGAGGTAGTTCCGCTCGCTCCACAGCAGCGCTACATCGATCGAAGCGCACGGTTGCCGCTGTACAACCTGCCGTTCACGGTCTCGATTGTCGGGGCGTTCGATCTCGAGGCAGCATCGCAGGCCCTGGTCGATCTGATCGATCGGCACCGTACGTTGCGTACCCGCTACCCGGATGTCGACGGTGTTCCGGTGCAGGTGCTCGAGGTGGATCCCGTTGTGGCGGCACCGAATCTGAGCGTTGTCGATACAGGTGATGTCACGATGGCGCAGGTCCTCGAGCAACCCTTCGATGTGCGTACCGAGTTCCCGATCCGAGCTCGGCTGTTCGCTGTTGCCTCGAATCAGTACGTGCTCGCGTGCGCCGTTCACCACAGTGCGGCGGACGGCTGGTCGTTGGGGCTGTTGGCATCGGACTTCGTGCTGGCGTATCACGCCAGAACGGTGGGGGAGGCACCGTCGTGGTCCGAATTGCCGCTGCAGTACGCCGATTACAGCGTCTGGGCTGCCGAGCGGGACAGCACTGAAGCACTGGATTTCTGGCGCGCAGAATTGACCGGTGTGCCCGGCGATACCGAGCTGCCGCTCGACCACGAGCGCGGGGCGCAGTGGGATCACACGGGCGCCCGCACTGTAGTGCGCCTCGACCGGTCGACCGGTGCAGCGATGGATCATCTCGCGCAGCGTTGTGGGACAGGGCGGTTCACGGTACTGCGTGCAGCCTTGTTGATTCTGCTTGCGGAGCAGACGGAGGCCACCGATATCGTCATCGGAACTCCGGTTGCCGGTCGCGACGATCCGAGGCTCGAACAACTCGTCGGTACCTTCACCAACACCGTGGCGATTCGGACCGACATCGCAGCCGCGACGACCGTCGAGGACGTCGTGCGGTTGGCTCGCGCGAGTGAACTGCGGGCTTTCGATCACGCATCGGTGCCGTTCGAGGCGGTCGCCGCGGATCTCGCTCCCGAGTCGCAGAATTCGCGGCACCCGATCTTCCAGGTGGCGCTGTCGCTGGACGTGTTCACGGCCGCGAGCTTCGACCTCGGTGACGCTCACTTCGAGGTCGCGCCGAGGCCGATCGATATCGCCAAGTGCGATCTCCACGTGCACGTCACCGAACACCGAGACAGGGAAGGCAAGCCTACCGAGACCGGTATCGACATCGTCTATCCCACAACACTGTTCGAACCGAGCACCGTTGCCGCGTTCGGGCATCGCATGGAGCAGATCGTGCACGCGATGGTCGCAGCACCTGAGGTGCCGTGGCGGAATTCGGCTGCGTGGGAACCATCGGCGTAACTACTACACGATGTGTAGCATGGCCGATGCGTGATGTGCACGCGACTTCGAATCCAGCGGGAGAACGCATGTCCACCATCAACGGCCTTCCGGCCCACATCCTTCTGGTCCATTTCATCGTGGTGCTGGCACCACTGACAGCGATCCTGGCCATCGCGGCCAGTATCTGGTCCGGAGTGCGCACCAGGCTCGTCTGGCTCATCGCGGCCCTGGCGCTGATCACCGTCGTGTTGACGCCGCTGACGACCGACGCCGGTGAGTGGTTGGAAAAACGCGTCCCCAAGACCGAAGCAGTCGAGCAGCACACCGAGATCGGTGATTCGATGGTCTACTTCTCCATCGGTCTCGTGGTCGTCGCCGCCCTGCTCGTGTTCGTGCATCTGCGTGAGCGTCGCGGCAACCCGCCCGTCCGGTGGCAGTCGATTGGGGTGGTGGTGTTGGCAGTGCTGATCGGAGCGGCCACAATCATCCAGGTGTACAGAATTGGAGAGTCCGGCGCACGTGCGGCCTGGGACGACGTGTCGGCAACGGCCCACCATGAGTGATGTCGAGTCGAGCCTGCACGATCACGAACCCCACGGAGATCTGTCAGGTCGGCTGAACTGGCTGCGGGCCGGGGTGTTGGGTGCCAACGACGGCATCGTCTCCACCGCCGGTCTGGTCGTCGGTGTCGCCGCCGTCACCACCGACCGCGGTTCGCTGTTCGCGGCCGGCCTCGCGGGGCTCGTGGCGGGTGCGGTGTCGATGGCACTCGGCGAGTACGTCTCGGTGAGTACCCAGCGCGATGCCGAGCGTTCGCTGTTGATCAAGGAACGTCGAGAGCTCGAAGAGCAACCCGAGGAGGAACTGGCCGAGCTCGCGGCACTGTACGAGGCCAAAGGTCTGTCGGCCGACACCGCCCAGATCGTCGCTCGCGAACTCACCGACCACGATCCGTTTGCCGCACACGTGGACATCGAGTTGGGGATCGACCCGGATGCGTTGACCAATCCGTGGCAGGCGGCAGGCTCGTCCGCGGTGTCGTTCGTCAGCGGTGCGTTGCTGCCGCTGCTGTCGATTCTGCTGCTACCCGCTTCGCTGCGCGTTCCCGTGACGTTCGTCGTGGTTCTGCTGGCGCTGGCACTGACCGGAAGCATCAGCGCGCGTCTCGGCGGCGCGCCGAGTCGGCCGGCGATGACCCGCGTCGTCATCGGTGGCGCCATCGCGATGGCCGTTACGTACGCGATCGGCCATCTGGCGGGTGTCGCGGGTCTCTGATCGGGAGGATCAGCGAAAGATCGACGTGGGAGTTTCGCCGAACTCCGGTGCCACCACGTCCTGAACGACGTCGAACAACGCCGTGGAGATCACGGTGAAGGCGAGGATCAACACCAGCCCGGCCGCGAGGATCCCGCGGTCGGGGCGACGGTGTGGTGGTTCGCTGAGCGCTTGCACGCGACGCACCACGTCACCTCCGGTACTGGCGAGCACCCGCGATTCCCGGTCGAGATGGGCACGCAACAGAGCCGTTCTGGCAACGGCAGACAACGTGTCCTGACGGCCCAGTGCCGCCGCGCTCTCGTCTGCCTGCCGCTCGGCTGCATGCCGCACGGTCGCGGTGACCGGACGCAGAATCGGATCGAAATACGATGCGATCTCGCACATCTGGATCCACACGCTGTGACGGTGCCTCAGGTGGGCACGCTCGTGTTCGATCACTGCGCGAAGTTCGTTGTCCGACAGTGCCTCCACCAGACTGGTGGTGATCACGACGGCTCCGCCGCCGGACGGAACGGCGAAGGCATCGGGAACCTCGGTCTCGACCACGACGATGCCCCCGGTCGCTCGCGCCTCGGTACCGAACTCCGACGCGATGGACGCGCCCACCGCGACGCGTCGAACATGGCGAGCCACCTCGACCGAACGCCACAGGATCCACCCGCAGACGGCAACACCCAACGACACCCGGACGATCTCGCCCGATGCCAGCAGGACTGCCGCGAGCGCAGCCGCGGACGCTGCCACCGAGAAGGCAGTGACCGTCGACAGAATCGGCAGCAGAACCACGGCAGTGGAGGGATTGAGGCGGCGATCGATTCGAGAGGTTCCCCATCCCAGCAGCAGTGACAGCACCCACGGCAGCACGGCAATGATCACGAGCAGCGTCATCGATGCGGCTCGGTCGATTGTGTTTTCGCCAGCAACTCCCGCAGCGTGGCCTCGTCCTCTGGGTCGAGTGAGGCAACGAAGCTGGCCAGGACATCGGCGCGCTCGGCTCTGGCCCCGAGTTCGGTGCGCATTCGCATCGCGGCTCGAAGCGCCGGGATGTCGCGAACGGGGGCGTTGAGGCTGTAGACGAAAGACCGCCCTCGCCGCTCGCGATCGACCAGACCTTTGCCGTGCAGACGCACCAGCGCTGTCATGACCGTGGTGTGGGCTAGATCGGATCCGAGAAGCTCGCGGGCCTGTGCCACCGCCAGTTCCGTGTGCTCACCGAGCAACCCGAGGATCGACTCCTCCAACTGTCCGGACGCTCTACGCACTTCGATTCCTCACTCGATCCGACTACTTCGAGGATAGGCCACGAAGACTACGCCGTCGCACAGGAGCGCGAGGCATGCTGAAGAGGTATTCGAGAGAACGGAAAGCCGGACGATGACAGACAGCGCACTCGAGCTCGACAACGCAGATCCGCTCCGCAGCTACCGCGAGAAGTTTCTCGGTAGTGACGACCCGTCGATCACTGCGTACCTCGACGGCAACTCGCTGGGCCGACCGACCAAGGCCGGCGTCGAACGTATCAACGCCTTCATGACGCAGGACTGGGGCGGACGCCTCATTCGCGGCTGGGACGAACAGTGGTTCGATCTGCCCGTCACCATCGGCGACGCACTGGCGGACGCGACGCTCGGAGCCGCCCCGGGGCAGACGACGATCGGCGATTCGACGACGGTACTGCTCTACAAGCTCGCGCGTGCGGCCATCGACATGCGGCCGGGCCGCACCGAGATCGTCATCGATCGGGACAACTTCCCGACCGATCGATACCTGCTCGAAGGCATTGCAGCGGAGAAGAACATGACCCTGCGGTGGATCGAGACGGACCGCCGCGGTGGCGTCACGCCGGAACAACTCGCGGAGGTGGTGGGCGAGAACACTGCACTGGTGGTCATCACCCACGTCGCCTACCGATCCGGTTTCCTCGTCGATGTGGCCGAGGCGACACGCATCGCGCATGCGGCAGGCGCGCTGTTGCTGGTGGACGTGTGTCACTCGGTTGGTTCCGTGCCGCTCGAACTCGATTCTTGGGGAGTGGATCTGGCCGTCGGCTGCACCTACAAGTACCTCAACGGCGGCCCCGGTTCGCCGGCTTTCGCATACGTGCGCGGCGACCTTCTGGGCGATTTCGTCCAGCCGATCTGGGGGTGGATGGGCCGGGCCGATCCGTTCGAGATGGCGCAGGGCTACGTTCCGTCGCAGGGGATTCGACGCGTCATCAGTGGGACACCGTCGGTGTTCGGCATGATCGCGATGCAGGACACCATCGAGATGATCGCGGAGGTGGGGATGGACGCGATACGCGCGAAGTCCGTTGCGCTCACCGAATACGCCCTCGAACTCGTACGCGAGATGCTGGTTCCGCTCGGGGTGGAGATCGCCTCACCGGAGGATTCGGCGAGGCGCGGCGGTCATGTCACCATCGATCATCCGGACTTCAAGGCGATCACCGCTCGTCTGTGGGAGCAGGGGGTCATTCCGGATTTCCGAGCGCCACAGGGCATTCGCCTGGGCTTGAGTCCGTTGAGCACCTCGTACCGCGAGGTGTATCTGGGTATCGAGGCGATCCGCGACGAGCTCCGGGCGTGATACCGCGGGAGTGTTTCGCCTCGCCCCGGACCGCCTCGACTGTCGGGACGGTCCGGGATCGTGCTCGCAGGTCTAGCTGTCGATGTACGACGGCTCGCGCTTCTTGATGTACGAGATGACGCGGTACGTGATCGGCATGACGATGACCTCGGCCAGGGTCTTCCAGAGGAATCCGACGATGACGTAGTTGACGAAATCCGCCCAGGTGCTGATGCCGATGACTCCGGCCGCGATGGAGCAGAAGATCAGGGTGTCGAAGAATTCGCCGACGATGGTCGAGCCGATCAGGCGCGCCCACAGGTGCTTTTCCTTGGTGCGTTCCTTGATCTTGACCAGGACGACGGAGTTGAGGAGCTGCCCGACGGTATAGCCGGCGAGACCGGCGAGAACGAGTCGCGGCACCACGCCGACGACGCTCTCGAGGGCGGCCTGGTTCTCGTAGAACGAGGCGGCGGGAAGTTCGATGGCGATCCAGAAGCACACGGAGGTGAGCAGCAGGGATCCGAAACCGAGGTAGATCGCGCGGCGCGTGGCTTTGAAGCCGTACACCTCGCTGAGC
This sequence comes from Rhodococcus sp. MALMAid1271, assembly GCF_049195265.1. NCBI lineage: Bacteria > Bacillati > Actinomycetota > Actinomycetes > Mycobacteriales > Nocardiaceae > Rhodococcus > Rhodococcus sp. MALMAid1271. Next base: position 74,361 of record NZ_JBMIRQ010000090.1, on the reverse strand, counting down.
ACATCGCCGAGGATGTAGGCGAGAGGAAACAGGAAGAATGCGCCGTCGGTGTTGATAGGCAGGATCTGGAACGGTCCGAGTGTGAGGTCGGACGAGGCGAAGAAGGCGACACCTTTGCTGGCGGCCACGTTCGAGATCAGCAGCGTCGCGACGAAGAGCGCGACGATGGTGGGGTAGTAACCCCGGCTGATGTGAGCGAACGTGGCCTGCCCAGACTCTGGGCCGCCGTCTGGGGCGGTGTGTTGGGTAGTAGTCACCTCCCGATCCAAGCACCGACCGGGCGATGGGCGCGAATCCCCGGTGAGGGATGCGCGCCCATCGAGGCGGATCTCAGGTCAGCAGGTAGAGATCAGGCGACGTGTCCGTTCACGGTGACGCGGTAGGCGTAGGTGCCGGCGATGGCCGTGATCGGAACGGTGACCAGCAGACCGATGCCGATCAGCAAGAGGCCGACAATGTTGATTCCGACCAGGGCGAGCGCGAGAACGAAGAGGGTTCCGGCATTCGACGCGATCGCCTGAGCGCTCGCCTTGATTGCGGGGATCGGCTCGTCGCCGCGGTCGATGACGAACTGGAAAGTCCACCACGTGAAGAACGTGATGATGATGCCGGGGATGATCAGCAGGACGAAGCCGATGCCGGTTGCGATGCCGACGAGGACGCCTGCGATGACGACGGATGCGACATTGCCGAACTGGAAGAACGATCCGAACGCGGGCTTGACTCCGTCCACCTCGTGCAGAGCGCCGCGGACGAGAGCCGCCTGAATGAGCAGTGATACGACGCCGATGATGGCACCGAAGATCAAGCTGACGAAGAAGCTGTCCGAGCGCAACACGAAGCGCAGGACGGCCTGGATGATCGCGGCGACGATGAGGATACCGACCCATACGAGGGCGTTCTGCCAGAATTTCTGCCAGCCGTAGCTGATGGCCGATCCCACGGACAACTGCGTGGGCATCGGCGAATTACCGTACGCCGGCGGTGGCGGTGGGTAGTTGCCCTGTGGGGGTGGTGGGTAGTTGCCGGGTGGCGGGTAGTTGCCCTGCGGGGGTGGCGGGTAGTTGCCCTGCTGGGGTGGTGGGTAGTTGCCCTGGGCAGGTGGGGGATAACCGCCGGGGTTCTGGGGATCTTTGTCGGGTTCGTAGCCGCCTGTGGTCATGAAATTCGTCTCCCTCGAGCGCAGTTGTACCGGTCACTGTACGGCTCCATTGTCCCCGAAGGGCGATGTGTCGCATTGCAACGTGATCTCGATCTGGGTCACGCGGCCGCGGGATCGAACACCCAGGGCTCGCGCGGCACCAGCGTGGGCTTCCACTGTTCGAGCAATTCCTCGGAGTCCTTCGCCTCGGGCCGGCCCAGTGAAGCGGTGATGAGTGCCCACGCATCGGGGCGTTCACGAAGTGTCACCGCGCCGTCGCGTTTGGCCAGACGCCTGCCTTCGACATTGAGCGCGAGGGGCACGTGGATGTACGTGGCAGGGGTGAGGCCGAGGAGCTGGGCGAGGTATCCCTGCCGCGGGGCGGAGGTGAGCAGGTCGTCACCGCGCACGATCTGGTCGACGCCTTGCGCGCCGTCGTCGACGACGACAGCGAGGTTGTAGGCGGGCACACCGTCGGATCGGCGAAGAACGAAATCGTCGACCTGGCCCCGAAAAAGACCATGCAGCTGGTCTACGATCGTGAATTCGGTTACCTGCGAACGCAATCGGATGGCCGGTGGGCGGTCCTTCGAGGCCCTCTCGGCAGCGGTCAGGTTTCGGCACGTTCCGGGATAGGCACCGTCGGGAGAGTGCGGTGCGGATGCGGCCTGCAGAATTTCTCGGCGCGTACAAAAGCATTCGTATGTCATCCCGGCTGCAGTGAGCGCGCGGACCTGGCCGTCGTAGATTTCCTGCCGCTCGGATTGCCGCACGATTGGCCCGTCCCAGTCGATCCCGATGGCGGCGAGGTCCTCGAGTTGACGTTGCTCCGAGCCGGGTTTCACGCGGTCGAGATCCTCGATCCGCATCAGAAACCGGCGGTCGGTGGAGCGGGCGAAGAGCCACGCCAACAGTGCCGTTCGTAGATTGCCGAGATGTAGATCGCCGGAGGGACTGGGAGCGAAACGTCCGGCGGGCATGAGTGCAGTGTAGTTTTCGCGTTCGGTGAGGTGCACACGACCGGTCCGCGGTCTCGATACGAGAAGGCCCGATGCCGAATTTCGCTGTTCGGCATCGGGCCTGTGCCAGGCGAAGCGCCCGGCCTTTCTCGTCGGTGGACGAACTGGGATCCCCGGTTCGCCTATCTATTCACTCGTTCGATCACTGAAACCCGGCCGGCGCGAAGAACAGGTCGATTCCCCAAATATGTGGCAGGTACAGGAATGTCGCTGCCACGATGAGGAAGAGGGCCACGAGGTTGAGCCAGAAACCGATCCGGATCATGTCCATGATGGCTATCTTTCCGGTTCCGAACATGACCGCATTCGGCGGTGTGCCCACAGGCAACATGAAGGCGCAGTTCGCTGCCATCGCGGTCGGCACCATCAACGCGTAGGGGTGGACCCCCAACGCCAATCCGAATGCGGCCATCACCGGAAGGATCATGGTCGCTGTTGCGGTGTTCGAGGTGATCTCGGTCAGGAAGAGTACGAGTGCTGCTGCAACGAGCACGGTCAGAACGATATTGGCACCTTCGAGTACCAGGAGTTGGTCGCCGATCCACTCCGAGAGGCCCGTCTGGACGAACCCCGCAGCGATTGCCAGGCCTCCGCCGAACAGCAGCAGAATTCCCCACGGGATCTTCTTGGAATCTTCCCATTCCAGGATTCGGGACTGATCGCCGCGTGCAGTCGGGATTGTGAACAGGAGGATTGCCGCTACGACGGCAATCAGCCCATCGCTGATTCCCGGCAGGAGGTCATCCCACAAGAACCCTCGAGATATCCACATGAACGCAGTGCCGACGAAAACTGCCAGAACAGCTTTTTCCTCGGGGGAGAGTCGGCCGAGTGCTGCCTTTTCGTCGAGAATGACTTCTTTTCCGCCCGGGAGTTCCGAGAAGCCGAAGCGGAACTTGACGAAGGTCAGGTAGAACCAGGCAAAAGCGAGGAGGACGATGACGATCGGTACGCCGAAGAGCATCCACTGTCCGAAGGAGATGGTCTGACCGAAGAGTTCTCCCGAGACCGCAGCGAGTACAGCCAAAGGCGGGGTACCGATGAGCGTCCCGAGACCGCCGATGGTCGCGGCGTAGCCGATGCAGAAGATGATGCATTTCTCGAACTTGGGGACTTCTTCGAGGTGTTCACCGTTCTTGAGGGCCTGCGAAGCCTGGTAGGCGACGGCGAGCCCGACCGGAATCATCATCATCGTTGCCGCGGTATTGGAGACCCACATCGACAGGAACGCCGTGGACACCATGAACCCGAGGATGATTCGTCGTGGACTGGTGCCGATCAGCGAAACGATGGTCAAGGCGATGCGTTTGTGGAGGTTCCACTTCTCCATCGCGATGGCAAGCGAGAAGCCGCCCAGGAACAGGAAGATGATGTCGTTGCCGTACGCCGAGACGACCGTGCTTCCATCGAGTGCACCGGTGAGCGGAAGCAATACGATGGGCAGTAGCGAGGTGACCGGGATGGGCACGACCTCGGTTATCCACCATGTCGCGATCCACAGGGTGGATGCCAGGACAGCGACGCCTTCGGGAGAGAGCCCGTCCGACTCGAAGAACAGCAGTGTCAATACGAACAACACCGGGCCCAGAGCCAGGCCGACCAGTCGGGCGGGGGTGTAGCCACCGGGCGGACCGTTGTTCGGCTCTCGGTCCTCCGGCTTCTGATCGGGCCTCAGCACCGATGTCGAAGATCTTCTTTTCGATTGTGCGTCAACAGGTTCGGGAGAGGGAGAGGGTGATCCCCGTCCGATGGTTGACATCGCGAATCTCTTGATCTGCCTATGGGACTCCCACAGTTCGTCCCAGATTCGTTTAGCAGCGTACGTCGACATGTCTCACCTTCTGTGTGGTTGCCATAGATCAGCGAAGAACGGTGCGCGGTACGTCGAACACGGTTCCTCGATGTAGTGCCGAAATACTCTGCGGGTCAGTTGTGCTGTCCCTTCGACGCATTGCCGGATTCGGTATATCGCCGTCGTGTCGTGATGCTCGTTCGTGGGTAAGGCGAAGCCCACCAACGGTTTTCCGTCGACCATTCTGTAGATGACCGCTGTGGAGACGGCCGCTGCGGTGATGATCGCCGCAGCGGACTCGGGATCGGTCGTGTGCACGTCGCCGGGTGTGGTTGCTCACCGGTGACTCGCTGTGAATGGTGACGGTCGAGACGAAGCTCATCGGTGTTCGTCTACCTCCTTTGGGTCTGACCGCGGCCTTATAAGGTATTTGAACCCTACAGATGGGTGATGGGGGGCACAAGTGGAGCGCTGCTGTGACCGCTGCGACCACCGCGCCGCGTCGGCAACGGTGCGATCCACCGTGTTGCCGTCATCCTGGGTAACGGCTATCCGCACAGAGGTCGTCCCCGAGAGCGTGCATGCTCTCGGGGACGATGCGGCGGGGATTACCGGGCGGTACGACTACGGTGCGTTGACCGCGCCAAGGGGTTGACCGCCCTCCAGCACCGCCACGATGTCGCGAGCGGCGGCGACACTGGCCTCGGCCCGAGCTTCTCGGGTCTGTCCCGCGAGATGAGACAACGTGACGACATTGGACATGCTCAGGAGCGGATTGTCGACCGCGACGGGTTCGCGTGCGAACACATCCAACCCGGCTCCGGCGATCCGGCCGCCTCGTAGCGCATCGATGAGTGCGAGTTCGTCGACCAGCGAGCCGCGGGCCGTGTTGACAAGATATGCAGAGGATTTCATCGCAGCGAGGGCTGGCCCGTCGATGATCGGCGAGCCGTCGGACTGCGCGCGTGCGTGCAGGGTCACGAAGTCGGACCGGGCGAGTAGGTCGTTTCGATCGACGTAGTCGACGCCCGAGCCGGACGTCGGGTGCCCGGTCGACACGAGAACGGACATGCCGAACGCCGCCCCCAGCTGCGCTACCGCTTGCCCGCTCGCCCCGAATCCGATGATTCCCAGGGTGGCACCGCGAAGTTCACGGGTGTCGTGTCGAGGCCAGGTGCCCTTCCGGACTCCATCGAGGGTCTCTCCGATTCGCTTGGCGCACATGAGTAAGAGCGTCATCGTCATTTCTGCGACCGCATTCTTGTTCGCACCGGGAGTGTTGCATACGACGATGCCTCTAGCGGTGGCGGCATCGACGTCGACCGAGTCGTACCCGACGCCGCTGCGCGCGATCACGCGGAGCGCTCGAGCGGTGTCGAGCATCTGCGCCGTAACGGGTTCGCCTGCGATCAGCGCCCCATCTGCCGAGCGCAGCAGGTCGGCCATCTCGCCCTCAGGGCGTCGACCGGTGGCCGGGCTGTGCACGGTGCGATGACCGGCGGCACGGAGCAGATCGTCCACCTGGTCGCCGGGCTCGAGGTAGTCGGTGGTGATGAGGATCGTTCCCACTCTCGCGGTTCCTCCTTCGACTGATCTGATGGGAGGTGTTTCGTTGTCGAACCTACAGTGAATCACCATCGGTCCCCGGGACGCCGGGAAGGATCAGTGCAGTTCGGGAAGAAATCGCAGCACGCGGGCCGTGTCCTCGAAACCGATACCTGGTGTTTCGGTGAGGCCGACACGATCGTTCCCGTCCACCGCGATCCACGTCCTCACGCAGGAGGATGTGCACCTCTTTCAGGCCGAATGCTGTCGCCCCTTACGTTCGCGGTCCTCCAACGCAGCGATTGCTGCGGAAGTGAAGCTCTCGACGATGTGCCGGCGAGTCAACGCTCCCGCCGCGCGGGCATCCTGCGCCACAACGAGTTCGAGCATCCGGAAATGCTCCTCGTGGTCGATGGAGCGTGGTTGCGCGCCGGATGGCAGCTCCAGGCCGATGCGTCTGTATCGGTCCGATTTGTCCCACAGATCATCCAGCATGCGGATCAGCACATCGTTGTGCGATGCGACGTACAGCGCACGGTGGAAGTTTCGGTGGGCCACCAACTCGTCCTCACCCCACGTCTGGGTCACCGGCAGAAGGCGCTCTGCGGCCGCTCGCATGTTCGCCACGTCTTGGTCGGTACGCCGTGCTGCGGCCAACTCGACAGCAGTCGGATCCAACGACAAGCGGACCTCGAAGAGCTGACGCGCCTCGCTCGTGCTCATCGGGGCGATCCGTACGTTCTTGTGATTGTCGAGCTCTATCAGTCCCTCACTACTGAGTCTGCGCACGGCTTCGCGAATCGGGGTGATGCTCATGTTCAACCGGTCGGCAAGCTCGTACTGAGCCAGCTTCGACCCCGCATCGAGGGTTCCCAGCAGAATCGACCTGCGCAACTCGACGTAGGCAACCTCGCCCTTGCTGGAAAAGACACTCGTTGGGGTGACCATCGCCGAAACCGCCTCTCCACCGATGTGACAGCAGCTCACCCGAGCTACCGGAACCACGTTGTTCAGACTGCACTACTTTGCCACTATTTCGGGAAACTCGAAAAGCCCCTGCTCCCGAGGGCCTGCCCGTGACGTCTGTTGTCCGCGGGCGATCCGGTCCGCGAGGTGGGGTGACTCGGGCCCGGTGGTGGTGACTTCAACGATGGTGGTGGCTCGGGGTTCTTGGGCCCAGGTGAGTTCGGTGCCGTCGGAGAGGGCCATTTTCTGTGAGGCGTTGTGGGTGTCGAAGCAATACCAGGGTCGACCGCGTTCACAGGCGCGGCATTCTCCGCCGACGGCGCGCGCCTGGTTGTGCGCTCCTGGGTTCGTAGCTCAAGCCTGCGGTCTCAACCCGTGACGACAGAGCGCGCCCCACCCGGAATGTCCAACCCGACGGCATCGCCCATCCGGACCACAGATCCTGCCGCCAACTCCACCTTCACCGCCAGCGAGCCCACCGTCACCTCGGCGACACTTCGAAATCCGGTGGGCCGTAGATCAGAGACAACTCCGCGAATCCCGTTGTCGTTCAATGTGATCAGCTCATGGCGTAGTAGCAGCACCGCAGGCCCGGCGGGCAGAGACACTCCCTCGACCTCCATCTCCCCGAGCTCGGAGCGATGCATCCGAACCCCGTCCCACGTGCCCTCGATTTCGTTCATTCCGCCCATCAGACGCGAAACCGCCAGCGTGCTCGGACGTGTGTAGGCCACTGCGATAGCGGAGTGATGCTCCAATCGGCCGTCGATGAGCACGGCCACCGAATCGGCCAGCACAGCAGCTTCCTGCTGATCATGGGTGACGAGCAGCAGAGTCTGATCGAGAGTCGCATGCAATTCGCGGACGAGATCGTGCATCTCGGAGCGCAACACCGGGTCCAGTGCACTGAAGGGCTCGTCCAACAGCAATACTTTCGGGGAGCCGGCGAGGGAACGCGCCAACGCGACCCGCTGGGCCTGACCGCCCGATACCTCGGACACCGCTCGGCTCCCGATATCACCGAGATGGACGAGGTCGAGATACTCCCTGGCACGTTCGCGGGACCGCTTTCGACTCTCCCCAGCAGCGCGGTAGGCGAAGCCGATGTTGTCCAGTACCGACATGTGGGGGAACAACATCGGGCGCTGGAAGACCATCCCCACCCCGCGGTTCTCGGCCGCAACGTCGTTGATCTCACGGCCGTCGATCCGCACGGTGCCCGCACTCGGGGAATCCAGTCCGGCAATGAGCCGTAGTGCGGTGCTCTTACCCGATCCAGATGGCCCGAGTATTGCCGTACACGAACCCGGTGGGACGGTGAGGTCCACTGCGTCCAGAGCGGCAACCGATTGACCGTCGTGCACTTTCGTGAGTCTGTGGACGGACAGCTCGACGCTCATCGGCCGGCCCCACGACGCAGCCGAGCGAGCATGACCACCAACACCAACGGCGGCACCACGGCCGCCACCGACAGCGCAGCCACCACCGAATCGTTTCCGGTTCCCGCAGCGAACGAGGCGACGAGAATGGGCACGGTGACCAGTCTGCCTCCTCCTATCAGCAACGTGATCACGTAATCGCTCCACGCCACGAGGAACGCGAGCAATGCCGCTCCCGCCAACGCCGGAGCCAGCAGTGGAATGCGAATTCGCCGCAGGATCAGCGCGGGCGAGGCACCGAGGGTGCGCGCCTCCTCCTCGTAGCCGATGTCGTACGCGCCGAACGCCACTCGCATCAGATACGTCGTGTACGGAACAGCTGCGACGGTCAGCAGCGCGATGACCGCCACCGTGCTCGGAACGTGCGATCGCAGTACCAGGACATCGAGTCCGAGCGCCACGGCGAACGGAGGCAGCGCCAGCGGCGCGAGAAGGATCCCGGTTACGACGGTGGGGAAGCGGACAGCACCGCGCACGAGGGCGTGAGCAGCCAACGCGCCCAGCGGCGTCGCGATGGCAGCGACGGCGAGGGCGAGCAGGGTCGACCGGATGAACGCGTCGACGCCACCGGCGTCGAGGGCGCTGCGGAATCCGTCGAAACCCCATGTCCGGGGAAACGAGTCGGGAAACGACCAGCGATTGCTGATGGCCCACAATGCAATCGGAACCAGGGGCAACAGGAACCACAGGACCAGAATGGACCTGCCGACGGCCGGAAGTACCCGGTTCACCTCCACCTTGTTCATTTCCACGCTGCCGATCGGCGCAGATAGTGCAGGGCCACTGCAGTCACGACGACCGTCAGCGCGGTGGCGACCGTTGCGGCCGCGGCTGCTTGTGGGCGCGTTTCGAGATCGATCGAGGTGAAGAGGCGAATCGCCATGACCGACAACGGCTCCGGATACGGTCGGCCCAGAATGCGGGCCACCTCGTAGGATCCGACGGTGTACGCGAACGCGATGGCCGCCGAGGCGATCAGCGCAGGCCGAGCCAGTGGCAGCGTGACCAGTCGCAGCCGCATCCACCGGCCCGCCCCGAGGGTGGCGGCCGTCTCGTCGAATGCTGCGACTCGGGTGGCCAGTGTTCCTGCCACGACGACGGCCACGAATGCCGATTCCTTCCACGAGTATTCGGCAACAACGGCAATCCACCACCGCCCACCGACCAGCGCTGGCCAACCGCCGTCGGTCATGCCGAGCAGGCGGGGCAACATCCCCGAATCCGCCAACAGCAACGCCATCGCCGCCGCACCGATCAGGTGCGGGACCGTGATGGTCAACCCGGCGGCCACCAGTGCCGTGCGCCGACCGGACAGTGCGGTCAGGGCTACCACGAGCCCGATCACCGTGGCCAACGCCGTCGAGACAGCCGCGATGGACAGCGTCAGCGCCACCGATCGCCACAGGTCGCCGCCCAACGCGGAGTGGGCGTCGGTGGACAGCTCGGGAGTTCCGACCAGCGGCATCAAACCCAGGCTCTGAAGTACGACGGTTCCCAGGCCGCCGCCGACGACGAGCACAACCAGCACGACGGCGGGTAGCACCGCCGCGGTGCCTCGAGAATTCGTCCCGGCCGAGTTCACTGCCCGGCGAGCACGCTTCGACGCCAACCCTCATCGAGCGGGGTGACCCATTCCGCGGACAGTTCGGGATGGGCGTTCGCGGAGATCACCTCGTATGACGGGACGACCGGCGAGGAGGGAAGTTGCTCGAACTTCGCCCGATCCTCCGGCGTCAGACGCGCGATGTCCAAGGCGGTGAACTGGCCCCACACGGCGGGCTCCGATTTGGCGAGTTGCTGCTCGGGCGAGAGAGCGAGGTTGGCCACCACCTGCGCCGCTGCGGACTTCCCCGAGGTCGACGGTATGGCGAGGAAACTCGCATTCCCGACGGTTCCCTCGTCGAGAGTCAGGACGCGGGTCTCCGGCGGGTAGGTGCCGTCGGCGACGAGTTGGGTGAGGGTGGCGGGCCCGTAGGTCATGGTCATGTCGATCTGACCGCCTGCGTAGAGGTCGTCGAGTTCGGAGGAGGACTGCGGATACGTCGTACCTTCGCGCCACAGTGACGGCGCGAGCGTGTTCAGCCGCTCGAACAGGGCCGGGGCGAGTCGATCGTAGGACTGCTGATCGAACTGTGCGGGCACCTGGTCGACGCCGCCCGATACGCTCACCAGCGCCTCACGCACGAACACCGATCCGGTGAAGTCCGGGGGAGCGGGGTAGGTGAAGCGGCCGGGGTTGGCTTGCGCCCACTCGAGCACGCCGTCGAATGTTCTGGGCGGATCTGCGATGGCGGCCGCGTTGTAGACCAACGTGAACTGCGCCTTGTGCCACGGCGATTCGCAATTGTCGACCGGGGTACCGAAGTCGTTGCTCAGCAGGGGATCTGCCGGGTCGGTCCACTGCATGTTCGGCAGCTTCTGGGTCCATCCGCACAGCCACGCGCCGGCCTGCTTACCGGTGCCGAAGTTCGCGCCGTTGACCCACACCAGGTCCACGTCGCCGTCGGTGACACCGGCCTGCCGCTCGGACAGGATGCGATTGACGGCATCGGTGGTCGACTCCACCGGGACCCGGCGCAGCGTGACCCCCTCCGCCGCGGCCGCGGGGGCGAGCACATCGTCGACGTAGGCGTTGCCCTGCTCGTCGCCGCCGTACATCCACAGCGAGACCGTCTGCCCCTGCGCCTGCTCCTGGATCTCGCTCCAGGACAGGTCCTCGGCGCGCGGAGCCTCCGATGATGGTGCCGCGCACGCGGTGAGAAACAACCCTGCGCTCGCTGCAATCGCCACTGCACGCCGTACTGAGCGAATCACCGTGTGCCCTCCAGATCAACCGAGGCAGCCGTCGTCGACGCTGCCCTCACCACCGTAATCGGTCGAATGCGACAACCGCTGAACACGCGGGCACAACGGCGGTGTGCACAATGGACCGTGACCGTCGGACGAGAGGCACACCGTGACGCAGGACCGCCCGACGCGTAGTCGTCGCGGCACCACTTTGAAACTGCTCGGGGTCGCCGCGGTTGTCATCACCGTGGTGATCGTGGTCGGCACCGTCGATTTACCCGATCCGTCGTTCATCCGCGATCGAGTGTCCTCGGCCGGTCCCTGGGGCATTGCATTGTTCGTGGTGCTCTATGCAGTCCTGTCGGCCACGCCGTTCCCCGCCAGTACGTTGACCATCGCGTCGGGGTTGCTGTTCGGGCTGGCGGTGGGGGCAACCGTCGTGGTGTTCGCCGCAACGATGGGGGCCTATCTCGGGTATTGGGGAGCGCGAGCGTTGGGACGCGGCCAAGTAGCCCGCACCGAATGGGACAAGCTGCGCAGGCTCGACGCCATGCTCGGACGACGTGGGTTGCTCTCGGTGCTGCTCGTGCGTCTGGTGCCGCTGCCGTTCTCGCTGGTCAACTACGCGGCCGGAGTCAGTGCGGTGGGTCAGCGTGACTACGTGGTGGGAACCATGATCGGGATCGTGCCCGCGACGGTCGCCTACACCGCGCTCGGTGCCTACGGGACCTCTCCGTTGTCGTGGCCGTTCGCCATCGCTCTGATCGCGGTACTGGCGATCGCGGCCGGTTCGGCGCTGTTGGCGCGCCGCTTGGGACTGACCGGAGCTGCAGAATGATCGACAGTTTTCTGCGCCGCCACCTCGAAGGCCCGCTCGATCGCTGTGCCCGAGCCCTCGACCGCCCCGCGATCACACCGGACCGGATCACCGCAGCAGGACTTGTACTCGGCCTCGGTAGCGCACTGGCAGCTGGCCTGCAGTTCTGGGCGCTCGCGTTGGTGTTGTGGATCGTCTCCCGCATCGCCGACGGCCTGGACGGGCCATTGGCGCGCAGGCGAAAGACAACAGCGGGGGCAGGCGGATTCTTCGACATCACCGCCGATTTCGTGGTCTACGGCACCACGGTGGTGGGCGTTGCAGTGGGTGCCTCGGCCGGCTACGACGCCCCGTGGTGGCCGTTCCTGCTGGTGTTGTTGGCGTACTACATCAACGGCACCGCGTTTCTCGCGTTCTCCTCCATCGCCGAGCGCAACGGCCGCACCATCGACGACGGCCGCTCGCTCTCCTTCCTCGGCGGTATGGCCGAGGGTGCCGAAACCATTGCGGTGCACAGTCTCTGGTTGTTACTGCCGGGAATCTCGTGGCAGATCGCGGTGGTCTGGGCGGCAGTGGTCGCGGTGAGCTCCGGTCAACGGATCATCGCCGGGTATCGCGCGCTTTCCTGAGAATCCAGGTGCCGCGCACCGTCGCCAGTGCGGCCAGTGCTCGCGAAATGACGGGAGAACCCAACTGTGCCTTCACATCCGCTATCGCCGCGTTCCACGGACCATCGTTGTACGTCGGATACGGATGGGTGGCCCCGGCGAGATCGCGGGTACGCAGCCCCTGCTCGACGGCGATGATCAGCTCCCCGATCGTCTCGCCCGCTCGAGGCCCCACCACGCACGCCCCGAGGATGCGACGCTTGCCGTCGAGTACCAGCGTCGTCGATCCGTCGGTAGCCCCCTCGGTGACGGCACGATCGAGGTGTCGGTGGTCGAGCGTCTGCAGACGGAGCCCCCGCTGCCGTGCAGTGCGTACATCGATTCCGGCCGAGGCGATTTCCGGATCGGTGAAGATCACCCGCGGAGTTCCCGTCGTACTGACCTTGCGGCCGAGACCGAGTGCCGCATTGCTCGCGGCCAGACTGCCGTGCACACCGGCAGTGTGGGTGAACTGCGGATGGCCGGTGAGATCTCCGGCCGCCCAGATGCGGGGATTGGTGGTGCGCAGATGCTCGTCGACCCGCACGAATCCGTTGTCGTCCAACCCCACACCGGCCGATTCCAGGCCCAAAGACGCGGTGCGTGGAGTCCGTCCGGCGGCGACGAGCACCCGATCGAACCCGAGTTCGACGCCCGTATCGGTGACGGCCGAGCCGTCCTCGATCCGCACGACGGCGGCGGAAGTCAGTACTCGCACGCCCTCGTTCGTGAGCACTCGAGTCAGTATCGCCGTCGCCGACGCGTCCTCGCGGGGCGCGATGGTCGCCGAACGTCCGACCAGCGTGACTTCGGATCCCAGGCGCGAGAATGCCTGCGCCATTTCGCAACCCACCGATCCGGCACCGACGATCAGCAGTCGCTGCGGCAGGTCCTTCAGATCCCACACGGTATCGCTGGTCAGGTAGTCCACGTGCTCGATGCCCTCGATCGCGGGCACCGTGGGATGCGCTCCGGTGGTCACGATCGCCTGCCCGAAGCGGAGCGTCCGCGTCCCGACCAGCACCGTGTTCGGCCCGGTGAACACTGCGTCCGCGTCGATCACCTGCACTCCGGCCTCGGCGAGGGCCTCCGGCGAATCGACCGGAGCGATCTCGGCGATCGCACTGTGCACGTGCTGCATCACGCGCGCGAAATCCACGCGCGGTGGGTCGGTGTCGATCCCGAAACGGGACGCCGATCGAACCGTCGCTGCCACCGAGGCAGCCCCGAGCAGTGCCTTGGAGGGCACGCATCCGGTCCACAGACAGTCGCCGCCGGTGCGTTCGCGTTCGACGAGAACAACCTCGCGCCCGAATCCGGCTGCGGTCTTCGCTGCCACGATGCCTGCGGTGCCGCCGCCCACGACGACCACGTCGGCGTAGTTCTCGGGCACACTCGAAGACGAACGACGGATTCCCATACCTCCCACTATGCCCGCGCCCTGGAGAGACTCGAGATGAGACGACCGACCAAGTACACCTTCTCGGCGCGCCTGTACGACATGATCTCCTTCGAGTGGCCGGTGTATCGCGCCGGACGGGAGGCGGCGTTCGAGTTGCTGAATCTGCCTGCTGGAAGCCATGTTCTGGACCTCGGCTGCGGCACGGGCCTGAACTTCGCGGGGTTGCAGCGGATGGTCGGTCCGATCGGGTCGATCACCGGAATCGACGCCAGCCCGCAGATGCTCGAACAGGCCCGACAGAGAGCCGACCGGGCCGGCTGGAACAACGTCACGCTCGTCGCAGCCGACGCCACCGCCCTCGCCAGCGCGGATCTGGGCAAGCGCGCCCCGTTCGATGCGGCCCTGAGCACCTACGCGCTGTCGCTGATGACGCCGTGGCAGGCGGCCCTCGACTCGATGATCGCGGCGACGCGAGTGGGCGGAGTGGTGGCCGTCGTCGACATGCAGCGGCCCGTCGGACGGGCGGCGGTGTGGACCCCGCTGGCCAAGCTTGCGTGTCGACTCGGAGGGGCGGACATCGAGGCCCATCCGTGGACGGCGATGACTCCACGACTCCAGCCGCTGAACTCCGCTTCGGTGCGGGGCGGGCACATCCAGGTTCGAGTCGGGACTGTCAGTTAATAATATTGTCAAGATTGGGCACTCACGGATCTCACACGTCTGCTTCGCTTGCATCGCTCGGGGCAGTTCCGAGACATTGGCTGTGTTGGGCATTCCCAGTGAGGCGGAGCCGACACTGGCTCGAACCGCAGTTTACGCCGTCGAGATCCTCAACGCCCATGACGAACCGGCGTTCGGTGGGGCGAGCGGATAGTAAGCCAGCAACCAAATTTGTGTGGGTGTGGGTAGAGCCGAGACGTCAAAGCCTTATGCGAGGCTGCCCTGTTCGCTTTCGGTGAAGCCATTTGCGGATGCTCTGATTAGGACTTCTGGTGACCCACCGTCATCCTCATTCACAAAGATCCTGACATCCTGTTGTGCGCGACTGATGGCCAGGTAGAGGAGTGAAAGAATCCGAGAGCGCTCGTTAGCTGTGGAAAGTGCCGAACTGAAGTCCGGAATCCCGGCGACTAAAACCGTGTCGAATTGCAAACCCGCTAGATACTCGGCCGGACCGACGACAACTCCTTTGCGTCGGTACCCTAGCCCCTCGATGTCGGACTTACCTGTGATGGAGGAAACATGATACTTGGCGGACTTCCCGATATCTGAAGCTAGCTCGCTGAACCGTTGCCATTGGCGCCCATCCACGACTGCGATTGCGACCCGGCCATTCATGTAGACCTCTTGCACCGCGCGGTAGACGTCGGTCTCTTCCGCGGACCTAGTGGCTGACGTCATAACTTTAGGGAGGGGGCCTGCGTCTTGCGATGACTCAACTTTAGAAAAGTCTATATCCCATTCATGGTCCAACCCGTACGTGGGAAATTCATGGTGAATGTGCTTGACTAGCTGTAGGATTTGAGGCGAGAATCTATGAACAGTCGTCAACTCAAAATTCGCTACTTCACCTAACTCATCTTCATTTTGGACCGCAGATGCAGACATGGTGTCGTCAGCTGCGATTCCGATAAATGCCTCTGAAGGGGATTGTCTCGGGTCGAGAGCCATAAATATTCTCGGGTAGCTAGCGACGTCACGCGTGAGATAGTGTAAGACCTGCCTTTCCAGTGGGTTAAAGAGATGAAATTCGTCGACAAAGACCAAGTCGTAGCCATCTGACTTCCGTGATCTGTTCCAAGCGTGAGTCTCAAGATGGCTCAAGAAGTCAGCCAATACTTGATCGGCCGTGACCAGTGAGCGAGCTTCTAGGCTTTCCATGTATTTTGTGTAGAGATGAAAGACAACCCTCATGTCGGGTTTGGTAGTTATTGGAAGCATCCATTGAGCGCGCTGGATTTGAGAGTATCTAAGTTCTGAGCCCGCCCCCGGGAATATAGCGGCGGCACCGATGACGGAGCCGAATTCGATTAGAAGGTCCCATGCGAGCGCTTTTCGATCGGTCTCTAGCTCTGAGTCAAAGCGGTCACGAAGACCACTGCTGACAGTGGCGCGGTAGGTAACCCAATCACCCTGAATAAATTCATCTAGAAGGTCGAAGATTTCGTCGAGTTGAGCCTGTTTACCGCTCAGGCTGTCGTCGCCGACGACGCTGTAGCCGCGACTGTCGTTCACGTAACCTGGAGCAATGCTTCGAGCAATTTCCAGCAGAGGGAACACCTCTATTTCCGTCAGGTAGTTTACCCCCATAGCATCAATCGAATCTGAAATCTGCGACGCTAAGGCCCAGCTGTGCGTAACGATAATAGCTCTGAAGGGTTCTGCTTTATCTCGATATAAGAGCGCCTCGCGGACGGCCTTGAGTGTAATGGCAAGGGTTTTTCCGGACCCGGCTGGACCACGAAGCCGTATGGATTTGTCTGTTGGGGCGTTGATGAACGCTTTTTGATCGGTGCTTATCGAATCCAGCCAACGCTCGTAAGACTGGGGCTTGTTCGTCCCCTCGTTCAGCGGTGGTAGCCGTATTTCGACGTCTGCAGGTTCGGGCCGTTTACTCTCCGCGAAGTGGCGTTTCGCTGCTTCAATGCCTTCATTCCATGCGCTGTCGACAAATTTTACTTTTTCGATCGGGGGTTCACCGAACGATGCTAGATCTGTCTTGCTGTCTGAAGTCGTCGTTCTCCAGAAGGTGACGTCGGCTGCGTCGTTGGGTGACACCTCGGCGATCCATCTCACGGAGCCTGTGGTCCTGCCGGGCACAGCGAAGAATGCAACTAGGTTATGGAATTTGAACTGATGCCACCCCCGGGGCAGGGATAATGGTGTGGTGCGGGCCCGTTCGGAAAACGATGCAACCCGACTGAGAACATCGCGTCTGAATTCTCTCAAGTTGTCAGGTACGAAGGGGTCGTCCGCAAATTCTTCGCGAATGAAAATTACTCGCTGGGTTTGAGGAACGTCGCCGGCGCCTGTCAGGACGTCAACTTCTGGTGTCGAGTGCAGATGCAATATTGGTGACGTATCAACCGAATCGGATGCAAGTCCACTTGCTAGCTCGCGCAACGCACGTACGGTAGTCACTAGAGGTTTCATTGAAATTCTTCCCCGATCATGTCGGCGTGCATGTCGCGTACCTGCTCGTATTCGTCCGGCAGTCCTATTGCTGTAAAGACTTGTGCAAAACGCTGGATCAGCGAATGTGCAAAGCGGTCTTGCAGTTTAGAGATTCTGCGATATTTTATAGGAGACCTTGTTGGTCCAGTTGCAATATCCTGTTGCCAGACTTGTTCAAGATGGCGTAGATATGCGAAATATCCTTCAAAGTGATCACGTGAAAACGAACTGACGAAAAGAGCATCGCCGGGCGGGTTTGAATAGGCGCTGCGGATGGGGGACATCACACGCTGAATCGCTTTTTCGCGTTTAGGTGGATTCGGACCGGTGGTCTGTGCATCAATCAATGCGCCAATGGCCGAATTTAGGTCGGTCGCGTCCGAGTAGATTAGTCGAATGCTGTCTATCGCGATCTTAGCGTCGTCGGCGTCCTTGCCCGAGAGATTTAGTTGCTCGATTATCTCGACGGTGTCTGCTTCGCTTACCCATTCACGAATCCGCATTGGGGACGTTTGAAGTCCCTTAGATCGTTGGATTATGTTAATGACCTCAGTGATTGGCTTTTCGGCGAGTCGTTCGCGAATTCCAGGTAGTTGCATTTCGGAGTGGTACTCGTTTGCGGAGAGTAAGGGAAGGCACGTCACCCTTCCCTGATGCTTCCTGTGGGCGAAGTCGCAGTCGGCAGTGATGATAAAAAGATGCCTCTGCCACATTTGGACTCCGTCGTCGGCTGCCTCCAGCACATCGCCTTGACCAAGGGGCTCCGAGGTTGTCACGTCTCGGTACTCGATCGATGGCTCTGGCATGCTCGTCCTTCCGATATGTGTCGACGTGATGCTAGTGCAGGCTGTCGTCCTGGCGGATTCGTTTCGGAGAATGCTCCTTCAGCATCGGTCACCTCTATAAGTGATCGACCGCCGAGGGGCTGCGCGCCCAACAGAGCCCCGCGCTGCTCGTCGACCACCATGAATTGCGTCGATCACCGCCGTGGTTGTGTGGTTGATACACAGGTCGTCGGCTGCGGAAGCGGCCCGTCGGACGGGCGGCGGTGTGTACCCCGCTGGCGAAGTTTGCGTGTCGACTCGGTGGGGCGGACATCGAGACTCATCCGTGGACGGCGATGACTCCACTGCTGCGGGATCTGTCGACTCGCGCTGTTCGCGGTGGCCATATCCAGGTTCGCGTCGGGACTGTGAGCCCTCGCCCCGCAGAGCCGATTTCATAAGGGCGCACGCGTGTTGTTGCCTTCAGTGTATCGCCGGGGTGGGGGCTTGCGGCAAGACCCCGTTGGGCGTGCAGACTCTTTCGGCTACCGACACGGAGGAGCTTCTATGGCAGACATCGCCGATACACCCGAGCGTTTTCGTGTGCACGAATCCGGTTCCTACTTTCATGGCACCAAGGCCGATCTCGAGGCCGGTGACTTCTTGGTCCCCGGCTACCGCTCCAATTACCGTCCCGAGCACATCTCGAACTACATCTACATGACCAAGGTGCTCGACGGTGCCGTGCTCGCAGCCGAGATGGCCGTCGGCGAGGGGAATCCGCGGGTCTACATCGTGCAGCCGACCGGCAGTGTGGAAGACGACCCGAACGTGACGGACAAGAAGTTTCCCGGCAACCCGACCCACTCCTATCGGAGCGCGGAACCGGTGCGGATAGTCGGGGAGACCACCGACTGGGTCGGACATTCGCCCGAATACCTGCAGCGTTTCCGAGACGGTCTGGAGGCGTTGAGGCGGACGGGCACTGCGATCCTTTACGACTAGGCGACACCTTCCGGTGAGTTTTGGCTCGGACAGAGGTCCACACGACCATGACGACACAGACGGTTTCCGTTCCCGGTGCGACCCTGACCTATGACGTGATCGGTGAGCTCGAGCCCGGGGTCACCCCCTTGGTGCTCATCGGCTCACCCATGGATGCGAGCGGGTTCGTGACGTTGGCATCGCACTTCCGCGACCGGGTGGTCGTCACGTACGACCCGAGAAATGTCGGACGCAGTCGACGAGACGACGCGACCGCCGCAGTCACCTTCGGCGAACATGCCGACGACCTGCATGCAGTGCTCACCGCCGTCGGCCACGGCCCCGTCGATGTCTTCGCCTCCAGCGGAGGTGCGGTCAATGCGCTGGTGCTCGTCAGCAGATACCCGTCCGACATCCGGACGTTGGTGGCCCACGAACCACCCGCCGGAGGCACGCTTCCTGACCGCGAGAACATTGCGACGGTGTGCGCACACATGGTGGCCACATACGACGCTCACGGCCGCGGCCCGGCAATGGCCGAATTCATGTCACTGCTGATGCACGCAGGCCCCATCGACGACGCGTTCTTCGGAAGGCCTGCACCGGACCCCGCGCAGTTCGGCCTCACGACCGAGGACGACGGAACCCGCGACGATGCCCTGATGTCCAATATGCGCGGGGGAGGCGTCGACTTCGCGCCGGATGTCGACGCATTGCGTGCTGCTCCCACCACAGTGGTGATCGGAGTAGGCGAAGAATCCGGCGGCCCCGAGGACGGTCACATCGCGGCTCGCGCAGCGTATTCGACTGCGACGCTCCTCGGATCGGAGCCGATCGTCTTTCCCGGCGGCCACTCGGGATTCCTCGGCGGCGAATTCGGTCAGACCGGAAAGCCGACCGAATTTGCCGAGAGTCTGCGAAAAAGATTGGGCTGAACAAGATTTGTCCCGAAGAAGACCCCACCGAACCAGGAGACATCATGGGCCTCATCACGTTGGAGCTGTTCGCCACCCTCGACCTCGTCGCGCAATCACCAGGAAGCCCCGAGGAAGATCCCGAGAACTTCCCCTACGGTGGCTGGCAGGTTCCTCTGCTGGACGAGGTCTCCGGGGCGCAAGTCGACGCTGCATACGAGGGCACGGATGCGCTCCTGCTCGGGCGGCGCACCTATGACATCTTCGCCGCGTACTGGCCGAACCAAAACGGCCCGTTCGCAACGTTGTTCAACGCCATACCGAAGTACGTGGCCTCGCGCGGCACACCCGATCTACAGTGGGACGGTTCGACCCAACTCGGGCCGGACCTGGTCGATGCGGTACGTGAGATCCGAGAGCGGCACGAGAACATCAAGGTCGTCGGAAGCCTGGATCTGGTTCAGACTCTGTTGCGCGAGAAGCTCTTCGATCGACTTGATCTATGGGTGCATCCCATCGTTCTCGGGGTGGGGAAGAGTGTGTTCACCGACGGGACCGTGCCCAGCAACCTGACGTTGCTCGAGCCACCGGCCGTCGGCGGAAAAGGCACCGTGCACCTGCGTTACGGCCTCGATATCGGAACACCGGAAACCGGTAGCATGGACGACGTGCAGGGCGGCTGATACGGCCGAGACGATCACTTCTTCTGGCGTCGGCTCCCGCCGTGCCAGTCCTGTTGCACGCCGGCTTCGTCCTCCTGCACACCGAGCGCCTTCAACTGGGGAAGCTCACGCAGGCTGCGCTTCATCTCGGCGAATCCCGGGAAGCGAGCCAGTCCGATCACGTTGTCCCACAGCGGTACTGCTTCTTCGTCGCTGGGTAGTCGGCTGATCACCGGTCCGAAGAAGGCGACGCCGTCCGGCGGCTCGAAGGCAATGATGGGTGTGCCGACGTCCTTGCCGGTCAGGGAGAGTGCGTGATCGGTTTCGGCCTGGATCTCCTCGTCGAGAGACGAATCATCCAGTGCTGCAGTGTGATGGGTGGGCAGCCCGAGTTCTTCGAGGATCGGGCCCAGGAATTCTGCGGTGCCGCGATAGCCGTGGCTCTTCGCATCGTCGGGGACCACCTCGGTGTCGAAGATGCGCTTGCCGAGGGCCTCATACAGTGGCCCGATCGCGGCAGACCCGTGCTCACGACGAATAGAGACAGCCGCCCGCAACAGTCGCAGACCTGCGGTGTGCCCGGCCTCGTACTCGGGCGGGAAGTGCGCGTCGTAGTCGATGTGGGAATTGAGCAGTCGCAGTGAGATGACCCGCCAGTCGACGGTGTAGTCGCGCTGGGCCTGGACCTTACGAACCCATTTGCTGGTCATCCAGGCGAACGGGCACACCGGATCGAAATAGAAATCGATATCGGACATCGAGGGACACTCCTTCTCGGGCGGAATTTCGGTGCATTCGACGGTATGCCCACCGACGTCAGTTCTCACCCAACTAGTTCTCACCCAACAAGGCCGTGCGTTGTTCGCTGACCACCGCGCGAATGGCGTCGACCACCGCCGAGACCTCGGGCCGTCGCAGTGTTTCGGTACGGGTGACCAGCCAGTAGGTCAGTTTCACCGCGATGGCGTCGGGCAGAATTCTTTTCAGGTCCGGGTGGCGGTCGGCCATGAAACACGGCAACAGTCCGATTCCGGCCGAGGCTCGGGTGGCCTCGACGTGGACGAAGACGTTGGTCGAGGTGACCGACTCACGCATCGTGGGAGTGAAGTTCGGGGCCAGATCGAGATCGTCCACATGCAGCATCGAGTCGATGAAGTAGATGAACGGGTGCGCAGAAAGGTCGGCGGGCACCTGCGGCGTTCCGTGCTCCTGTACATAGGTCTGGGAGGCGTAGAGGCCGAGTCGATAGTCTCCCAGTCGAATCGCCTCGGCGCGATGAACTTGCGGTTGTCCGACGACGATCTCGATGTCCAAGCCGGATCGTTGCTGCGATGCGCGCCTGGTGACAGCGACGATCTCCACGGATACTCGGGGATGAGCGCGCTGCACTCGCGCCGCGGCCGGGGCTGCGATGTAGGCGCTGAATCCGTCCGTGGCCGAAATGCGCACGACGCCTTCCAGTGCACCTGCGTCGTTCGAGACGAGGGTGCGCAGCGCATCCTCGACGGCCTCGGCCGCAGCCAGTGCGCCGCGGCCCAGTTGGGTCAGCTCCCAGCCGCCGGCGCCACGGGTGAGAACTCGGCCGCCGAGCGTGTCCTCGAGCGCGGCGATGCGTCGGGAAATGGTCGTGTGGTTGATGCCCAGGTCGTCGGCCGCGGAGCTGTAGCGACCCGTTCGGCTGACGGCAAGCAGCACCAGCAGGTCGTCTGCACTGGGGATCTTCGCCCAACCGAGGGTCATGTGTGCATTTTTGCAGATCCCACCTGCGTTCATGGCTCTTGCGCCGACAAACATCTGCACCAATACTCAGAGCATCCCGCATATGTGTGGTCCATCACATATCGCGACGCGCAGTGCCGAGCAACACAGGAGAAGTTATGAGTGTCGACGAACAGTCGCCAGCAGGTCGATCCCAACCGGATCCAGATGCCACCCCGTCAGGTCTCAAGAAGGTCGTGGCCGCCTCGATGGCAGGCACCATCGTCGAGTGGTACGAGTTCTTCCTCTACGGCACCGCGGCGACGCTGGTGTTCAGCAAGATCTTCTTCGCCGCCGGAACCAGCGAACTGGATGCGATCCTCGCTGCGTTCGTCACCTACGCCGTCGGCTTCGTCGCCAGGCCGTTGGGCGGCATCGTCTTCGGGCACTACGGAGACAAGTACGGCCGAAAGAAGCTGCTGCAGTTCAGCCTCATCCTCGTCGGCGGAGCTACGTTCCTGATGGGTTGCCTGCCGACATTCGAGGCGATCGGTTACTGGGCACCGGCGCTGCTGGTCGCATTGCGTTTCATCCAGGGATTCGCCGTCGGCGGAGAGTGGGGTGGCGCGGTTCTCCTTGTGGCAGAACACAGCCCCAACAAGTCTCGCGGATTCTGGGCCAGCTGGCCACAGGCAGGCGTTCCCGCCGGCAACCTGCTGGCGACCGTCGTGCTGCTGGTGCTGACCACCACGCTCTCCGACGAAGCCTTCCTCAGTTGGGGCTGGCGCGTGGCCTTCTGGCTCTCCGCCGTCATCGTCTTCGTCGGCTACTACATCCGCACCAAGGTCACCGACGCCCCGATCTTCCTGGAGGCGCAGAAGCAGGCCGAGGTCATCAAGGCTGCGTCGTACGGAGTCTTCGAGGTCATCAAGCGTTATCCGCGTGGAGTTTTCACTGCGATGGGGCTGCGCTTCGGTGAGAACGTCATGTACTACCTCGTCGTGACGTTCACCATCACCTACCTCAAGGTGGAGGTCGGTACCGACACCACGACCATTCTGTGGTGGATGCTCGCCGCGCACGCCATCCACTTCTGCGTCATCCCTATGGTGGGCAAGCTCGCCGACCGCGTCGGCCGCCGCCCCGTCTACCTCTTCGGCGCACTGGCCGCCGGAACCTGGGGCTTCTTCGCCTTCCCGATGTTCAACAGCGGGCACAACGTGGTCATCATGTTGGCCATCATCATCGGCCTGATCTTCCACGCGTTCATGTACGCAACTCAGCCGGCGATCATGGCCGAGATGTTCCCGACGCGAATGCGGTACTCCGGTGTGTCCCTCGGCTATCAGGTCACCTCGATCGTCGCGGGCTCGCTCGCCCCGATCATCGCGGTGTTCCTGCTGAACCGATACGGCTCCTCGGTTCCGATCGCCTGGTACTTGGCAGGATCGGCGCTGGTCACCGTGATCGCAGTCGTCGCGGCCCGTGAGACAAAGGGATTGGCACTCGAGACGATCGATATCGCCGACGCCAAGAACCTGGCCACCGAGGCCGAGCTGGCCAAGGTGGGCCTGCTCGATCAGAATGTGAAGCGGTGACCGACCTGACCGGACGCTCCGCCCTCGTCACCGGGGGAGCGTCCGGCATCGGGGCAGCCTGTGTGCGGGAGCTCGCTTCACGAGGTGCCCGGGTCACCATCGCCGACGTGAACGACGTTGCCGCAAAGGAATTGGCGCTCGAGCTCGGTGGTGACGTCTGGTCGGTGGATCTACTCGACACCACCGCCCTGGACGACCTCCAGCTCGACGTCGACATCCTCGTCAACAACGCGGGCATCCAAACCGTCGCCCCGATCGTCGAGTTCGATCCGGGTGCGTTCCGCAGAATTCAGACGCTGATGGTCGAAGCCCCCTTTCTTTTGATTCGCGCGGCGCTGCCTGGGATGTACGCCCGCCGGTTCGGCCGGATTGTGAACCTGTCGTCGGTGCACGGACTGCGGGCATCGGAATTCAAGGTCGCCTACGTCACCGCCAAACATGCACTCGAAGGACTGTCGAAAGTGACGGCCCTCGAAGGCGCAGCCCACGGTGTGACGAGCAACTGCGTCAACCCGGGATACGTGCGAACACCCCTGGTGGAAAAGCAGATCGCCGAGCAGGCCAAAGCGCATGGCATCCCCGAGAACGAAGTACTCGAAAAGGTGCTGCTCACCGAGGCAGCCATCAAGCGACTCGTCGAGCCAGCCGAAGTCGCCTCACTGGTGGGGTGGCTGACCTCGGAGAACGCGGGCATGGTCACCGGTGCGTCGTACACCATGGACGGTGGTTGGTCGGCTCGCTAGGTTCGGTGCCCCCGCCTTCGTCAATGGTCCACTGCACATACGTCTGGGCGCGTCAATGTGCCATCGACGCGGAGTCGTGAACTGGGTGGATGGACCTTTGCATACGTCTGACCGGTGCAAGGGTCCATTGACGCGTATGGGTGGTCGCGCGAACGGGTGGGCGTGAACCGGTTGACGCGGGCGAGCGAATGGCCACACCCCGAACAGCAAGAAGCCCCTGTGACCGAGTCACAGGGGCTTCTCTGGCGGAGGATAGGGGATTTGAACCCCTGAGGGCGTTAACCCAACCCGCGTTCCAGGCGAGCGCCATAGGCCACTAGGCGAATCCTCCGTGGGGGAGCTTACCCGGTTACCCCCTCCATCCCCCAAATCGGGAGGCGCGAAGGGTGGTGATGCGTTGCCCGACGGGTGGCGGCTACACTTCTTAACGGATCCCGCGCGGCGCGCATCCTGTGAACTCCCCCAGGGCCGGAAGGCAGCAAGGGTCAATGGGCTCTGCCGGGTGCGCGGGGTCCCCTTACATTCAGTGACATCGACACTGTCCGGGGAACCCGTCACCGAGAGGCCGCTCCGCATGCCAGCGCAAACCCAGTTGGGTCTGATGAACCATGAGGAGCTCGTCTCCGAGCACGAGCGCCAGAGCGCGAAGTACACGCAGCTCAAGGCGGAGGATCTGAAGCTCGATCTCACTCGCGGCAAGCCGTCACCCGAGCAGCTCGATCTCGCTGCCGATCTGCTGACGCTCCCCGGCGCGGACTTCAAGGACGGGAACGGAACGGATTGCCGTAACTACGGCGGCCTCGCGGGCCTGCCGGAACTGCGCGCCATTTTCGGTGAGCTGCTCGGAATTCCGGTGAAGAATCTGCTCGCGGGCAACAATGCAAGCCTCGAGATCATGCAGGACCTGGTGGTGTGGGCGCTACTGCACGGGCTGCCCGATTCCCCTCGCCCCTGGTCGGCCGAGCCGAACGTTCGCTTCCTGTGCCCGGCCCCCGGTTACGACCGGCATTTCGCGATCACCGAGAGCTTCGGCATCGAGATGATCCCGCTTCCGATGGGCCCCGACGGACCTGATGTGCACGAGATCGCCACGCTGGTGGCCTCGGATCCGCAGATCAAGGGCATGTGGGTGGTGCCGAACTACTCGAACCCCACCGGTGCCGTCTACTCCGAGGAGGTCGTTCGCGCACTGGCCACGATGCCTGCTGCAGCGCCCGATTTCCGATTGTTCTGGGACAACGCCTATGCCGTGCACCCACTGGCCGAGGATTTTCCGCCGTCCTACGACGTGCTCGGTATGGCGGCCGAGGCCGGTTTCGCCCATCGTCCGTTCGTGTTCGCGTCGACCTCGAAGATCACGTTCGCGGGTGCGGGTGTCAGTTTCTTCGGCAGTTCCGAGGAGAACCTCGCCTGGTATCAGAAGCATCTGGGCAAGAAGAGCATCGGCCCGGACAAGTTGAATCAGTTGCGGCATCTGCGCTTCTTCGGTGATGCCGCAGGCGTGCGGGCCCACATGGCCAAGCATCGTGAGCTCATGGCACCGAAGTTCGCGCTGGTGCAGCAGATCCTCGAAGACCGGCTGGGTGCGTCGAAGATTGCGTCGTGGACCGAACCCAAGGGTGGTTACTTCATCAGCCTCGATGTGCTCGAGGGCACCGCGGCCCGCTCGATCGCGTTGGCCAAGGACGCTGGTATTGCGCTGACGGGTGCCGGCTCGGCGTTCCCGTACGGAAAAGATCCGGAAGACAAGAACATTCGCCTCGCCCCGAGCTTCCCGTCGCTCGGTGAGCTGGAGAAGTCGATGGACGGCGTCGCGACCTGCGTGTTGCTGGCCGCGACGGAGAAACTGCTCGAAAGCTAGTGGTGTGGTTATGTGCCGCAGGGGGCACATAACCACACCACTGCCGCAGGCACTCAGTGCCCGACGACCACTGCACCTTCGGGAGCCGTCGGCAACGGTCCCTTCTTCAGTAGCGTCGCCGACAGCACCGCGCCGAGGAGGAAGATTCCCGACGCCCACCAGAACGTGGTGGTGTAGCTGCTGATCTCCGCGTTGGCCTGCAGCAATGCTGCGTCGGTCGCCGTTGCCATGTTGGCGCTGACGTAGCCGGTGGCTGCGTTGGCGGCGACGGTGCTCAACAGGGCCGTTCCGATCGAGCCACCCACCTGCTGCATCGTGTTCACCGTTGCCGATGCGACACCGGAGTCGTCCGGATCGACGCCCGAGATGGCTCCCTGCATGGCCGGTGCCATGGTGGCCCCGAGTCCGAGGCCCATGATGATCAGGCCCGGCAGGATGTGCGTGACGTAGCTGCTGTTCAGGTCGATTTGCGTCAGCAATCCCATTCCGAGGGAGGCCACGACGAGGCCGGTCGTCATGAGGATGCGGGGCCCGAACCGGGGGAGGACCAGCGCGGTGGACAGCGTCGCGGTGAGGATGAGCGAGGCGATCATCGGCATGAACGCGAACCCGGTGGTGATGGGCGTGTATTTCAGTGTGTTCTGCAGGTAGTACGTCAGGAACAGGAACACCGCGAACATGCCTGCGCCGGTGACGAATACGGCGAGGAACGATCCCGCACGAGTGCGGTTGAGGACGATGCGCAACGGAAGCAACGGCTGCTCGACGCGCATCTGGATGGTGACGAACACTGCCAGCAGAATTGCGCCTGCGGCCAGGAATCCGAGGGTGACCGGATTGCTCCAACCGTCGGATTCGGCGTGCGCGAAGCCGTAGACGATGGAGAACAGTGCTGCCGAGACCGCCAAGGTGCCGGGTATGTCGAGCTTGGGGCGGACATCGGCTTTGTGCTTGGCCATGAACAGGATCGCGCCGACGAATGCGAGCGTCGCGAAGATCAGGTTCACGTACAGGCTCCAGCGCCAGTTGGCCCACTCGGTGAGCATGCCGCCGAGTAGCAGACCCAATGCGCCGCCGCCGCCTGCGATGGCACCGAAGATGCCGAATGCCTTGGCGCGTTCTTTGGGATCGGTGAACGTGGTGGCCAACAGAGACAGTGCAGCGGGGGCAAGAAGTGCACCGAAGACGCCCTGACCGGCGCGGGCGGCGACGAGCATGCCGAAGTTGACGGCTGCGCCGCCGACCGCCGACATCAGCGCGAAGCCGACGAGCCCGATGAGGAAGGTGTTGCGTCGGCCGAAGAGATCGCTGAGCCGTCCACCGAGCAGCAGCAGGCTGCCGAACGCCAGTGCATAGGCGGTGACGACCCAGGAGCGATCGGCGTTGTCGAAGCCCAGATCGAGCTGGGCGGCGGGAAGTGCGATGTTCACGATGGTTGCGTCGAGCACAACCATGAGCTGGGCCAGTCCGAGCGTCGCAAGAATCAGCCAACGATTCCTGTGTGCGCGTTCATCGACCGGCGTCGTGGTCGATGTCGGGTCGCCCACGTTCTCCGATGAAAGGGTGGTCATACTGTCCTCGGTTCGACTATGCGGAGGTGTATCCTCCGGTTGTAGGGCCAAGGTAGCAGCTAAGTGGAGGAATGTCCTCCGCTTATCGGGTGAAACGGACATCGAATGAATGTGAGAGCGGACACATCGGCTTCCAAGCCTCTCCGGGCGGATGCCGAACGCAATCGACGACGAATCGTGGATGCGGCCCGTGATCTGTTCGCTTCGCGAGGCATCGATATCACCCTCGACGATGTCGCGGCGCACGCCAAAGTGGGTGTGGGCACCGTCTATCGGCGTTTTTCGTGCAAGGAAGAATTGATCGACGGTGTGTTCGAGCAGCGGCTCGAGGACATGCTCGCGGCCGCGCAGCGCGCGCTGGAGGCTCAGGACGCGTGGGAGGGGCTGGTGCAGTTCCTGGCCGAGACCTGTGAGGAAATGTCCTCCAATCGCGGTCTGGGCGAGGTGGTTCTCGGTTCGGACGAGGGCTGTCGCGGCATTGCTCAGGTTCGCTCGCGCTTCGATCCGTACTTCGAGAAGGTCGTGAATCGAGCGTTGGAGTCCGGGCAACTGCGGCCGGATGTCGCCGTCAGCGACTTCTATCCCATTCTCGGAATGATCGGGGCGAGCGTCGAGTTCTCCAGCTCCGTCGATGCCGCCAACTGGCGTCGCTATTTCACAGTGGTGCTCGACGGATTGCGCGGCGACGGAGTCCCTCGATCCCCCCTGCCCGGGCGTCCCTTCACCAGCGAAGAAATAGACGCGGCCAAAGCCGCAATGCATCGCCGTCGACGTTGATCGTGGGAAATTCAATCCAGCTCTATGCGTTGTGTGATGCATCACGTAGTATGCGTCACGATAAGTGCTACACGGGGTAGCGCTCACTTGGTGACGAGTGGTCGACGTTGGGGGTTTGCGGAGTGCGTTCGAAGCGTGTGTTCGGTTCGGCTGTGGCGGTTGCAGCGCTACTCATCGGGGTGACGGCGCCGGCGGTGTCGGCCGCCCCCTCGACCGGTTCGACCATCGAATCCGATTTCTACGTTCCGCCGAGTCCGCTTCCGGCTGGTTCGCCGGGCGACGTCATCCGTTCCGAGCCTTCGCATCTTGCTCTGTCGGTACCCGGAATCGGCGGTCCGCTGCCCGGTGTTGCGACGCGAATCATGTACCGCAGCAACGATTCCAACGGCGCTGCCAATGCCGTGACCGGCACCTACATCGATCCTGCCGCGGAGTGGACCGGACCGGGTCCGCGTCCGCTCGTGGTACTCGCCCCCGGCACACAGGGGCAGGGCGATCAATGCGCACCGTCGAAGATGCTCAACAACGTCATCACCTACACACCGCCGCTGGGCGTCATGGTCGAATACGAAGTGCTCGCAGCGTATTCACTGCTGTCCCAGGGATACGGCGTCGTCATCACCGACTACGAGGGTCTCGGTACGCCCGGCGCCCACACCTACGTCAACCGCGCGTCCGAAGCGCACGCCGTGCTGGACGCGGCCCGCGCCGCCCAGAAATTGCAGGGAACCAAGATTTCCGCGGACGGCCCCGTGGCCGCCTACGGCTACTCGCAGGGTGGCGGCGCAGCCGCGGCCGCAGCGGAATTGGCTTCCGAGTACGCGCCCGAGCTGGATCTCGTCGGCACCTACGCCGGCGCACCTCCGGCAGATCTGAAAGCAACCCTCGAGCAGGTCGACGGCACCATCCTCACAGGTGTGATCGGGTACACCCTCAACGGTCTGCTCAACTCCGATCCTGATCTGCAGCCGATCATCGACGAGAACATCAGCGATGCGGGCAGAGCAATGTTGAACATGGTCGCAAATCAGTGTGTCGCAGAAACGATCTTGACCGTCGGGCTGCACCGCACCACCGAGTACACCAAAACCGGTGAGCCCTTGGCAGTTGTGCTGGACAGGTTGCCCAAGGCCCAGGAGATCTTGGCCAAGAACAAGATCGGCGAGCGGACGCCGAATGCCCCGGTGCTGATTCAGTCCGGCACGTCCGACGACATCGTGCCCCACGGACAGGCCGTCGGACTGGCCGGCGACTGGTGCGGCAAGGGTGCCACCGTGCAGCTGAGCTCCGCGCAGCTTCCGGCGATCGTTCCGGGATCGGGTGTAGGGCACCTGATTCCGGACATCCTCGGACTGGGCGAGGCACAGAACTGGATCAAGGATCGGTTCTACGGAGTGCCCGCGCCGACGAACTGCTGATCTGGTCGGTACGGCCCGCGCGCATCAGCGTGGGCCGTACATGATCACTGCGACGCCGATCAGGGCGATCGACGCGCCCGTGATGTCCCAACGATCGGGTCGGAAGCCGTCGACCACCATTGCCCAGAGCAAAGATCCAGCGACGAACACCCCGCCGTACGCGGCGAGGATGCGGCCGAAATTCGCATCGGGTTGCAGGGTGGCCACGAAGCCGTAACCGCCGAGTGCGATCACTCCGGCAGCTGCCCACAGCCATCCCCGCTGTTCTCGAAGGCCTTGCCACACCAGCCACGCTCCGCCGATCTCCAGCAGCGCGGCGATACCGAAAAGCATTGTGGACTTCAACACAGTCATGTGATCGAGAATCCCACAGCGCCGCGGGGGTGTAGAAAGATGCGTTCGGGGGTATCTCTCACATGCCCACGTGGGCTGAGCGGTAGGGGTTGAGAAATACATGCGGGATGGCTACGCAGAAACGCTGAATTTGTTGGCGTCGAATTTGTCCGATATGTCGAGAATTGCCGAAAAAGCGATGATCGATGCAACGCAGTCCTTACTGACGGCAGACATCGTTCTGGCCGAGAAGACCATCGAAAGCCGCGATGAAATCGACTTGCTGGCCGTCGAGTGGGAACACAATGCCTTCGGATTCCTGGCGCTGCAGGCACCCGTCGCCCACGATCTACGACGCGTCGTCTCCGGCATCAACATCGTCGCCGATCTGCAACGCATGGGAGGACTTGCCGTCCACATCGCAGAGTTGACCCGTCGCCGCCACCCCGCTCACGTTCTCCCTCCTGAGGTCGAGGGCGTGTTCGAGGAGATGGGCCGAGTGGCCGTCGCGCAGGCCGAGGCCACCCAGCGGGTGCTGGAGACCCGCGATGCCGAGCTCGCGGCGAACCTGCGCATTCAGGACGAGGAAATGGACGAACTGCACCGCAGTCTGTTCCTGCTGACCTCCGCGCCCGACTGGCCGCACGGAGTACCCGCCGCCGTGGACATCACGCTGCTCGGTCGGTTCTACGAGCGCTACTCGGACCACACGGTCGAGGTCGCCAAGAGGGTCATCTTCCTGGTCACGGGCGAACGGCCGACCGACGAATCATGATCTGCGTGAACGGCTCGAAGATGGCAGGATCGGCACGATGAAACGTGACGTCTCCGCGTACCTCGATGTCGACGTGACCGAGGCCAGCACCCTCGAGTTCCAGATCGCGATCGCACCGCATCCGGGAACCGACGTGTGGGAGGCACTCTCGTTCACCCTCGACGGACAGCCGATCGAAGCGCAGGAGATCAGCGGTGCTCACGGCACCCGCATCCACAAGCTCCACGCCGGCGTCGGCAAGCTCGAGGCCTCGTACTCGGCGACCGTCTACGGCAACACCGAACCGGCCCCGGTGTCCGATTACGATCTCTCGCTGTACCTGCGGCCCAGCCGCTACGCCGAGGCCGATAAGTTCTTCGGTTTCGCAGCAACGGAATTCGGCTCCTATCCACCGTCCGAGAAGTTGCTTGCCGAGGTGTCCTCCTGGGTCGGTTCACGGCTCAGCTACGTACCGGGCAGCAGTGATCCCATCGACGGTGCGGTCGATACCCTCCTCGCCGGCGCGGGCGTGTGCCGCGATTACACCCACCTCGTGGTGGCCTTGCTTCGTGCGGTCAACGTCCCCGCTCGCCTCGTTGCGGTGTACGCACCGGGCTGCGATCCCATGGACTTCCATGCCGTTGCCGAAGCATTCGTCGAAGGCCAATGGCGAGTAGTGGACGCCACATGCCTCGCACCTCGATCGACCCTGGTGCGCATCGCCACCGGACGCGACGCATCCGACACCGCCTTCCTCGACAACCACGGCGGATCGATCATCCTCAACAGCGCCGTCGTCGGAGCCGTCGTCGACGGACCGCTGCCCTTCGACGACATCACCCAGATGGTGTCGATCACCTGATCGTGTCGCGCAGCCGTATCAGGCTGCGGCCATTCGAACGAAGTCGCCCGCGTGTCTTCGACGATGATGTGCATCGGATTGCGACCAGGATGTCGAGGCCGTATCCCTAGGACTCTCTCGCACAGCGGTTCCATCGAAGATAGGGAACTCGCCCGATGTGCGGATGGGACGGCGACGCCAGAGTGGGTTCCATGTACTCCACCTACGAAGTTCTGGCCGATCATGAACGCCGAGTAGCCGATTCGCTGCGAGCGTACGACCGCCGAATGCGCAGCCGCGCACAGAGGTACGCAAGGCCACGAGAGCGGCGTAGTTTGTTGGCGTGGCTCGCACTCTGATCGGACGGGACGCCGAACTGGCGGCGCTCGAACGGGTCGTCGCCGACGCCGCCCGGGGGCTACCTGCCGCGGTCATCGTCTCCGGCGACGCCGGTGTCGGCAAAACGCGACTGCTGGCAGAACTGCGGCGCAGAGCGGAAACACGCGGAACGCAGGTGCTGATCGGGCGATGCTTGGACCTCGGTGAGGTCGGTATTCCGTACCTCGCATTCACCGAATTGTTCGGTCCACTCCCGCACACAACACGTTCCGAACTGTTCGATGCCGCCCTCGCCGCGCTGACTGCAATCGGAGCCGACCGCCCGGCGCTTCTCATCGTCGAGGACGTGCACTGGGCGGACACCTCCACCCGCGAGCTCATGACATTTCTGCTGTCGAGACTCGCCGAAACGCGGGTGTGTTTGATGATCTCTTATCGCAGCGACGATCTCCATCGCAAACACCCACTCCGACAGTCGCTCTCCGAGTGGACGCGTCTGAGCTGCGTCCGACGAGTGGACTTGACGCCTCTCGACGCCGAATCGTCGTATCGTCTCCTCGACTCCCTCCCCGCAGCGACGGACGTGGAATCTCGGAACGTCATCGTGGAGCGATCGGGCGGCAACCCATTTTTCATCGAAGAACTCGTATCTGCCGGCCGGCGTCCCGGATCGTCGATTCCGCCGAGTCTCGCCGAACTCCTGCTGGTCCGGCTCGACGCCTTGTCGCCCTCGGCGAAGTCGGTGGCCGAAACGATGGCGGTGGGTGGGCCCCGCGTCGCGCACGAAGTTCTGGCAGAGGTGACCGGCCTGGACGATGACCGGCTCGAAGACGTGATCCGCGAGATCGTCGACGCCAGGCTCGTCGAGACCACCGACTTCTACTACGTCTTTCGGCACGCGCTCCTGGCCGAGGCCATCTACGACGACGTCCTGCCCGGCCGTCGTGCGCGGTTGCACGCTCGTTTCGTCGACTCGCTCGCCGAACACCGGCATCGCGGTGCCAGTGCCGACCTGGCGCGACACGCAGGATTGGCCCACGATCTGCCGAAGGCGTTCAGTGCCCACGTCGACGCGGGCCGCGAGGCCATGACGCTGGCTGCTCCGGCCGAGGCCATGGCTCACCTCGCCGCCGCACTGGAACTGCGACAGCCGCAATGGGAGCCGACGGAAACGGCACTGGTGTTGGAGTACGCGTCGGCGGCGACGACAGCAGGGCAGAATCTGCGGTCGCTCTCCGTGGTCCGCGCCGAACTGGAGCGTGGTGGAGATGCGTTGACGATCCCCGAGCGACTCGACCTGTTGAATGCCGAGGCGACATCGGCGTTGGCGATCGAACGAGAGGATTCTGCCCTGGCGGCGGTGGAGCACGCGTTGATCATCGCGTCTGCGGAGGAATTCGCCCCGTGGAGAGTGCAATTGACCGGTCTCGGTGCACGGATAACCGAAGCGTTGGGCCGGGAAGATCAGTCCCTCGCCTGGGCTGAGGAATCTGTGCGTATCGCAGAATCCCTCGGCGATCCGGGGCGGTCGGCGGATGCTCGAATTACACTGGCGCGCCTACGCAGACGCCACGATGATCCCGCCGCCTCGCGCACGCTTCTCGTTCGGACCGCCGCGCTCGCACGGGAAAGCGGTGACATCGGGAATTTGCTGCGCAGCAAATTCAATCTCGGAATGATCGAATTCGACGACGGCAATTTCGTATCGGCGCAGGAGTCTTTCGGCGAGGCAGTCGAGATCGCTCGATCGACCGGCCGCCAGTGGACGCCCTACGGCGTAGGGGCACGGGTTCAGTTGGCCAATGTGCGGTACTACTCGGGTGATTGGACATCGGCTCTTGCCGACTTGGCGCAGATCGACTCGGCTGCACCGCCACTGGGTTCGGCTGAGCAGCTGTGTGCGGGGTTTCAGATTCGCGCCGCAATCGGCGACGAGGAACTCGCGGCCGATATCGAACGCGTCCGCGCCTTCGAGTCTCAGGACGGCTTCATCACGCTGGTGACGAGCGCAGCTGTTGCCTATACGGCGTTGTGCAACGGGCGGTTCGGTGAAGCGATCACCTGCCTCGAATCCGCTGTCGCCACCGTGGGGACGCAATGGCACAACCCGTGGTTCGGTGGACGCATCAGATTGTCGGTGCTGGCGATGGAAGCGGCGCGCCGCGGGTCGAGCGTCATCGGAGCGCGGGCTGCAATGGAACTCGGATCACGTCTGCAGTCCGACATCGAACGCACAGCCGGTTCCAGTCCGTCCTACGGCTGGGAGTCGACCGCATGGCTACGGCGAGGTCAGGCAGAGTTGGGTCACCTTCGTCTCAACTGCGGACACGGAGATGCCGCGTCCGTGGTGGCGGAATGGCGTGCAGCGGTGGATGCGTTCGAGCTCCAGCCGTTCGAGCGTGCCCGTGCCCTGCAGTCGCTCTCCGAAGCCCTCGAGGCTGCGGGCGACCGGTCGGCAGCCAGACACACAGCCGATCAAGCCATCGCGATGTTCGACCGACTCGGGGCCACCGTGAGACCCGGCGATGCGCGTCGCCCCGCGGGCGCGGACCTGTTGACTCGTCGCGAGTGGGACGTGCTGGAACTCCTCGGCGAGGGATACACCAACAAGCAGATCGCCGAGCGGCTCGTGATCAGCGTCAAGACCGTCAGCGTGCACGTGTCGAATGTGTTGACCAAACTCGGAGCCCAGAACCGCACGGAAGCAGCGCGCTTCGCGAAAGGGTGAGGACGAGTTCTCAGCCGTTGATCGGCGGTGTGCGCAGTCGGTCGGTTGAAGTAGCCGTCGAGTTCGTTGCTCGAACAACGGCACTCAGTGTCCCGGCCATCATCGAACGGTAGTGGATTGCGCCTACCCACTTCGATCCGTCGGCGGTCCCTTTCGAGAGTGAATCGGTATGGATCGCAGTACTCGTCGGGGTTGTCACCTGGCTGGTGTTCTACGCGAGCACGTTACTTCAGCACAATGGCTTCGAGCTGTATCCGCCGAAGCTGACGCTGCTCACTGCACTTATCAGCTGGTGTTGTTTCTCGCTATGTCACTGGTGAGCTCACTGGTGAGCTCACTGGTATGAGGACCGTCTCGCAGGCTCCTATCGAGCGAATCAATGTTCTTTTCGGAACCGTCTACGTAGACGACTGGTCGCAATAAATGCACACGGCCATTGCTGCGAAAACTATGGTGATGCCGTACTCATCCAATCCTGCCATTTTGCCGATGCCTGACGTAACCCATCAGTTCTTTCACGCCGTTGTGCATGAGCCATCGAACGGACCTTCACGAATATTCAGGGCACTTACGGCATCGACCGCCGCGATCTATGCTGTAAGTGCACTGTGCCCGTTGGATATCACGCTGACGTATCGACCCGCCGGCAGTACATCAGGAATCTTGTCCTCAGCTGCGGATATCGGAAATTCACCCCAGTGCTGCGCAGGCTGTCCCTCTGTGCGGGTCGTTCGAGAATTACTGCCCGTGATCGACTCGTTTCGTTACGGGTTCGGCGGTGTTTTCGGAACCAAGCGCGAGACGTCGACGGTGATGGAGGCGACGACGTCGGCGTTGGCAGGGTCGGCGAACGCATCCGGTGGTGTCGATCGAACAGTGACCGTCTCCGACTCGGCTGTCAGGTCGATATTCGACGTCGTTCCGTCGGAGTCGATGCGGCGCAACATATCTGTGCCGTCGACGCACCACTGCGTGCCGTCGACCGCGGTAGCGCGATCTGCTCGGGTAGCGCGGATGTCGTCGGGGCCGTCAGCTGGGACAAGGCGTCGAGTGGCTAAGTCCAGCAATCGAACTCGCTGTTCATCCGGGTAGGTCCTGATCACTCCGTGACGTCGGTTGCTGTTCATCGACGACCGCGTCCACCCCAGGAGATACAGCTGTCCCTCGTGGACCGCGGTGGTCCAGCTGCCTTCGGTGGTGTATCGCTCGACGTTCAGCTCACCCTCGGGAGAAATGGTGCACAGGTGAATATCGTGCTCGGAGGTGATCCAGAGGCCGTCGTCGACCGCGTGTATCCGACGCGACCAGCGGTCTGCCGAAGGTTCGATGGTCAGCGGCAGCAGGTAGCGAGTGATGACCGGAACTGCGCCCGCCGTATCGACTTGCACAAGAACCGGGTCCGACGAGTGCATGACCCAGATCGAATTTCCCCTGATCGTCACAGCTCCCGCTGCGAACGGTCCGAGCGAAGAGGGGTTGTCGTCGAGATCGATGTCGATCAGTACACCCGACGAGACGAAGTCGCCGTCTTCGGTGTCCTTGGACGGCCACCATTCGTGTGCGACGGGAATGGCATCGATCTCAGTGAGCCGGTCGGTTCCGTCGATAGTGGTCCAGCCGTTTTCTATCGGTCGAACTTGTTCGTCGACGAGATGCATCGAGCGGATGCGACCGTGAACGCGGGGTGGCGCGTCCACACCGAAGTCGTTGAGCATCGCGTTGAACGTTCCGGTCAGAGTGACCTCTCCGTTGGTGGGCGTGTCGGCCCACCACTGGGCGCTCCAGCCGTCGCCGTAGACGAGATGAAGCCAGAGGAGACGCCCGTCGCGGTGCATGCTGGGTGCTCGGCCGTAGGCGGGTCTGGCTATGGCAGTGCGTGTTTCGTCGCAAAGAGAAGGTGTATCCGTTAGGGAGTAGTGCTCGAGGGCAACGTCCGCGAGGTCACCGACCGATGCGCGGGGAAAGGAACCATCCTGTATTACCCAGCCTGCAACAAATACTCGGAGGGTGCGAGTAGAGGAAGCGTTCATGCATTTCCCGACGCAGTAGGGGAGTCCGCACGACGAGGCGTGGCGGGCGTCGGGTCACCGTGTTCCGAAGACTACATGCGGGGATCGAAACGCGGCGCACTACGACTCCCTTCCGGTGCGAGGTTCGGCTCACCCCTCATTGCATGTCTCGACTATGACTGGTTCGATCGGATCGGCTGTCAGCGCTACCACTCCGGAAAGCCGTGCCTGTAGGCAGAGACCACCGGACATCCATTGCTCCCAGTCGATTCCGTCCTCCTCCTCGAGATAGCCTTCCGGCGCAGATCGGTCTGAGGGATCGGCTTCGCGGCCGAGCTCGAACTGCCGCTCGATCACCCCGTCGACTGCATATACGAAGGTGGAGAGCGCATTGACATCCCAGTGCACGGTGATGCTGGTACCGAAAGTGTCCGACAGTCTCTCCGGAACAGGGGAGAGCACGCCCGAGACGGTGAACTCTTCGAGTACCCACACCCAGTCACCTGCGACGCCGGCATAGCGTCTGGCCATCTCACTGTCCGGCAGGGAGTCGGACCAGTCCTCGACATCCATGCCGGCCGGTTTTCGAGATTTCGTGGCATTGACCGACGCGAACACCGCGAGCACAGCCTCGGGATCCGTCGACTGTACGAGTGTGAAACTCAGACCGAGTTCGAAGCGGTCATCCTCATCGGCCCACTCGAATTGGCCTTGGGAAATCTCGTGCGTAGTCATGAGCCGAGCCTCTCATCATCGAATGCCCGGCATCGGTCCGGGGACCGGTGCGGCTTGCGGTGGCCGTCACCGATGTTCACAGTGCGAGGTGCATGGCAGGATCGAGGCCATGTCTCGCACCCTGCACCTCGTCGGCGATCCAGAGGCCGATGCACTGCTCGCCGACGATCCGTTCGCACTGCTGATCGGCATGTTGCTCGATCAGCAGGTGCCGATGGAATCGGCGTTCGCCGGCCCGAAGAAGCTCGTCGACCGTCTCGGCGACCTGAAAGTCGACACCGTCGCCGACGCCGATCCGGACGAGTTCGCCGCATTGTGTGCGCAGACCCCGGCTGTGCATCGGTTCCCGGGTTCGATGGCCAAACGTATCCAGGGCCTCGCGGCTTTCCTGGTCGAGAACTACGACGGCTCCCCGCAGCAGATCTGGACCCGCGAGGACCCCGACGGTGCCGAAGTGCTCAAACGTCTCAAATCCCTCCCCGGATACGGCGATCAGAAGGCGCGCATCTTTCTCGCGCTGCTCGGCAAGCAGATGGGCGTCACCCCCGACGGGTGGCGCAAGGCCGCCGGAGCGTACGGCGACGAGGGCGCACGTCGATCCATCGCCGACGTCGTGGACGAGAAGTCGCTGCTCGAGGTGCGGGAGTTCAAGAAGGCGGCGAAGGCGGCTGCCAAGAAGAAGTAGATCTGTCGGTGCTCGGCGGTACCTTCGGCAGAACATTCACCGGGGGGATCAGATGACCGACAGCATGGGGACGTACGAGGGGTGGCTGGCCTCGCTCGACGAGGACGCGCTGACCGGTCTGCTGCGCCGTCGACCCGACGTGGCCACCGACCCACCTCCGCGTTCGTTCGGACTGCTCGCACAGTTGCTCGGCTCCACGCGCCGAGTGTCGGCCCTGCCTCGAAAACTCGACCGAGGCGCGCTCGGTCTACTCGAATTATTCGCCCTCATGGGCGATCTGAGCCGCGCCGAGATCGGTCACTGGACGGGCGAAGGAGTATCGAGCGAGACCGAACACATCGATGCTGCGCTGGCCACTCTGACGTCGTACGGACTGATCTGGCCGTATACCGCGCCCGGCTCCGGCACTGTCGAATACCGTCCCGTCGATCTGTCCGGGGTGTTCTCTCGTCCTTTCGGACTTGCTCTTCGGCAGCGAAAGTTGTTCCTGCACTGTGCCGTCGAGCAGGATCGATTGGCGTTACTGTCGGTGCTCGGTATCGACCCCGAGCTCGATCGAGCGGCCCGTGCTGACGCCGTGGCCGCTGCGATGACCCCCGACCGTATCCGAGCGTTGTTCGACGACGGACCTCCCGAGATGCGAGAGATGTTGTCTCGCTTCGTCGATGGTCAACCGGTGTCGCTGATCTTCGATGTACCACCCGCCGCCGGCGCGGCCGCATACGAGCGCGGGTTGCTGTATCGACTGGACGGGCACCGCGTCGAGATGCCGTTTGAAGTGAGCATCGCCCTGCGAGGGGCGGGGTGGCAGTTGCCCATCGAACTCTGTCCCCCGAGCTTTGCCACTCGCACACTCTCGCAGGACGACGTGCGGCGCACGCGTTCGATTGCCCTGCTGCAGTTCTGCGAGCACACTCAGGCGTTGCTGGCAGCCGTCGACACCGATGGCCTGACGATGATGAAGACCGGCGGCGTGAGCGCCAAAGAGCTTCGGTCGCTGACCAGCAGGCTCGGGTTCGCCGACGAACAGGCCACCGCGCTGATGCTGATGCTGGCGCGTGCAGCCGGACTGATCACCGAACGAGGAAAAACCGACGTCGCGCTCACCTCCACCTACGAGATTTGGTCGACGAGCACCCGAGCCGAGCAGGCCGCTGTGTTGCTGGCGGCCTGGTGGTGCTCGCCGTCGACGCCTACCCATCGAGTGCCTCAGGCCTCCCGGAAAACCGTGCCGGTGCTCAAGAAGATGCTCGACGACCCCGCGGCAGCGGACCTGCGCACGACGGCGCTGACAGCTCTGCTCCGATACGAGGACGCCGACTCGCCGATGACGGTTCTGCACGATTCCGAGGATTTCGCCCGCTACCTCGACTGGCGCATACCCGTGGTGTCGACGAGCGCCGGGGCAGGTCATGTGCGCGCGCTCTGGACCGAAGCCACTCGACTCGGACTGCTGGCCGACGGCGCACCGACCGACCTGTGCGGCACCCTCACGGATTTTCCCGTCGGTCGAGACGGCGATCCGAGTCGGATCGGCGAGGTTCTGACGGCGCAGCTGCAGGACATGGCCGACCTGGTGCCGTTCTCGGTTCGGCTGCTGCCCGACTCGACGGCGGTGGTCACCGGACCACCGAGCACCGAGGTGGCGTCGATACTCGGCGCGGCCGCCCAGCCCGAGTCGAGGGAAGTGGCGTCGGTCTGGCGATTCACCCCGGCGACGATTCGCAGCTTCTTCGACACCGGAGGCACCGGCGACGAGCTGATCGATGCGTTGACGGAAATGGCCGATGGCGACGTCCCCCAAGCGCTGGCGTACACGATCAGAGACTGCTGGCGCACCTACGGAGCGCTGGCCGTGCGCAAGATCCCCTGCGCCGTCGTCTCCGAGGACGTCGTAATGCTGACGAACATCGAGGCCGACGAAGCCCTGGCCGTGCTCGAGTTCCAGCGACTCGCGCCCACCGTCCTGATCAGCTCGGCCACGCCGATCGACACCATCGCCGTGCTCCGCAGACACGGATACTTTCCGGTGCGGCACTCCGATACCGGCCAACTCGAGATCGCCGGACCGAGCCGGGTCCGCGCCGCTGCAGCGCGCCGATCGCATGCGAGCGTCCATGTGCCACGAGGTCGACGCGATCCATGCGAGCTGGCGCGGCTGTTACGAGCCGGTGACGTCGAGACCGTCGACGACGCACGGGTGCGGTCTTCGCTCGGCCACCACAGCCGACTGCTGCCGCGCGATCTCGATCTGTTGGCCGACGCCGCAGCCCGGGGCACACCCGTCTCGATCGACTACCAGAACTCCAGGGGTGCCATCGTGCGGTACGCGATCTCGGACGCACTGCAGGACGGCAACTGGCTGTTCGCCCTCTCGGACTCCACCGGAACGCGGGAAAGCTTCGCGATCATGAACATCAGGGCAGTGTCCGCAGGCCAACGATGACATCACTGGCAGACCGACGCGCGATGCAACTGTGTCCGTGGTCGCCGGTACCCTTTCGGGCGTGGCCCTCTACCGGAAGTACCGTCCCGCGACGTTCGCCGAAGTCGTCGGTCAGGAGCACGTCACCGAACCGATCAGCGTGGCGCTCGATTCCAACAGAATCAACCACGCCTACCTCTTCTCCGGTCCGCGTGGCTGCGGAAAGACCTCCTCCGCGCGCATCCTCGCCCGATCGCTGAACTGCGCCGAAGGTCCGACGTCCACGCCGTGCGGGGTGTGCAACTCCTGCGTTGCCCTCGCACCCGGTGGTCCCGGCAACTTCGACGTCGTCGAGATGGACGCGGCCAGTCACGGTGGCGTCGACGATGCCCGTGATCTGCGAGACAAGGCCGTGTACGCCCCGGCCGAATCGCGCTATGTCATCTTCATCATCGACGAGGCACACATGGTGACCCCGGCGGGCTTCAACGCGCTGCTCAAGGTCGTCGAGGAACCGCCCGAGCACCTCGTGTTCATCTTCGCGACCACCGAGCCCGAGAAGGTGCTCCCCACCATCCGCTCGCGCACCCACCACTACCCGTTCCGACTGCTCGCGCCGTCGACGATGCGCGTTCTGCTCGAAAAGATCTGCGACCAGGAACAGGTCCCGGTCGAGGATGCGGTCTACCCGTTGGTCATCCGCGCCGGCGGTGGGTCACCCCGTGACTCGCTCAGCGTCATGGATCAGCTGCTCGCCGGAGCGGGCCCCGAGGGCGTCACCTACCCGCGGGCGCTGTCGCTGCTCGGCGTCACCGATGTCGCACTCATCGACGAGGCCGTCGATGCATTGGCCGCAGGGGACGGCGGCGCACTGTTCGGCACCGTCGACAAGGTGATGGACGCGGGCCACGACCCACGCCGCTTCGCCATCGACCTCCTCGATCGGCTGCGCGATCTGATCCTGATGAAGGCCGTGCCCGACGCCGGAGAACGCGGTCTGGTCGACGTACCGGGCGACGTACTCGAGCGACTGCGTGACGAGGCCGATCTGCTCGGCTCGGCCACCCTGACTCGCTACGCCGAGATCGTGCACTCCGGTCTCGGCGAGATGCGCGGTGCCACCGCGCCGCGGCTGCTGCTCGAGGTGATGTGCGCCCGGATGCTGTTGCCCTCGGCCTCGGACGCGGAATCGGCGGTGCTGCAACGGCTGGAGCGGGTGGAACGTCGACTCGATGTCACCCTTCCGGTCGGCGAGCAGGCCGCCGTCGCGCAGGCATCGGCAGATCCGACGCGACCGCAACTGCAGCCGTCCGAGCAGCAGGCACCCTCGGGTCCGGCACCGGTGAACAAGTTCCAGCGACCGTCCCAACGCCCACCGGCCGCGGAGCCGGCGGCCGCCGCACCGGCACCAGCTCCCGTAGCGCCCACACCCGCTGCCTCGATTCCCACACCAGCACCAGAGCCGACACCAGCACCGGCACGGCCCGAACCCGTTCCGACGCCCGAGCCCGTTCCGATGCCCGAGCCTGCTCCCGCACCGCAGCCGACTCCGGAACCCGAGCCTGCTCCCACGCCCGAACCCGCTCCCAGGTCGGAGCCGACCCCGGATCCTGTACCTGCGCAGCAGGACCCGAAGGTGTCCGCCCCGGCGGCACACGAGGACTTCCCGCCCGAGCCCGAGGACGACTACGGACCCGAGCCGGAGCCGGTGTTCGAACCGGAACCCGAGCCCGCAGCGGTGCCGGAGACGGCATCGAACGAGCCGGACGCCGCTGCGGTTCGCGCGGTGTGGTCCGAGGTGCGCACGAAGGTACGGGACCGGAGCCGGACCGTCGAGGTGATGCTCTCCGGTGCCTCGGTGCGCGCAGTCGAGAACGGCACCATCACCCTCGGCCACGATTCGGCACCGCTGGCGAAGCGACTCGAGGAGCCGCGCAACGCCGACGTCATTCGCGACGCACTGCGTGATGTCTTCGGTGTCGAGTGGTCGGTGGTATGTCTGGTCGGCGCTGCAGCACCACCGGAACAGTCATCGGCAAAAAAAGATGAACCGGCAGCGAAACCCGCGTCGCTGCCGAAGTTCTCGAGGCCGAGCCAGGCAGGGGCTCCCCGTCCCACCTCGGACGGCTTCGGATCAGCGGGCGATGGAACGGCCGCAGACGCAGATATTCCGATGCCCGAGGCACCGGACTACCCCGACGAGCCCGAGCCGGTAGGACCGCCGCCACCGGAGACACCCGAGGACGAGGAAGAGCTGCTCAAGGCCGCGGCCGAGCCTGCCGATCCCACGGTTCGCCGGGACCCGGAAACGGTCGCGATGGAGCTGTTAGTCAGCGAACTGGGAGCGGTACCGCTCAAGGAGACCTGACAGGCGGGTGCTTCAGCCGGCAGTCAGATCCTCGTTGTCGGCGAACACGAGTCGTCCGCTGTCCAAGGCGACCGCCCAGCGTCTGGCCACTGCCCACTCTCGTGACGTCGAGTCGGATGGTTGCACACCGAAGTCCTCGACGATCGCACCCGCTTCGCGGGTTTCCTGGCCGTCGGCATCGTCGGTGGCGGGTGTCCGAATGAGTACTTTGACACGCGAACCCACGGTCAATTCGTTGTCGGTTTCCATGGTCGGTCTTCTTCCGCGCTCGGTAGATCTGATCTTTCGGTGTGTCCCCGGCGCGCGTCGTTCAAACCTGAATCAGAGCATCGGGTCATGTACAACGCTCGTTTCGGTCCTTACCCGCGCTCTTCCCGCGGACATACGCTGG
Organism: Rhodococcus sp. MALMAid1271; assembly: GCF_049195265.1. Classification (NCBI taxonomy): domain Bacteria; kingdom Bacillati; phylum Actinomycetota; class Actinomycetes; order Mycobacteriales; family Nocardiaceae; genus Rhodococcus; species Rhodococcus sp. MALMAid1271. The sequence continues at coordinate 31,034 of NZ_JBMIRQ010000090.1, read as the reverse complement.
CAGGAGCTGGGGTCTGTCATGGCCTCGCACCGACGCGGTCGGCCGGGACGGCGACCGCACGAAGATCGAGTATCTGGAAGGAACTGCGCGCTGTGACTACAGAGGCATTCATATACGAGGCCATCAGGACTCCCCGAGGCAAGGGAAAGAACGGCTCGCTGCACTCGGTGAAGCCGATCTCCCTGGTGACGGGTCTGATCGACGAACTCCGTCGACGTTTCCCGGACATGGACGAGAACCGTATCTCCGACCTCATTCTCGGCGTGGTCTCACCCGTCGGAGACCAGGGGGCAGACATCGCCCGCACGGCCGTACTCGCTGCGAAGATGCCCGATACCGTCGGCGGGTTTCAGCTCAACCGCTTCTGCGCGTCCGGTCTCGAAGCAGTCAATCTGGCCGCACAGAAGGTGCGTTCGGGCTGGGACGAACTCGTCATCGCAGGCGGCGTCGAGTCGATGTCGCGCGTGCCGATGGGCAGCGACGGCGGCGCATGGGCCATGGACCCCGCCACCAACTACGACACCTACTTCGCCCCGCAGGGCATCGGTGCCGATCTCATCGCGACGATCGAAGGATTCACCCGCGAGGACGTCGACGCGTATGCCGTGCAGTCCCAGGAACGTGCCGCGGCAGCGTGGTCGGGTGGCTACTTCACCAAGTCCGTCGTCCCGGTCACCGACCAGAACGGTCTGATGATCCTCGACCACGACGAGCACATGCGCCCGGGTAGCACCGTGGAATCGCTCGGCAAGCTGAACCCGGCCTTCACCGGGATCGCGGCCATGGGCGGGTTCGACGACGTCGCCCTGCAGAAGTACCACTGGATCGAGAAGATCGATCACGTCCACACCGGCGGTAACAGCTCCGGCATCGTCGACGGTTCGGCTCTCGTCCTCGTCGGCAGCGAGCAGGTAGGCAAAGACCTGAACATGGTGCCGCGGGCGCGGATCGTCGCGACCGCTACCAGCGGTGCCGATACGACCATCATGCTCACCGGCCCGACCCCGGCGTCGAAGAAGGTTCTGGCGACTGCGGGACTGACCGTCGACGACATCGATCTCTTCGAGCTCAACGAGGCGTTCGCCTCCGTCGTGCTGCGGTTCCAGAAGGATCTGAAGATCCCGAACGAGAAGCTCAACGTCAACGGCGGCGCCATTGCCATGGGCCACCCGCTCGGTGCCACCGGAGCGATGATCACCGGAACCGTGCTCGACGAGCTCGAGCGCCGCGGCGGCCGATACGCCTTGATCACCCTGTGCATCGGCGGCGGCATGGGCGTTGCCACCATCATCGAGCGAGTCTGAGGCAGAGCCATGAGCAACAACATGATCCAGTGGGACCAGGACGCCGACGGCATTGTCGTTCTGACGATGGACGACCCCAACCAGGGCGCCAACACGATGAACCAGCTGTACAAGGATTCGATGGGTGCCACCGTCGATCGCCTCGAAGCCGAGGTCGAATCCATCACAGGTGTCGTGATCACCTCGGCCAAGAAGACGTTCTTCGCCGGCGGAGATCTGCATACGCTCATCGCCGCCAAGCCCGAGGACGCCCAGCGGGTGTTCGACGAGGTCCAGGAAGTCAAGGGGCAGCTGCGCCGTATCGAGAAGCTCGGTAAGCCGGTCGTGTCCGCCATCAACGGCGCGGCGCTGGGCGGCGGGCTCGAGATCGCCCTCGCCACGCACCACCGCATCGCGGCCGATGTGTCCGGCGTCCAGATCGGTCTGCCCGAGGTCTCGCTCGGCCTGCTGCCAGGCGGCGGCGGCGTTGCCCGCATCACCCGACTGCTCGGCATCCAGACCGGTTTCATGACCGTCCTCGCCCAAGGCACCCGGTTCCGTCCGGCTAAGGCCCTCGAGATCGGGCTGGTGCACCAATTGGTCGGCAGCATCGAGGAATTGGTGCCCACCGCCAAGGCGTGGATCAAGGCCAACCCGGAGGGTGGCGTCGCACCGTGGGACGAGAAGGGCTACAAGATTCCCGGCGGTACACCGTCGAACCCGAAGCTCGCACAGATCCTGCCTGCATTCCCGTCCAATCTGCGTAAGCAGATCAAGGGCGCGCCGATGCCGGCTCCGCGCGCAATTCTCGCTGCGGCAGTGGAGGGTGCGCAGGTCGACTTCGACAGTGCGTGCACCATCGAGTCGCGGTACTTCACCGAGTTGGTCACCGGGCAGGTGTCCAAGAACATGATTCAGGCGTTCTTCTTCGATCTGCAGGCCATCAACGCAGGCAAGTCCCGCCCCGAAGGCATCGAGAAGACCACCTTCACCAAGGTCGCGGTTCTCGGCGCAGGCATGATGGGCGCGGGCATCGCATACGTGTGCGCCAAGGCCGGAATCGACGTGGTGCTCAAGGACGTTGCCCTCGAGTCCGCGCAGAAGGGCAAGGCGTACTCCGAAGGCATCGAGGCCAAGGCACTCTCGCGCGGCAAGACCACTCAGGACAAGTCCGACGCTCTGCTCGCCCGTATCCATCCGACGGCCGATGCCAAGGACGTCGAAGGTGCAGATCTGGTCATCGAGGCCGTCTTCGAGTCGGAAGAGCTGAAGCAGAAGGTGTTCCAGGAGATCGAGGATCTCGTCGATCCGGCGGCGCTGCTCGGTTCCAACACCTCGACGCTGCCCATCACGAGCTTGGCTCAGGGCATCAAGCGTCAGGAAGATTTCATCGGGATTCACTTCTTCTCACCGGTCGACAAGATGCCGCTCGTGGAGATCATCCGCGGCGAGAAGACCTCGGATGCGGCGTTGGCCAAGGCATTCGACCTGGTGCAGATCATCAAGAAGACCCCTATCGTCGTCAACGACAGTCGCGGCTTCTTCACCTCGCGCGTCATCGGTACGTTCATCAACGAGGCGATCGCGATGCTGGGCGAGGGAGTCGAGCCGTCGTCCATCGAGCAGGCCGGTCTGCAGGCGGGCTACCCGGCTGCGCCGCTGCAGCTCTCGGATGAGCTCACCCTCAACCTGATGCAGAAGATCCGCAAGGAAACCCGCGACGCCATCAAGGCGGCCGGTGGAACTCCTCCCGAGGATCCGGCAGGCGAGGTCATCGACAAGATGGTCGACGAGTTCGAGCGTCCGTCGAAGGCCAAGGGTGCGGGCTTCTACGAGTACGAGGACGGTAAGCGCGCCGGGCTGTGGCCGGGACTGCGGGATGCGTTCAAGTCGGGTTCGGCGGACATTCCGTTCGAGGACCTCAAGGAGCGGATGCTGTTCATCGAAGCCATCGAGACGCAGAAGTGCTTCGACGAGGGTGTCCTCAACACCAGCGCCGACGCCAATATCGGCTCGATTTTCGGGATCGGCTTCCCGGCGTGGACGGGTGGAGTGCACCAGTACGTCGTCGGCTACCCGGGAGGTCAGGCCGGATTCGTTGCTCGTGCGGACGAGCTGGCGAAGAAGTACGGAGATCGCTTCACTGTGCCTGCGTCGCTGCGCTGACCCGTCGTGCGCCTTTTGCGTACATATAGGTACGCAAAAGGCTCACGAGGGCGAAGCCCGATGGGCGATCAACCGATCGGCACCGTCTGTGAATTGTTGTCTCATCAATTCGCAGGCGGCGTCGACGTCGTTTCGAACGAGTGCCGAGATGAAGTCCTCGTGGTTGCGCACCGCGGCACGTCCCCAGCTGCGATCGGTGGCGTAGAGACGAGTGGGCGTGTATCGAGTGGCGTTGTTGAGGAACCATGCCAACTTCGCGGATTCGGCCAGCCGGTTGAGCACCCGGTGGAACTCGAACTCGTAGTTCTCGACGTCCTCGGGCCTGCCGTTCTCGACGGCGACGGACAACGACGCGCAGATGCCGGTCAGCTGGGCGAGTTCGGTCTCGGTGATCCTCGGGGCTGCTCGACGCACCAGTTCCACGGCGATTCGGCCCTGAAGCCAGAAGATATCGACGATGTCGTTCGGAGTGAGCGCAGACACCACGTATCCGCGATGCGGGACGAGTTCGACGATGCCTTCGCCGCGCAAGGTCAGCAATGCCTCGCGGACCGGGGTGACGCTCAGCCCGAGCTCGGCGGCGGTCTCGTCGAGTCGGATGAAGTCTCCCGGACTCACCTCGCCGGACATCACTCGGTGTCGAAGGTGACTTGCCACCTCCTCCGACAGCTGCGGCCGTCGGCGAAGAACGGATGCTCGACGCTTCTCCACCATGGCGGTCAGCCAATCACACGGCGGGCGCGCCGCGTAGTACTGCCTTCGCGACCGGCTCGGCGACGCGCGCAGCGATCGGGCCCAGGATCGCCATCAACAGCACGTACGCCGTCGCCAACGCCGCCAGTTCACCCTCCACTGCGCCGGCAGCCACCGCCAGCCCGGCGATGACGATGGAGAACTCTCCGCGCGCCACCAGGGCCGCACCCGCACGTAGTCGGCCGGCTCTGCCGATGCCCTGACGCCCCGCGGCCCACCAGCCGGTTGCGACCTTGGTGGCCGTTGTCGACACCGCGAGCACGACGGCCCAGCCCAGCACCGGAGGGATGGTCGAGGGATCGGTGGCCAGACCGAACACCACGAAGAACATCGCCGCGAACAGGTCGCGCAGTGGTTCGAGGACGCGAGTGGCGTTGTCGGCCGTCGAACCGGAGATCGCGATGCCGAGCAGGAATGCACCCACGGCCGCCGAGACCTGCAACTCCGACGCGATGCCTGCGACCAGCAGGGCAGACCCCAGGACTTTGAGCAGTACGACCTCGCGGTCGGGACTGTCGACGATTGCGGAGACGAACCGGCCGTAGCGCAGCGCAACGACCAGCACGAAGGTGATGACGAGCAGGGAGATGCCGAGGGCTTCGAGCCCGCCGAGGAAGCTGACTCCGCTCAGCACTGCGGTGAGTATCGGCAGGTAGATGGCCATCGCGAGGTCCTCGAACACCAGGATGGACAGCACGACGGGTGTCTCGCGGTTGCCCAGCCTGCCCAGATCGGTGAGGACTTTGGCGATGATGCCCGAGGACGAGATGTAGGTGACGCCGCCCATGACGAGCGCCCCGACTCCGCCCCAGCCGAGCAGCAACGCGACCACCGCACCCGGCGCGAAGTTCAGGACGATGTCCACCACTCCGGCCATCCAGGATCGGCGCAGTCCGGTGACGAGTTCGGTGGCGGTGTATTCGAGTCCCAGCAGGAGCAGCAGCAGGATGACGCCGATTTCGCTGGCGATCTCGCTGAATTCGTCGATACCGCCCAGGGTGACGATGCCGCCATTGCCGAAGGCCAGGCCGCCGAGCAGATAGAAGGGGATGGGGGAGACGCCGATGCGGCCTGCGAGTCGAGCGAGGAGGCCGAGGACGAAGAACACTGCGCCCAGCTCGGTGAGGGCGATCGCGCTCTCGGCCATCGCTCAGCCCCGACTGATCTCAGGCACTGCCGAGCAACTTGGCTGCGGCGTCGAGTCCATCCGCTGTGCCGACGGCAACCAACAGGTCACCTGCGGCGAGAGTGAAGTCGGGGGTGGGTGAGGGTTGTACCTGGCCTGCGCGCATGACGGCGACGACCGATACTCCGGTTTTGGTGCGCATGGTGGTGTCGCCGAGCGTGCGGCTGACGAACCGGGAAGTGGCGCTGATGGGAAGTTGACGGGTGTTGATTCCGGGGAGGTCTCGATGCTCTTCCCCGAGTTGGGCGATGAGTTGCGGCGACCCGAGCAGATTGCCCAGGGCCGCCGCTTCCTCATTGCTCAACGTGATCGATGCCTGCGTCGCATCGGGGTCGTCCTTGCGCGAGACGATCAGCTCGTTCGCGCCGTCCTTGAGGGTGATGACGCCTATGCGGCGCCCGGAAGCGAGGGCGAAATCTTTCCGCACCCCGATTCCGGGCAGCAGGGTCACTTCGACGTTCATGGTCGAAATGCTAGCCCTGCAGGCACCGCACTACAGCAGGATCAGGATGCGACGGCAGCCAGAAGCGCTTCGCGCTGGTTGGCACCGAGGCCACCGATACGACGGGTATCGGCGATGGACAGCTGCTCGAGCAGCTGTGCGGCGCGCACGGATCCAACACCCGGAAGGGCCTTGATCAGGGCGGACACCTTGGTCTTCTTGACGATCTCGTCGTTCTCCGCCTTGGCGAGAACGTCAGCGACGCTGAGTTCGCCGGACTTGACGGATGCGAGCAGCTTCGACCGCGCAGTGCGTGCCTCGGCCGCCTTGGCCAGCGCCGCGGTGCGCTGTTCCGGTGTCAGTACTGGTAAAGCCATGGCCTGTTCTCCTCGATTGTGGTGACCCGTCGCTCGTTGACAGGTCTCGACCCTCTTGCATCGTGCCTGGTGGCTCTTCCAATCTAACCGAACAACACGGGTGTCATTACGGTCGAGCCACCGAACCTTCCCAGCCAGGCTACGTCCTATCGGATTCGTGGTGCGCCCCGACCAGCACTTGGGCCGTGCAGAGCCGCTGTATCGAGGGTGTTCGACGCCTCAGCTCGGTGCCGGCGGGGAGGATTTCCGGGCCCGAGGACGGCGTCGTATCCGGGCGGTCGGTCCGATTGTTAGATTGGTCAGTATGGTGCGCAGAGGACGAGTGATGACAGTGCTGGCCGCGTCGGCGATGCTGCTGCTGGCAGCTGCCGGCTCCGCCGCTGGGGACCCGATCAACGTTCCGTGGTCGCCGGACGACGCGCTCGATTCCGAGGTGAGCTTCGAGTCCGATGGCATCACCTACTACGGCAGCTTTCGCGCGCCGGTAGGGGACACACGCGGCATCGCTCTGGTGCTGCCGGGCAGTGGCCCGACCGATCGCAACGGGAACTCCGGAGATCTGCAGGTCAATTCGACGGCCTACGTTGCCGACGAGCTGTCCCGGCGCGGTATCGCGAGCCTGCGCTTCGACAAGCTCGGTGCCGGGGAAACCGGGCTGGGCGGCCTGGACCCGAACGACCTTCCCGGATTCGACGCGCAGGTGGACACAGCTGCCCACGCCTTGGCGTTCCTCCAGCAGCGCACGGGCGTCGGGCCCGATCGCACCACGGTGATCGGGCACAGTGAGGGCGCGCTGACCGCATTGCGCCTGGCCGACGCGGACAGCGCGGCGTTCAGCCACATCGGCTTGCTGGAGCCGTTGGCGATCCGTTACCTCGACCTGCTCAGCGCACAGGTGAACCGCAACATCGACCAGGCGGTGGCGGTCGGCCAGTTCACCGAGGAGCAGGCCGCGTCGTCTCGGGACCGTTTCGCGCAGGCCGTCGCCGATATCCGCGCCGGTCGCACGTTGTCTGCCGAACCCGACCCGATCGTCGACGGTCTCGGACTGCGTGCCAACGCGCGGTTCCTGCGCGAGGCCGATGCCACCGACCCGGCGGATCTCGCTGCCGCGCTTCCGGGCACATACTCCTCGTTCCTGACGTGTTCCGACAAGGATCTCAACGTCTCCTGCGGGCAGGTCGAGAACGTACGAGTGGCGCTCTCGCACACTGATCTCCACTTCGCGCACTTCGCCAACAGCTCGCACACGCTGGGCGAACTCGGTCCGTTGCCTGCCGATCCGAACACCGCGCTGGCACCGCTGCCGCTCTCGTCAGAGTTTCGTGATGCGTTCGGCGCGTGGGTGGACGGTCTCTGAGTTGCCCGTCCCCGTGGGGGCGGGGCTGCTGGGTGGCCGAACGCCGAGGTCCGCAGGCGTGTACCCCTGCGGGTAGTTCGGATACGTGCGGTTGGTGCCGGAGGTCGTCTTGGACACTCGCCGTTTGGGTAGCCACCGTTCCACTCGCGCCCGGGTCCGCAAACCTCGGTGTAGCGCCCTGCGCACTGTGAGCGAACCCGCCGGGAACCCGAATGCGCGAGCCATCGATTCGTCCATCATTGCCAGTACCCCGCGCCGAACCGCGGGTCGCAGCGGGCGGGGGAACCAGGACTCGAACAGCGCGAGTGTGTAGAGCCCGACGCGATGGTTGCTCTCGGTGAACCGGAAGTGCTGCTGCTCGTAGTCGAGCTTGAAACGGGCGAACTCCTGGAACGAATCCGGAATGTTCTTGATCCCCATCCGAATTCCCACGTTCCGGTAGAAGTGGAATGCTGCGAGGCGTTCGTTGGGGTGCAGGCGTCGCCACCCGAAGCGGTCGATCCAGTCCAGCGGCTCGTAGATGAACGTGGTGAGCACGTACAGCATGTCGTCGTTGGAGATCGTGTAGCGACCGTGCATTCGGTTGACCATGCGCAGCGATTCGCGACCGCGCGGCGAGTCGTAGCCGTGTTCGAGCATCTCGGCCATCAGCAACGACGTGTCGTCGTAACGCTTCTGCGGCCGGAACTCGAATTCGCCTGTCTTCTGCAACAATTCCGAGATCGACGGCACACAGTACGTACGGAACAGTGCGAACTCGAGTGCGCGCTGATAGTCGAAGGGAAACTCGTGCCCCGCGGTGATCCGGTGGATCGTGTGGCAGTCGCGCACCGGGTCGAGTTCCTCGATGCGGGCGAGCCAGCCGAAACGTCCGCGCTTCGGTGCGATGTCCATGGTCAGCCCCGCCGCCCGTGACGAAGTTTCAGTGCCAGCACGGAGAGCTTCATGTTTCGGGCTTTGCGTCGCATCGTCAGCAGGTTCACCGGGGCCGCGAAACTCTGCACGGTCAGTGATTTGACGGTGCTGAACTCACGCAGGCCGTCGGCTCCGTGGATTCGGCCGAAGCCCGAATCGCCGGTGCCGCCGAACGGTAGAGCCGGAACCCCGGCGAATCCGAGCACCGAGTTCACCGTCACCATGCCGCAGTCGAGCTTCTCGGCTGCGCGTCGACCCGCCGCGGTGTCCCCGGTGAACACCGACGCCCCCAGTCCGTACTTGGAGGCGTTCGCTCGTTCGATGCCCTCGTCGAGATCACGTACCTTGTTCACCACCACCGTCGGCCCGAAGGTCTCCTCGGTGATCGCGGTGGATTCCTCGGGTACCTCGGTCAGAATCACCGGATCGATGTACGGGCCGTGCAACGAATCGAGGCCGCCGACCACGGCCTTGCCGCCCCTGGCCAACGCGTCCTCGATCTGGCCGCGGACGATCTCACTCTGCCTGGCCATGGTCATCGGGCCGTAGGAGGAGGTCGTCGTGCCGCCGGGTCGCAGTGCCTTGACCGCAGTGGTGAATTCGCTGACGAATCGGTCGTACACCGGAGCTGCCACGTAGATTCTCTCGACACCCGCGCAGGTCTGACCGGCATTGCCCATCGCTCCGAATGTCGCGAATTCCACGGCGGCACCGATGTCGGCGTCCGAGTCGACCAACATCGCATCCTTGCCGCCGCACTCGGCTATCAGTGGCGTCAGCGTTGTGGCGCACGTGGCCATGACCTTCTTGGCGGTGGCCGTGGAACCGGTGAATGCGATCTTGTCGACGCCCGATTCGACCAGGGCCGTGCCGGTGGAGCCGTCACCGGTGACGGTCTGGAACACGGGGTGCGGGCAGGCGAGCGAGGCCCATTTCTCGGCGAGCCAGACGCCGACGCCAGGAGTGAGTTCGCTGGGCTTGAACACGACGGTGTTGCCGGCTGCGAGTGCGTACGCGATCGAACCCATGGGGGTGTACAGCGGGTAGTTCCACGGTCCGATGACGCCGACGACGCCGAACGGGCGGTATCCCACGTACGCCTTCTGATTGATCGCCAGCAGGCCCGATCCGACCTTCCGTTGCCGAAGCGTCGTGGCCGCATTGCGCGCGGACCAGTCGAGATGTTCGACGCCGAGCATGACCTCGAGCAGCGAGTCCTCGGATGGCTTGCCTGTTTCGGCGGCGATGACGGCAGCGAGGTCCGCTGCATCGCGTGCGATGGCGGACTTGTACTCGAGAAGCCAACGCCTGCGTCCGGCGAAGCCCTGGGCGTCCCACCATCGCGCGGCCGACCGGGCGCGTGCCACGACGGCCTCCACCTCGGCGGAGTTCGCGACCGGGTAGGTGGCGAGGACGGCTCCTGTTCGTGGGTCCAGGCTTTCGAAGGTGGCCTCGGTGGTTCGTTCGATCTGGTCCGTCACGAGCTCTGCCCTCCAGCGGATCGCATCACATATATTTGATGTGACTCAATGTTACATAGAACACACTATGCGACAGATCGTCAACGGAGTGCTGCGGCCCGGTGCCTTCGTGCGGACCGACGAGGCCCACACCACGACGGGTGATTTCCGGAAGTGGGACGTCCGGTCCCACTTCCGGAAAACCGCGAACTGTCAGCTCAGATGATGCGGCTGCGGGTGCGACTTGTGGCCCTCGTCCGACCCCTCGTTGTCCTGGTGACCGTCAGCGCTGCGCTGCTCACCCGTTCCCGCTGGGACCATCGAGATGATCACGGACTTGGAGGTGGGGCAGTTGCTCTGCAGCGCAGTCGAATCCAGGGGAATCAACGGATTGGTCTCCGGGTAGTACGCGGCAGCCGATCCACGAGGGGTGTCGTACTCGACGATCCGGAACGACGGTGCACACCGATGCACATCGTCGCCGTCCCATCGGGTCACCAGGTCGACCATGTCGCCGTCGCGGAAGCCGAGTGCCGAGACGTCCTCACGGTGGACGAAGATCACTCGCCGACCGTTCTCGATACCGCGGTACCGATCGCTCAGGCCGTAGATGGTGGTGTTGAACTGATCGTGGCTGCGCAGCGTCTGCAGGATCAGATGGCCGGGCGGAACCTGCAGCACGTCGATCGGTGAGACGGCGAATTCGCCGCGGCCGCTCTTGGTTCCGAAAGTCCGGCTGTCGCGAGGCGGATGCGGAAGCACGAAGCCGCCGGGGCGTCGAACATTGACCTCGTAGCCCTCGCATCCGGCCACCACTCGCGAGATGTGCGCACGAATGTTGCGGTAGTCGTCGCGGAATCCCTTCCAGTCCAGACCGTACCGATCCCCGAGAGTTGCCTCCGCGATGCCGCTGACGATGGCGACCTCGGAGCGCAGGAACGTGCTCGCAGGTGCGAGCGGACCACGCGAGGAGTGCACCGAGCAGGTCGAATCCTCGACCGAGATCCATTGCTCACCACTGGCTTGCACGTCCTTCTCGGTGCGTCCCAGGGTGGGCAGGATCAGAGCGGTCTCGCCGCAGACGAGATGGGAGCGGTTGATCTTCGTCGAGATCTGCACCGTCATCCGCATCTTGCGCAGCGCCTCGAAGGTGACATCGCTGTCCGGTGTCGCCTGGACGAAGTTGCCGCCGAGACCGAGGAAGAAATGTGCCTTACCGTCGCGCATCGCCCGGATGGAATCGACGGTGTCCAAGCCGTGCTCGCGTGGCGGCTCGAAATCGAACTCCTTCGCCAGCGCGTCCAGGAAGTGTTGCGGGGGACGCTCCCAGATGCCCATCGTCCGGTCGCCCTGCACGTTCGAGTGGCCGCGCACCGGCAGCAGGCCCGCACCGGCCTTGCCGATGTTGCCTTGTGCGAACGCGAGATTGGTGACTTCCTTGATGGTGGCGACGGCATTGCGGTGCTGCGTCAGGCCCATGGCCCAGCAGAAGACAGTGGCCTTGGAGTCTCGCAGCATCTCGGCTGCCTGGGTGATCTGCTGCCGAGACAGACCGGTCACCTCGGTCACCAGATCGAAATCGACCTCGGCGACGTGCGCCTTCCACGCATCGAAGCCGACGGTGTGATTGTCGAGGAACTCGTGGTCGAGCGCGTCCCACTGCACCAGCAGCGAGCCGATGGCCTGGAAGAGTGCGAGGTCGCCGTTGAGCTTGATCGGAAGGTACAGATCCGTCAGGTCGGTGCCCGGCCCGACCATGCCGCGTGGAGTCTGCGGGTTCTTGAAGTTGAGCAGACCCGCTTCGCGAAGTGGATTGATGGACAGGATCTTTGCGCCGTTCTGCTTCGCCAGCTCGAGAGCCGAGAGCATACGGGGGTGATTGGTGCCGGGATTCTGGCCCGCGAGGATGATCAACTCGGCATTGTGGACGTCGTCGAGGGTGACGCTGGCCTTGCCGATGCCGATCGACTCCTGCAGCGCGATGGACGTCGACTCGTGGCACATGTTGGAACAGTCGGGCATGTTGTTGGTACCGAATGCTCTGGCGAAGAGTTGGTACGTGAACGCCGATTCGTTGGACGCGCGACCCGAGGTGTAGAAGATGGCCTCGTCCGGACTGGCGAGACTGTTCAACTCCTCACCGATCAGACGGAACGCCTCGTCCCACTCGATGGGCTGGTAGTGGCTGCCGCCGGGCAGTTTGATCATCGGGTGCGTGATCCGACCTTGCTGGCCCAGCCAGTGCTCGGTGTGCTCGTCGAGTTCGGCAATGCTGTGCTGTGCGAAGAACTCCGGGGTCGCTCGCGTCTTCGTTGCTTCCTCGGATACTGCCTTCGCGCCGTTCTCGCAGAACTCTGCCGCATGCCGATGACCCGGGTCAGGATCGGGCCAGGCGCAGCTCATACAGTCGAAACCCTCGGCCTGATTGAGTTCGAGGAGTGTCTGCGCCGTCCGCATCGGGCCCATATGGCCCAGCGCGCGCTTCATCGACACCGCGACGGCGACGGGCCCCGCCGCGTGGGTCTTGGGCTTGCGGATGTCGAGTTCGGCCTCGTCGACGTCGGTGTCGGAGCGTCTCATGTGGGTCCCTTCGTCGCGTTACCCCCGTGCTCGACAATAGCTGTCGGCTCAGCCGGCGAGGAGCCTGGTCACCAAATCCACGTACTGCTGCTTCGCCGAATCCTGGCTCGTACCTTCGAGCTTGGCCCAGGCATCGAACTTCGCGCGATTGACCATGTCCAACCGGCCCGGTCGCTTACCCGAGACATCGCCGATCGAACCCTGTTTGTACAACGAGTACAGACTCAGCAGGTCCTCGTTGCTCGGCTTGGACGTGAGCTTCTTGACATCGGTTTGGGCGTCGGCGAACGACTGGTCGAGATCTGACATGGAAGGTCTCCTTCTGTCTTCAGGTGGAGTCATCCTCGCACGGCAGCATCCGAGATCAGCCGAATACAGTGCGTCACGAGGGTTTCGCGGCTGACGGTGAGTGTGCTGTCGAGGTATCCGATGAACAGTGCCGTCAGTGCGCCGACGGTTCCCACGGCGATCAACTGCTGGTCGGCGGTCTCGGGAAGGCGGTCGTGCACCAACTCGACGAATCCGGGCAGAAGTTCGAGCCCGCGGCGGCTCAGAGCCGGTTCGGCCAGTGGCGCGATGAGCAGCACTCGTCCCGTTCTCGGTTCGTCGATGATGAGTTCGACGAATGCTCGGACCGCGGCGGGGATGGTTTCTTCCGGTGCCGCAACGTCGGTGACGGCCTCGACCAACGCGGTCCGCGCTCTCGATCCCACCCACGCGTACACCGCGCGGACGAACGTGTCCCGATCCGAGAAGCTCTCGTAGAAGTATCTCTCGGTCAGCCCGGCGGTACGGCACACGGCGCGCACGTTCACCGCGGGCCCGTCAGGGGAGCCGAGAAGCTCGACCCCCGCCGCGAGCAACGCGTCGTACCGCTTGGATCTTCGCTCCTCCAACCGTTGACTACGCATGTTGTCGATCCTATTCTGACAACATGCGTAGTCAGGGCGATCGCCCGGTCCCGCTCGGCCCCGAGTCGCTCACGTGGAAGTACTTCGGTGATTGGCGAGGGATGCTGCAGGGAGTGTGGGCCGGTTCGATGCAGAACATGCATCCCGGGCTCGGCGCTGGGGTGGAGCAGCATTCGACGTTCTTCGACGAGCGCTGGCAGCGGCTCTACCGTTCCCTGTATCCGATCGGCGGGGTGGTGTTCGACGGCGACCGCGCCGAGGAGACCGCACTGCAGGTCCGCGGATATCACGCGAACATCAAGGGAATCGACGCCAAGGGCCGCAGGTACCACGCACTCGATCCCGACACGTTCTACTGGGCGCACGCCACCTTCTTCATGGGTACGGTGCTCACCGCCGAGAACTTCATGGGCGGTCTGACCGAGGCGCAGAAAGTGCAACTGTTCGACGAACACGTCCAGTGGTATCGCCTCTACGGCATGAGCATGCGACCGGTGCCGGCGACCTGGCCGGATTTCCAGCAGTACTGGGAACGAATGTGCGGCGACGTGTTGGAGGACAACATGGCCGCCCGTGGAGTGCTTGACCTGTCGAGACTCGGACCACCGCCGTATGCGTCCTGGCTACCGGAGCGAGTGTGGGCCGTGTTGCGTCGCCCGGTGGCGTCGCTGTTCGTCTGGATCACCGTCGGGCTCTACGAGCCCTCGGTGCGCGAGCTGCTGGGCTACAGCTGGTCTACACGGGACGAGAAGGTCTTCACGCTGTTCGGTAAGGCCGTCGACCTGGTGTTCGGGCTGGTGCCACCGCGCCGCCGGCTGCATCCGCGGGCTCGCGCCGGGTGGGACCGCGAACAGGGCCGAATCCCGCGAACGGCACCGCTGGTCCACACACCCGCGCGCAATCTTCCCCCGGTTCAGCGACGCTCGGACCCGTCGCATTACGCCCCGAATGTGTAGTTCGGTGGGCCCGGGGTACATCGAACGGTATGCACAGCATCAGAACCGGAACCGGAAAGCCGTTGATCCTCGTCCACGGGCTCGGGTCATCCCACCGAAACTGGGACCCCATCGTTGCGGCCCTCGCCGCACACCGCGAGGTGATCGCCCTCGATCTGCCCGGATTCGGCCAGACTCCACCGCTTCCCGAGGTCAGCATCGCCACCCTCACCGACGCACTGCGCACGTACCTCGACGACGAAGGACTGGCCGACGCAGATCTCGTCGGTAGCTCCATGGGCGCACGCATGGTGGTCGAGCTCGCTCGCCGCGGGCATCGAGGTTCGATGGTGGCACTCGATCCCGGCGGATTCTGGAACGACCGACAGGTCAAGATCTTCGGAGCCACGATCACCGCATCGCTGGCGCTGATGAAGCACGTTCAGCCGCTGGTGCCCTTCCTGGCAGGCAATCCGGTCACGAGAACGGCTGCGTTGGCTCAGTTCTCGGCTGCGCCGTGGAAACTGCCGAGCGGACTCGTCGAACGCGAGCTCAGGGGCTTCTCGACCAAGGCATCTCCGTCGCTCGACGCCGCTCGCAAGGCGCTGATCCACGGGCCCAAGCAGATGGGGGCCACCCAAGGGTCTCTGCAGGGCTCGCTGCTCATCGGCTGGGGTCGGCAGGACAAGGTGACCACGCCGAGCCAGGCAGCGGTGGCGATGGAGCGATTCCCCGATGCCACCCTGCACTGGTTCGACAAATGCGGTCATTTCCCGCACTGGGATCAGCCTGTCGAGACGGCGCGAGTGATCCTGCGTGCGACGGGTCGGTAGCCGTTTCGGCCTCGAGTCAGCCGTTCCACCAAGGCCGCAACGGTAGACCGGCCTGCCCCTTCGGTCCGAGCTTGACGGCCAGAACCTGGTGCAGCTGAACTACATTGCGCTCGAATCCCAGGCGGGATCCGGCCATGTACAGGCCCCATACCCGGGCCGTTCCTTCGCCTGCCTCGGCAACACACGCGTCCCAGTTGTCGACGAGGTTCTGGCACCATCCGGCGAGAGTCAGTGCGTAGTGCTCGCGCAGGTTCTCCTCGTGGCGGACCTCGAGTCCGACATCCTGGATCTCGGTGATGATCCGGCCGGAGCCGGTGAGCTCCCCGTCGGGGAAGACATACCGGTCGATGAAACTGCCTGCCTTGGCATGCGACCGGTTGTCGGGACGAGTGATCGAGTGGTTGAGCAGTCTGCCGCCGTCACGCAGTTTGGACTGAATGAAGGTGAAGTACGACGGGTAGTTGTGCACACCGATGTGCTCGGTCAGGCCGATGGACGAGACGGCGTCGAAGTTGGTCTCGGCCACATCGCGGTAATCGGAGAAGCGCACCTCGGCGAGTTCGGAGAGCCCTTCGTCGACGATGGCCCGCTGCGCCCACGAGGCCTGCTCCTGCGACAGCGTCACGCCGATCACGCGGACGCCGCGTCGAGCGGCGTAACGCACCATCGAGCCCCACCCACAGCCGATGTCGAGCAGACGATCTCCCGGTTGCAGTCCCAGTTTGTCGAATACCAGGCGGTACTTGTTCTCCTGTGCGGCTTCCAGAGACTGATCGGCGCGCTCGAAGGCGGCGCAGGTGTACGTCATCGATGGTCCGAGCACCTTCTCGTAGAAGGCGTTGGACACGTCGTAGTGGTGGTGGATCGCATCGGCGTCGCGAGTCTTGGAATGGCGCAGGCCCTCGGCGATACGACGCCACCGCGGAATCGCTTCCTGAGGTGGGGGAGCGATCGGCCGCAACACATCCCAACCGAGCGAACGAGTGATCGACGCCAGTGTCATGGCCGACGGGCGACGGAAGTGCAGTTCGTCGCCCATCAGTGCAAGCAACTCGTACGGATCGCCCGGGTGGACGCCGATGGCTTCGAGATCGCCGGACACGTAGGCGCGCGCCATACCGAGATCGCCGGGAGCTGTTGCCAGGTAGGTGGTTCCGCGCGGGCTCTTGAGGTTGAGCCCGATCTTCGCGTCCTCGGGGCCGGCCGCGCTGCCGTCGTACGCGGTGAAACGCAGCGGGATGTTGCCATCGGAGATCAGTTCCAGAATCTCGGAGATCTTGAGCTTCTGGGCACCGTTCACCGTGCGATTGCCGGAGTCCTTGAACGTCGTCATCTGCGTTGCACCGCCTTCGAGTACAAATCCAGCAATCGGGATTCGGGATCGTATTTCTTCTTCAGTTCTTCGTACTTCTCGCCGCCGTACAGCTCGGCGAATTCATCCTCGGTGTAGTAAGCATCCGAGTACAGCGATTTATGCCCGTCGAAGTCGGTGACCTTCTTCTCGATGGCGCGGTTCGCAGCACCTTCGGGTTCCCCGGCGACGATCGGGACCGAGGACCAGAAGCCGATGTTGACGTAGGTGCGTTTCGGTTCGAGCGGGTACAGCGGCCACGGCCGAGCAGCGTTGGCTCCTGGAGCTGCCGGTTCGCGAAGGCGCAACGGGCACAACCACAACGGCTCGATGGGGATCTCACCCAGGAACCAGTGCACGAAGGCTGCGGTGTGTTCGATGGGAACCTCGACGTCCTGTACGACGCGTTCGCGCGGCGGGTTTCCCTTGCGCTTCTCGAGTCGGTCGGCGATGTCGTACTTGCGATCGAGGGCGATCAACTTCCAGTAGAAGCTGCTGCGTCGGTATTTGCGCGGCCAGAAGCGGCGAATTCTCGGGTTCTGTGTCCCGAATGCGCGTGAGCACCAGAACCAGTCGGTGTCCCACCGCCACAGATAATCGTGAATGGTGAGCCGGTCGGTCTTCGGCATCGCCGAATCGTGTTGGATCGAGCGGTAGAAGATCTCGGCACCGGTGTAATCGCTGACCGGTCCGGGCTCGTCGGTCTGGACCCCGAGCGTGAGGTAGCTTTCGTCGGCGCTGAAGACCACGCCGTCGAGGTACTGGACTTCGATTCCCTCGTACTCGCGCCGGGTGACGATGGCGTCCATCGTGGCCTGCAGCGAGTCCAGATCGTGGAATCGTAGGTGGCGCAACGCAACATAGGGCAGTACCGGCTCGAGCTGAATTCTCAGTCGCGTGGAGTAGCCGAGGGTGCCGTACGAGTTGGGGAATCCCCAGTAGAGGTCCGCGTGCTCGCCCTCGGGCGTCGCGGTGATGATCTCGCCGTTGCCGGTCAGTACGTCGATCTCGAGCACCGACTCGTGCGGGAGCCCGCTACGGAACGATGTCGACTCGATACCGAGGCCGGTGACGGCCCCGCCGAGCGTGATGGTTTTGAGCTGCGGGACGACGAGAGGGGCCAACCCGTAGGGGAGCGTCGCATCGACGAGATCCTCGTACGTGCACATTCCCGCGACATCGGCGGTGTGGTTGTCGGGATCGACGGAGATGACCTTGCTCAGGCCGGACACGTCCAGTCCGGGTGTCGTCGATGTGGTCCTGGCCCGAAACAGGTTGGACGTCTTCTTCGCCAGACGCACCGTCGCATCGGTCGGGATCGCGCGATAGCTGCGCAGCAGCTGCTCGACGCCCGACCGGTGCGCTGCGTAACCACTCTCCCTCGGTTCTGGCCGTCGTCCGAGGAAAGCACTCACTGAAGCCACATACAGACGCTATATCTCGTACCGGCTGGTATCCAGCGGCGGAGGCAATCGAGCACGGAAACTTCACGTAACTGTTGCCGAGGAGCTCGGGTGAATCCGAGCAAATCGGACAAATGGTTGCATCATGCATGCATTTTGTTCGAGGCTGCGGGTGTCGTATGAAGCACGTCACATATTCCTCGACGTGATGCCGAACGCAGCCGCCGGGAAGTGCAGGATGGATGTACAAACTAATTCGCTATCGAAGGAGAACAGTTCCGTGGGTCAGGTCAGGGCATCCAGTTCCGCAACCATTGCTGCCACACCGGATCGGGTACTCGCCGCCCTCTCCGACTACGAGACCGTGCGTCCACGCATCCTGCCTCAGCAGTACCGCGACTACGAGGTCGTCGAGGGTGGGCAGGGAAATGGAACCGTGGCCAAGTGGACCCTGCAGGCCACCGAGAAGCGAGTACGCAACGTCGCAGCGACCGTCACCGTCGACGGCACCACCATCACCGAGCGTGACGCCAACTCCTCCATGGTCACCACCTGGACGGTAGCTCCGGACGGCAGCGGCAGCACCGTCACCACCACCACGGAGTGGAAGGGCGCGGGCGGAATCGGCGGATTCTTCGAGAAGACCTTCGCGCCCCTGGGCTTGAAGAAGATCCAGGCCGCGACGCTGGAGAACCTGCGCCGCGAACTGATCTAGGCGGAAGTCCAGTCGCGTCGTGGGGTCGAGCGTCGCCGATGACCGTGCGACTACGCTGGTGTTCGCTTCGACCCACGCGAGAGGACGGCACAGTGCAACCCGGTGAGCAGCCCGACATGGCATCGATCCTGCAGCAGGCCCAGCAGATGCAGCAGCAGCTGATGGCGGCGCAGGCCGAGATCGCGGAAACCGAAGTGACGGGCCAGGCAGGCGGCGGGCTCGTCGTCGCCACCGTCAAGGGAACCGGTGAGGTGGTCGGACTGACCATCGACCCCAAGATCGTCGACCCGGACGATGTCGAGACCCTGCAGGACCTGGTGATCGGTGCCATCGCAGATGCAGCGAAAGCAGCTCAGGCCGTGACGAGCGAGAAGCTCGGCCCCCTCGCCGGTGGACTCGGCGGCATGCCCGGCCTGCCCGGGTTCTAGCCGGTGTACGAAGGTCCGGTACAGGATCTGATCGACGAACTCGGCAAATTTCCCGGCGTCGGTCCGAAAAGTGCTCAGCGCATAGCCTTTCACCTGCTCGCCGTCGAGCCGCCCGAGGTGGACCGGCTCATGCGTGCGCTGCAGCGTATTCGCGACGGCGTGCAGTTCTGCATCGTGTGCGGCACGGTCTCGGACAAGGAGCTGTGCCGAATCTGCGCTGATTCACGCCGCGACAGATCCATCATCTGCGTCGTCGAAGAACCCAAAGATGTTCAGGCCGTGGAGCGTACGCGAGAGTTCAAAGGCCGCTACCACGTCCTCGGCGGAGCGCTCGATCCACTGAACGGAGTGGGCCCGGATCAGCTTCGCATTCGAGAATTGTTGACTCGTGTGGGAACTCAGGACGACGGCGTCGACGTCACCGAGGTCATCATTGCCACCGACCCCAACACCGAGGGCGAAGCCACGGCCACCTATCTGGTGCGCATGATGCGCGATTTCCCCGGCCTGTCCATCACGCGCCTGGCCTCGGGTCTACCCATGGGCGGGGATCTCGAATTTGCCGACGAGTTGACGCTCGGGCGCGCGTTGACCGGGCGACGGCGTATGTAGAGCGGCTTCGCCGCACGTGCACGAAACTTCGTAGCAGTGGTCGAGTTTCTGCTCACGACCCGAAGTTGTACACAGCCTGTGGATAGATTCTGACGCTGTCACCTCAAACCGGCCATCCTGAGGTCCATGAGGACGAGACCAGTCGGTGCGTGGCAGCGAATGCTGGACGATCAGCACGGAATCATCACCACAAAACAGATGCATGCGTTTGGCGTCAACAAGGACTCGATCGGCCACTGCGTGGAAAACGGGCAGTGGCTGAGAGTGTTTCGGGGAGTCATCTCGGTCACCAATGGGCCTTTGACACGTGAGATGCATTTGTCTGCAGCATTGCTGTACGCAGGGCGGGGAGCACTACTCAGTCACACCACCGCCGCTGAGGAGTGGGGGTGGGTTCGGCCTGGTCCAGGCCCGGTTCACGTCACCGTTCCCTACGGCTGCTCCGCCACCAGCAGACCACCGACGATGCGCCACGCCAAGCGGAACGTCACTTCGGAGAGCAACGCGCAAATCCATCCCGGCGTGATCGTGCACCGTTCCCGAGCCATAAGCCACATCGGTGTCGAGACGAATCCGGCGCGAACGAGCATTGCCGATACGGTCCTGGATCTTGTTGTCGCAGAGTCGACGTCGCGGCAAGCGACTATCACGTTGGTCTCGGCGATGTCCTCGGGCGGTGTGAACGTTGAGGCCATGGCGCGCAAGGTCCAGGTTCGGCGACCGATGCGCTACCTGAAACCGATTCTGCACACACTGACTCTCATGCGCGACGGGGTCCATTCTGCACTCGAGCACCGCTACGCTCTCGACGTGGAGCAGGCGCACGGGCTTCCGGCCGCCCGGCGACAGGCCCCGGTCTTCGTCGATGGCCGGCAACTTTTCGAGGATGTTCGTTACGCGACCTGCGACCTCATCGTCAGGCTCGACGGCCAGGCCTTCCACTCCGCCAAGCAACGTCGTTTTCGAGATCGGCGACGCGACAATGCCGCCGAGCTACGGAACCTGCCGCGCTTGATGTACGGCTGGCACGAAGTAACCGAGGACCCGTGCGGTGTGTACCGAGAGGTCCGTGAGGTGCTGGTGAGAGAGGGATGGAACGACTCGTCGTACCCGTGCGAGCAGTGCACCCTTGTGAGTGGAAACTCGTAGTGGGCTACGAGATTACGTTCACGTGCGGCGAAGCCGCTCCCTGCGCAATTGCGCAACCTCGGGCAGCTCGAGGGGAGCGAGGGTCGTCCCCAGCGCACGCTCGAGCAGGTAATCCGCCAGCTCGGGGTTTCGGGCGAGGACCGGCCCGTGCATGTAGGTGCCGAGCACAGACCCCTGTACGACGCCCTCGCGTCCGTCGCCGACGCCGTTACCCACGCCGTGGGTGACCTTGGCCAAAGGCGACGCATCGAGTCCGAGTGTTGTTCCGCCGCGGTGGTTCTCGAAACCGGTGAGTTTATGGGTGAGTCCGTCGAGTGCGGGTTCGGTGACGACCTCACCGATCGAGCGCGTGGCCTGCGGGGCGGTGGTGACGTCGAACAACGAGATGCCGTCGACGCGTTCGCCTGCGGAGGTCTCGTACCAGTGGCCGAGTACCTGGATCGCGGCGCAGATGGCGAGCACCGGAGCGCCGCGGGCCGCGGCGTTCTGCAGACCCGGGTATCGAGTGAGGTGACGCGTGGCCAGGCGCTGTGCTGAATCCTCGGCTCCGCCAAGGGTGTACACGTCGAGTGAATCGGGAACCGGATCGCTGAGGGTGATCTGCACTACCTCGGCGTCGATGTCTCGCATGCGGAGCCGCTGCCGCAGGATGAGCGCATTGCCGTTGTCGCCGTAGGTGCCCATCACGTCGGGCAGGACGAGGCCGATACGAACGGTGGACTCAGACATCTCTCGTCTCCCGGGCCAGTGCGCGTCCGAGATCGCGGAACGCGGTGTAGTTGGCGAGTACTTCCACGCGTCCTGGCGGGCAGGAAGCGATGGCCTGCAACGGATCTGCAACGGTGGTATGCGGCGAGCCGGCGTAGAGCAGCCGCACCCCCAGGTCGGTCGCACGTTCACCGGACGCGACCACGGCGACGTTCTCGAAGTGCTCGAAGCGAACGTCCCACAACCACGAGAGATCCTCGCCGTCCGGTACCTGACCGTTGACGGCGATGACGAGGCCGTCGACCGTGGGGTCGATCATCGACAACGCTTCCTGCCATCCGGCGGGATTCTTCGCGAGAAGCATACGGACGGAATGCGATCCGTACTCGATCGTGGAGTAGCGTCCGGCCACTTCGTCCACGCCCGACGCGGCGGCGACGGCATCTTCAGGTGTCGCGCCGAGTGTCACCGCGGCGGCTACGGCTTGAGCCGCATTGCCGCGGTTGGCTTTTCCGGGCAGAGCCAACGACATCGGCAGGACGAGCCCGTCCGGCCCGTAGAGGTTCTCGTCGTCGAGCCACCAGTCCGGCGTCGGACGCTTGAAGTCGCTACCGGTGCTGTACCAGTGCTCGCCCTCCCACAGAATGGGCTCGCCCGTGCGGGGGCAGCTGACCGAGTCGCCAGCCCACCCGCCACCGGCGGCCACCCACACGACATTCGGGGCGTCGAATGCAGCCGAGGTGACCAGGACGTCGTCGCAGTTGGCGATGACAACGGTCTCGGGGTGCCGGGCCAGTCCGGCGCGCAGCTTGCGTTCGATCATGTTGATCTCGCCCACCCGGTCGAGCTGGTCGCGACTGAGGTTGAGCAGCACGATGGCGGCGGGGTCGACGGCGTCGGCCACATGAGGCACGTGCAGTTCGTCGACCTCGAGGGCAGCGAGCGCGGCATCGAAGTGGGCGTGCAGGGCGGCGACGATGCCCGCGTCCATGTTCGCGCCGTCGGCCTGGGTGGCGACATCACCGAGCGTGGACAGTGCGGCCGCTGTCATTCTGGTGGTGGTGGATTTTCCGTTGGTGCCGGTGACGATGACGGTGCGTCGGTCGCGGCCGAGCTCGCCGAGGATGTTCGGATCGATCTTGAGTGCGACGAGTCCGCCGATCATCGAGCCCTTGCCCCGGCCTGCCTTGCGGGACGCCCAGGTCGCCAGCTCCGCCGCGCGCAGTGCCACCCGGCCACGTGCGCCGATACGTCTGCGCTCACCCACTTCAACCATCCGCCGAGTCTGGCACAGAAGACTGCACAGTTTCACCTCGGCGACCACGACTCTTCGGCCCTTCGGCCCGCTCGTGTCGCTGCCCTCACACCGGCACTTTCTCTCGGGCTTCGGCAGGTCGCCGAACGGACATGCCGCCGAGGCAACCGCCGATCACGACGACACCGCCGATCAGTGCCAGCACCGACGGGGTCTCGCTCAAGAAGATCCACGCGGCGGCGATGCCGACGACGGGAACCAGCAGCGAGAACGGCGCGACAAGTCCGGCGGGATTGCGGCTCATCAGAACGGTCCACAGTCCGCTGCCGATGATGGTGGCAGGAATCACGATGTAGGCCAACGCGACCAGACCGGGCCAACCCTGCGGGCCGAAGGCGTCGGACACTGCGTGCCACCCGGCGCTCGGGCCTTCGACGGCAGCGGACAGCGCCAGCATCGGGATCGGCGGTACGACGGTCATCCACAGCATCAGCCGCATCGGAGATTCGGCCTTGGCGAGTCGGTTTCCCAGGTTTCCGAAGGCCCAGCCGAGTCCGGCGAGGAGGGTCAGGATCACCGGAAGCAGGGTGGCGTTGTTGGCGCGATCCCAGCCGATCAGCACCATGCCGAGCACTGCGACCGCGATGCCGATCGCTTGCCTGCGGGTGACGTGTTCGCGCAGCAGGACGGCCCCGAGTACGACGGTGAACGGGGCGGACGACTGCAGCACGAGCGAGGCCAATCCGGTGGGCATACCGGCCGCCATCGCTGCGAACAGGAAGGCGAACTGGAGGAAGCCGAAGCCGAAGCCGTAGAGCAGCAGCCACTTCAGCGGCACCCTCGGACGGGGGATGAACAGTACGACCGGAACGGCGATCACCAGGAAGCGCAGAGCTGCGAAGAAGAACGGCGGAAAGTGGTCCAGTCCGACGCGTATGGCGAGGAAGTTGAGCCCCCACAGCACGACGACGGTCAGTCCGAGGAGGCGGTCGCGAGTGGTCATGCTGCTCATCCTGAAGGGCGTAAACAGTCAGCACAATCGAATAAAAACGCATCAACAGTTAAGATTTACTGCATGAATGTGGAGCGGCTTCGGATCATGCGCGAGCTCGCCGATCGCGGCACCGTCGCCGCTGTAGCCGACGCGATGTCGATGACACCATCGGCGGTATCCCAGCAACTCAAGCTGCTGGCCCGAGAAGCCGGTGTCTCGCTCCTCGAACCCGATGGACGCCGGCTCCGGCTCACCGACGCCGGGCGTGCATTGGTGCTCAGGGCCGACGACGTCCTCGCCGCCCTCGCCCGCGCAACGGCTGAAATGGAGCGATATCGAGCGTCCCCGCGGGGACGCGTCCGAGTCGCGCTGTTCCCCTCCGGAGCCGCGCTGCTGCTGCCGGGGGTGCTGACGAGGCTGGCGAACTCGGACGTGGACATCGATGCGCGCGACGAGGACCTGCCGGCATCCTCGGTGCCGCAGCTGCTCGCCGACTACGACGTCGTGCTCACGCACCGGGATGAGCGAGCTCCGTCCACCGAAGGTCCGCGCATCGAGGTGACACCCCTGATGCGGGAACCCATCGACCTGGTGCTGCCGCCCGGGCATGCTCTGGCACAGCACGACACGGTGGACCTCCGAGAATTGGCCGACGAGCGCTGGATCAGCGTTCGGGGTGGATTCCCGGTCGACGACGTACTGCTCTCGGTGGCCGCTGCGACCGGCGTAGAACCGCGAGTAGTTCAGCGCGTGAACGACTTTCGCGTGACCGAGACTCTCGTCGCCGCGGGCCACGGCGTGGCGCTGATGCCCCGATACGCCGTCGTGCATCCGGGTCTGGTGCGCCGAGAACTGTCCGGCGTGCGGGCCGGACGGATCTACGAACTGGCGACGCGACCGGACGCGGGCAGGCTACCGGCGATCGCCGCTGTGCTCGACGCATTCCGGGCGGAAGCGGACTACAGCACGGCGCAGTGGCCTTCGGTGTCCTGAACCAGTCCCGATCCGCTTCCAGCAAGGGTGCCTCGTGAGACCGCGAAAATGCCGCCCGTTCGTGATGAACAGGCGGCATCTCGTCGAGCGGAGAACTTACTTCAGCGCGCGGTTCACGGCCGAGACCACGGCGCGCAGCGAGGCAGTGGTGATCGACGTCGCGATTCCGACTCCCCACACCGTGCTGGCGACTCCGGCAGGGGAGGTGACCGAGGCCTCGACATAGGCCGCGGCCTGGGCGTCGTCGCCTGCGGACATGGCGTGCTCGGAGTAGTCCAGGACGCTGACGTCGAATCCGATGGTCGACAATGCGTCGACGAACGACGCGAGTGGGCCGTTGCCGGATCCGGAGATCTCCTGCTCCACGCCGTCGACCTTGACCGTCGCGGTGATCGTGTCGGTTCCGCCGTCGTGCTCGGCTGCCACCACCGACTGCTTGATGCGCTCGAGCGGGCGGATCGGGGTCAGGTACTCCTCGGCGAAGACGTCCCACATCTCCTTGGGCGAGACCTCACCGCCCTCACCGTCGGTGATGCGCTGCACGGCCTGGGAGAACTCGATCTGCAGGCGACGCGGCAGGTTCAAACCGTGGTCGGACTTCATGATGTACGCGACGCCACCCTTGCCGGACTGCGAGTTGACGCGAATAACGGCCTCGTACGTGCGTCCGACGTCCTTCGGGTCGACAGGCAGATAAGGAACCTGCCAGGTCACATCCCCGATGTCCGAACCCTGTTCGTCCGCAGTGACTTTCATGGCGTCGAGGCCCTTGTTGATGGCGTCCTGGTGGCTGCCGGAGAAGGCGGTGTAGACCAGGTCGCCGCCGTAGGGGTGGCGCTCGGCGACGGGAAGTTGGTTGCAGTACTCCACAGTTCGGCGGACCTCGTCGATGTTGGAGAAGTCGATCTGCGGGTCGACGCCACGAGTGAACAGGTTCAGGCCGAGGGTGACCAGGCAGACATTGCCGGTGCGCTCGCCGTTGCCGAACAGGCAGCCCTCGATCCGGTCTGCGCCGGCCTGGTATCCGAGTTCTGCTGCGGCGACACCGGTTCCGCGGTCGTTGTGCGGGTGCAGTGACAGCACGATGCTGTCGCGGCGGTCCAGATTGCGGCTCATCCACTCGATCGAATCGGCGTAGACGTTCGGTGTCGCCATCTCGACGGTGGCCGGCAGGTTCAGGATCAGCGGCTTGTCGGGTGTGGGATCGATGATCGCGGTGACCGCGTCGCACACCTCCTTGGCGTAGCTGAGCTCGGTGCCGGTGTACGACTCGGGGGAGTACTCGTAGCGCCAGTCGGTATCGGGGAACTTGGCCGCTTCCTCGAGCACCTTGGACGCGCCATCGGTCGCGATCTTCTTGATGACCTCACGATCGGCCCGGAACACCACTCGGCGCTGCAGGATCGACGTCGAATTGTAGAAATGCACGATGACGCTGCGCGCGCCCTCGCACGCGACGAAGGTGCGCTCGATCAGCTCGGGACGGCACTGCGTCAGGACCTGAATGGTGACGTCGTCGGGGATCGCGCCGTCCTCGATGATCTCGCGGACGAAATCGAAATCGGTCTGACTTGCCGAAGGGAAGCCGACCTCGATCTGCTTGTAGCCCATCCGCACCAGCAGATCGAACATCCGGCGCTTGCGGGCGGGGCTCATCGGATCGATCAGCGCCTGGTTGCCATCGCGCAGGTCCACCGCGCACCACTGCGGGGTGCGGTCGATGACCTTGTCCGGCCAGGTGCGGTCGGGGAGGGTGATGGCTTCCACTTCCTCGGCGAACGGCCGATAGCGGAACGTGGGCATCGAGGAGTTCTTCTGGGTGTTCCAGGCAGGCTGATCGCTGGGCGCGGGCCGCGAGGGCGGGGTGATGGTGCGAGTTCCCGAGGTGAAAGCGTCGGCTGGTGACATGGTCTTCGTCTCTCCGTACAGATCAAAGCAATGTGTTCGACCGGCGCAACGAACCCCGCGACGGGAAGCCAGTCTGGTCTCAGACCCCGTCGCGGCTGTTAAGAAGGAGAGCTCGCAGCATGTGGTGAGTGTACTACCGCGCGCTCACGGTCTACCCGAGGGTTGAGGAGTCGAATTTTCCCGCCACGATCTCGTGTTTGCGCTGCCAGAGCTCGATGTCGTTCAGTCGTCCGACATCGGCGTCGGTCCAACACTGCGCGAGCAGTTCGTAACCGAGGCGATCGACCTCCGCATGCTGCGGCCACACGCGATGTGCCCACCGTCGATCGTTGTGCGCCGCTTCTACTCCCGCAAGCGCCGCACCCACCAACTCGAATTGCACATCTCGTTGAAGCGCCAGAGTTTCCGGTGCCGTGACCGAGTGCGTCTGCAGCCGCGTCAACAATGCGTCGGTCAAGCGGAGAACCTGCCGATCGGCTCGCAGCAACGCGCGGCGAAAGGCGCCCGGCAACAACAGCCACAGAGTGGCGAACGCGACGGCGACACCCACCGAGGTCTCCACGACACGATCGACGACGAGGCCGCCGAGCGGGGCACCCGGGTGCGAGATGGTGCCCATCAGCAATGCGAGCGGAGTGATGAAGGTGACCGCAAGCCCGTAGTTGCGCGGCACCGAGATCTCGATCGCGAACTGCAGCAGCATCATCAGCGCGATCACGGCGAGGCCCCCGAGAGGCGAGAGATAGATCGCGGAGAACACCACAACACCCGCCAGGGTCCCGCCGAGCCGTTGCAGCCCCCGATACGTCCCGTGCAGTCGATCAGGGCCCTGCTGCAGCACCAGAACCGCGCCGAGGATGGCCCAGTCCGGTCTGCTCAGATCCAGCGCCACACTGATCCCGCCCGCGACCGCTGCCGCGCAGAACACCCGAATCGCGGTGGACGACGCATGCGAATCACGATGCAGCGAGCGGCGCAACCGGTACCCGACCCCCGGCCGAGCCAACGGCAACTGATCGCGCGGTGATTCCACCGCACCGTCGGGATCCGGCACCGAACCGGCGCGCGCCGAGGTTGCTGCCGCAAACGCCCGATGCGCGTCGAACAAGGTCTCGACCAGGTGGGGCCTCGATGCCAACCGAGCAGAGCCTGCGTCGTAGAGCGCGGCCCAGGCACCGTGCAACCGGGCGGCGGCGGTGTGACGATCGGCCGCCGACGGCGTCGGCGCGCTCGTGTACTTCTCGATCGCTCCCACCGCAGCGGCGACGGCCGAGCGTTCGGGTCCGCGCGGATCCCACAACACTCCCGACATCGCCACCACCAGCGCCGACGCGACCCCCAGGGCGGCGAACGCGGCCCCACGTTCGGCGCTGATGCCCGCAGCGGGCAGATACGACGACACCGCGCACACCAGGACGAAGAAGAACGCGCCCGGTGGTCCCAGCCGCAACGCGGCAATGACGTAGACCGCTACGAGGGCGAGCAGAGACAGCGTCGCGACCGGAATCATCCGTGCTGCCGGCGTCTGACCCAGATCGAGGGCGATCTGCCCGGACATCGCACCCAACCAGACCGAGCTGACCAGTGCCGCGCCCGCGATCAACACCACCGACCAGCGCGACCGATACGGCCGCCCCTCGCCGTAGATGACCGCAAAACTCCCGGAGACCAGTAGCAACGCCTCGGAATGGAATCCCAGAATCCACGCCGTGATCGCCGGAATTCCGAACGCCAGCGCCGAACGCACACCACCGGGCCACACGCGACCGACGGGAGGCAACCCGAACAGCACCCGCAGACCTCTCGGAGGCGGGGGCGGTTGGTGCTCGGGAAAACTCACCCGATCATCGTAGGGCAGGCGTATCCGCAGGCGAGAGGGGCTAAAGTCCCAGCTCGGAGCCACCCGGGCCACGACACGAGGTGCCAACTCGGTAAGGTGACCGCGAACGAACTCACGATAATTTTCCGATAGTTGGCTATCCAGCGGAGGTAAGACGCGTGGCTCTGATCGTCCAGAAGTACGGTGGGTCGTCGGTGGGAACCGCCGAACGCATCCGACGCGTCGCTGAACGAATCGTCGAGACCAAGAAGGCAGGCAACGACGTCGTCGTGGTCGTGTCGGCCATGGGCGATACCACCGACGAACTGCTCGACCTGGCACAGCAGGTGTGCCCGGCCCCGCCTGCCCGCGAGATGGACATGCTGCTCACCTCGGGTGAACGCATCTCCAACGCGCTCGTCGCGATGGCGATCCACTCGCTCGGCGCCGAGGCGCGGTCGTTCACCGGATCCCAGGCAGGCGTCGTCACCACCAGCGTGCACGGCAACGCCAAGATCATCGACGTCACCCCCGGTCGCGTGCGGAGCGCACTCGACGAGGGCTCGATCGTGCTCGTCGCCGGCTTCCAGGGCGTCAGCCAGGACAGCAAGGACGTCACCACCCTCGGTCGTGGCGGCTCGGACACCACCGCCGTTGCGCTCGCCGCAGCACTGAACGCCGACGTGTGCGAGATCTACACCGATGTCGACGGAATCTTCACGGCCGATCCGCGCATCGTTCCCAACGCCCGCCACCTCGACACGGTCTCGTTCGAGGAGATGCTCGAGATGGCGGCCTGCGGCGCGAAAGTGCTGATGCTGCGCTGCGTCGAATATGCCCGTCGCTACAACGTTCCCGTACACGTGCGCTCGTCGTACACCACGAAACCCGGAACGATCGTCTCCGGATCTATGGAGGACATTCCAGTGGAAGAAGCAATTCTCACCGGCGTCGCGCACGATCGCAGCGAGGCGAAGGTCACCGTCGTCGGGCTGCCCGACACACCTGGCTATGCCGCCAAAGTGTTTCGCGCCGTGGCAGATTCCGAGATCAACATCGACATGGTGCTGCAGAACGTGTCCAAGATCGACACCGGCAAGACCGACATCACCTTCACCTGCCCCAAGGCCGACGGCCCAACGGCAGTGGAGAAGCTCACCAAGCTGCAGGCCGAGATCGGCTTCACTCAGGTGCTCTACGACGACCACATCGGCAAGGTCTCGCTCGTCGGTGCCGGCATGAAGAGCCACCCCGGCGTCACCGCGACGTTCTGTGAGGCCCTCGCCGACGCCGGCATCAACATCGACCTCATCAGCACCTCGGAGATCCGTATCTCGGTGCTGTGCAGCGACACTCAGCTCGACGACGCGGTACGCGCCCTGCACGCCGCTTTCGATCTGGGCGGCGACGAAGAAGCCGTCGTACACGCAGGAACAGGACGGTAGAGATGACCACAGTTGCAGTCGTAGGAGCCACCGGCCAGGTCGGTGCCGTCATGCGAACCCTGTTGGAGGAGCGCAACTTCCCCGCCGACACCGTTCGATTCTTCGCTTCCGCCCGGTCGGCGGGCAAGAAGCTGCCGTTCCGCGGCGAGGAGATCATCGTCGAGGACGCCTCCACCGCCGATCTCACCGGAATCGACATCGCCTTGTTCTCGGCCGGTGCCACCCTTTCGCGTGAGCAGGCACCGCGGTTCGCCGCAGCAGGGGCGACCGTCATCGACAACTCCTCGGCGTTCCGCAAGGACTCCGACGTGCCGCTGGTGGTCAGCGAGGTCAACCCCGAGGCGGCGAAGAACCCGCCCCGCGGCATCATCGCCAACCCCAACTGCACCACCATGGCCGCAATGCCCGTGCTCAAGGTGCTGCACGACGAGGCGGGCCTGCAGCGCCTGATCGTCTCCAGCTACCAGGCCGTCTCCGGTAGCGGACTCGCCGGTGTCGAGGAACTCGCCACCCAGGCGCGCGCCGTCATCGGCGACGTCGAAAAACTGGTGCACGACGGTTCCTCGGTGGATTTCCCGGCCCCGAACAAGTACGTCGCACCCATCGCCTTCAACGTTCTGGCGCTCGCCGGTGCGTTGGTGGACGACGGCTCCGGCGAAACCGACGAGGACCAGAAACTGCGCAACGAATCGCGCAAGATCCTTGGACTGCCGGACCTGCTGGTCAGTGGCACCTGCGTCCGCGTTCCGGTGTTCACCGGTCACTCGCTGTCGATCAACGCCGAGTTCGGTTCACCGTTGTCGGTGGAGCGGGCCCGTGAGCTGCTTGCGTCCGCCCCCGGTGTTTCGCTGGTGGACGTGCCGACGCCGCTCGAAGCAGCAGGCAAGGACGACTCTCTTGTGGGCCGCATTCGCCAGGACCCGGGTGTTCCCGAGGGCCGTGGACTCGCGTTGTTCGTCTCGGGCGACAACCTTCGCAAGGGTGCCGCACTGAACACGATTCAGATCGCCGAACTGCTGGTCTGACGTCGTGCGCCTTTTGCGTACCTGGAGG
>NZ_JBMIRQ010000059.1:0-74034 GCF_049195265.1 Rhodococcus sp. MALMAid1271 | reverse complement strand
AGCAGCCGAGACGGCACCCACACCATCCTCGAACAACGCTACCGCCGCGACCCGCTGATCCTCGGTAAGTGAACTTCGTGCACGCATACAAAACTCCCCGGTAGTCGGAACTGAATTACTCAGTCCAACTTCCGGGGAGCGGTGCAGTCCGATGGTCCATTCACCCAGTCGATTCGCGCGGAACCATCACCACATCCGGCCGAGGTCTGGCGAGAGCGTGTTGGTAGTTCATCCGTAAGTCGTTGAGCACCTGTGTAGGCCGATCGCGGATATCTTGCGGTGAATGGGAAACGACGATCAGTCCGTGGGCCTGCATTCGGTTGCGTCGTGCTTGTGTCCGCTGGTAGTCGGCCGGTGACAGATGGTGGGTCACGGAATCGACTTCACGTGCCAGTGCCACGTCGTCGATCCACCCGTCGGTGTTGGCGATGAACTCTCCGCTCCGGGTGTAGATGTCGCAGTTGTGTGTCATCGCAGGCAGCCCGCTGGTTCGGTACAGTCGTTGGTCTTCGAGTTCTGCCACCGAGTGCGCGTCGTCCCGCAACTCGCGGAGTACTCGGCGGGTGAGCGCGCTGTAGCGACGCGGGCCTTCGGCCAGTTCGATGGCAACGTGATCGATGGTCACGCCGCCCCGCTGGAGCACCTCGGTCAACAGGGCGACGCATCGTGCCTCTGATTTCGCGGCGCGTGTGGCGTCGACCAGTGAACGCACCAGAGGAGCAACTCGGATGCTGCCCTTGGTTATCGGCTTGGGAAGCCGCCACGTTCGCTCTGCTCGGACAAATGACACCGATGCCCGACGCATCTCCGCGGGCAGCAGCAAATGAACCTCCCCGGCGGATCCGTTGGTCCCGTATCCGAACGAATCGAGTCCGACGCAGCCGGTGATCATGCTCGTCGGTCCGCCGTACGCGAGCGCTGCGGCCGACCGCTCGAGTGTCGACGGATGACCGTTGCGCAGCAGCACGACACCCGGCAGCAATCGCTGCCACGGACCGCCGGGCGCGCACCTGCCATCGATCGCTGCGTCACTCACGCCCGCCTCGCGAAGTTGCCGGCGCGTCACGACGCCGGTCGAGCTCAGGTCGAACAATGAATCTGCGTTCCACAGTCGTCTCTTCATGCCCGAAGAGTGGAATTCGGCACCGACACGTTCGTCGCGTTGGGGCGCGGTCGCAGGCTGTCTGTGGATGAACGACCACTCTGTGGACGGGACGGCTGTCGCCAGCCTCAGGGTGGACGACGCTGTCGGACTCGGATGCTAAGGGCCCGCCGATGGAGTCCGCGTGCTCGGCCCCCGGACAGGTGAATGAACCATTGACGCGCTCAGACGTATGCAGCGGTCCATTGACCCACTCCAGGCCGAAACGTGGATGGACCCTTGCACGGTCGAGACGTGTGCAAGGGTCCATTGACGCGGAGCGGAGCGGAGCGGGCGGGCGAGGGGGCGACGCGGAGGAGGGCGAGCCTAGTTCTCGAATACTCGCAATTGTCCGTCTTCGTACCAACCCGATCGGGTGACGTCAGCGGTCTTCACGTCGGCCGGAACTGCGTCGGGGTAGTACTGCTCGTAGCGTTCGAGTGATCCCCAGTCTCTGCCCCAGTCGTTGTCCAGGTAGGTGGGGATGGCCACGGGCTTGGCGAGCAGTTCGGACCAGCCCAGCGGGCCGCCGTTCTCGCCGGATTGCCATGTGTCGGTGGAGCTGACGGCCAGTGGACGGTCCGGGAGGATGCGGTATCCGGGTACCTCGGCGATGCCGTATCGGTGATCGAAGGGTCGCTGGCAGGGGAACTGCAGTCCGACGGCCCAGTCGAGCAGGACGGGTTGTTCGCTGCCGATCAGGGTGTTGAGGCTTTCCAGCACGGGTACTCGCGGCGGCGTGAAGGCGAGCCACTGGTCGCCGGTGAGGTTCGGATCGTTGGCGACGATGCGGACGGCATCGGCGTCGGGTGAGATGTCCGACAACGGGATTCGGAGGTTGCGCCACGAGGGTGCAGGTCCGATATCGCGGGGTAGGTAGGTGCCCTCGGACTGGACGGTGCCGTCGGGCTGACGTTTTCCGTATTCGAGTAGTAGCGACTGGCCGTAGGTGAGGGCGCCGGTGTCGTCGTAGGACCAGATGCGTCCGGCCGCCGAGAAGACGACCAGGGGTGCGTCGTCGCTACGGGCAGGGAGCCCATACCAACTGGAGGTGGCTGTTGCCGGCTCCTGGACGCCTTCCTGGTACGAGCCGAGTACCGGTGTGGTCGCTGGGTCGAGTCCGAAGGGCAGGGCTGCAGTGGAGCCGTTGACGCCCACGGCACCGGTACCGCCTGCGGTGCCCGAGCTCTGGCCCTCTTCGAAAGCGGGTCCGACGGACTGTTGGTCGGTGTTGCCTTGTCCTGGTTTGACTTCCACGGCGTCGGCGCTCAGGTCGCTGGGAACGCCGTTGGCGGTGAAGTTGCGCAGGGTAGAACTCGATCCGCCGAGGGGGCCTGCGACGGAGTCGAAGTCGCCGGGCAGTGGACTGAGCATGTCGGCGTTGGGGTTCGATTCGACGAGGACATCGTTGGCGAGTCCGCACGAATCGCCGAAGAGCGACTGCACATTCGAGCGTGCGAGTGAGTAGGCAGGGTACTGGGATACGGCTCCCTTGACGAGGGAGAGGACCTCGAACAGCACCATGATTCCGGCGATGACGGTCAGCGGTGCCGCAGCGAATGTGCGGATCCGTCGACCGCGCGTCGACGACGGTTTCGGTTGTGGCGGAGCGTATCCCTCACGCAGATACTGGAATGCTGCCACTGCCAGGACCAGTCCGAACAGGATGAGGAACAGGGTGCCCGATTGATGGCCGTTCAGAGACACGGTCTTGTCGAACCACGGTACGCCGTAGCTCGAGACGTACCAGTAGCCGTTGATGCCCGAGAACGACAGCGCCAGAACGAACATCAGGCCCGCTGCGAACAGTGAGCGGTTGCGCCGCGAGCGCAGGGCGGTCGCCGAGACTGCGACGGCTGTGAGTGCGGCCAGTCCACCGGCGATACCGGCGTAGGAGCCGAAGTGATGCGTCCACTTGGTGGGGTTGAACATCATGAAGAAGATGGTGCCCAGGACGACACCGATCAGACGCCAGGCCGGCCCGTTCGCGATCCCGGGGATACGTCGGCGACGAAGTAGCACGAACAGCGTCGTGAACAGGCACAGGATCATCGTCAGGAACGCGAAGCGGCGCGCGACGGACCCGTCGACGGTCTGGACGAAGAGGTAGTAGTAGCGCAGGAAGTCTTGGTACCAGGCCTCGTTGGGGCCGATGATGGTGCGTACTCGGGTGGACTCGATGACCGTCGCGTAGGTCTGGTCTGCGAACACCACGACGAGGACGAGCACACCTGCCGCGGCCAGCGGTGCCAGCAGCGCGAGGGTGCCCACCTGGCGGTGGCGTCGGACGACGATGCGTGCGATGGGGCGTGCGCCGGCGAGAAGTGCGGCCACGCACATCAATCCGGTGGGTGCGGCCGCGAGGGTGAAGGCTCCGATGAGACATGCGGCGGCCGCGGGGAGCAGTCGGCCGGTGGCGATCGAGCGCTCCACCGAGCACCAGGTGAGCAGTGCGCCGAGGGCGACGATCGGTTCGGGACGCAGCCCGTTGTTGTAGGGCAGCCAGAACGCGAGGAACACCAGGCCGCCGGTCCACAGGGCAACGTTGGACTTGCGGACGGCGCGGCCGAGACGCGGCACGACCTCGCGGCTGATCACCATCCAGCACAGGACGCCGGCGATGAGAGCGGGCAGGCGCATCCACGGGCTGGCGGTCGAGATCTTGGCGAACACGGCGAGCACGTCGTAGTACCAGCCGAACGGTGCCTCGGGTACACCGAACCAGCGGAAGTAGTTGGCCATGTAACCGGAGTGGTCTGCGGCGCGGGCCATCGTGAGCAGATAGCCGTCGTCGGAGGTGTTGGCACCGACGAAGTGCCATCCGACCAGTACGCCGAGGACGGTGACGTCGACACCGGTGAACTTCCACCAGTGCGAGGGGAAGAACCGGCGGTGGGCGCGGCGGTCGGTGCCGTCGAGTCGTCCGAGCGCGGCGATGGCCAACAGGGTGCAGGCGATCGCGAGGATCATGATCATCGATTTGAGCAGCGTCGGCGTCGACGAGAAGCGGGAGTCGACGTCGATGGTGACCGACATGTCGGCCGGGGCCGCGCCGCTGAGGTCGCTGAAGATCCCGACGACCTGGGGACGCAGATCGCCGTCGAGCCTGCCGTCGATGGGGCGGCCGTCGTCGCCGGTCAGGCCGGTGAAGGCTGCGGAGGTGAATTGGTCGTTCGAGGTGATCTCGATGGACGCGCAGCGGGTGCTCTCGACGTCTGCGCGCGGTGCCGACGCGACGACGACGTTGCGGTCGAGTACGTCGACGTTCTGTTCGCCGACGCGAACGAACATACTGTTCAGTGCGGCGCCTTCACCCTGCGGAGGCGCGGTCGCCAGCAGTAGCCCGCCCGACGCGGGCAGTGCTGCGACTGCAGAGCACGGCAGGGTGGCGCTCAGGCTCAGGGGTGCCTGGGAGACCAGCGGGGCGTCCACGTCCTCCACAAGGCCGTTCTGCGGCCATGCGATGGTGGCGGTGGTCTGGGTGACGGGCGCGAACGGAGTGATCAGCGCGAACAGCACGCCGAGCACTCCGGCCACCATTGCGATCAGCCGGGGGATTCGTACCTGAGCACGAAGTTCGTCCGAGGCTCGCAGTGGAGCGGGGACCGGGGGGCCAGCTGATGAATCTGTCGCGACGTCGGGCACGAGAGACGATGTTATGCGAGCGTCACGAAGAGGTCACACAGGCATCGTCCCCGTAACCGTTCCAAAAACAGGTAATCAGTCGGTTTTCATGGGTCCTTCGCTGGCCAATCCGGACCGAGACTGCTGCTCGACGGTGATGTCGGCCGGCCGTGCGGACGGGTCGAGTGGCGTGTATCTCTCGATCGAACCCCAGTCGCGGGCGTAGTCGTCGGCGAGGTACGACGGCAGGGTCTGCGCCTCGAGGAGCAGTTCGGTCCAGCCGAGCGGGCCGCCACCGAACGAGTCCTGCCACGCGTTGGTGGATTCTGCACCGGTGCGGTCGGGCAGGATGCGGTACTTCGGTACTTCTGCGACGCCGTCGAGGTGATCGAACGGGCGCTGGCAGGGAAACGCCAGCCCGACGGCCCAGTCGAGCAACACCGGATCGCTCGATCCGACGAGTGAGTTCAACGTCTGCGTCTTCGGCACGCGCGGCGGGGTGACGGCGAGCCACTGGTCACCGGACAGGTCGTTGTCCTCGGCGACGATGCGGACGACGTCGGCATCGGTCGGCAGATCGCTCATCGGGACCCGCAGGTTCCGCCACGACGGAGACGGCCCGATATCGAGCGGGGTGACGCGGCCGAGTGTGAGCACGTCGTCACCGTCGCGGCGTCCGTATTCCAGTTCGACGCGTTGGCCCGGGGTGACGACGCCGTCCTTGTCCACCGATCGGATGCGGCCGGCGGCGGCGATGGCGATGAGGTCGCCGTCCTCGGGCAGTGCGTACCAGCCGGAGGTCAACGATGCAGGCTCGGTGGCACCGAAGCTGCCCAGCACGGGGGTGGTGGCGGGATCGAGTCCGAACGGCAGAGCGACTGTGCTGCCGTTGATTCCGACGTTCTCGCTGGTGCCGCCCGAGGTGCCCGCGGAGTTGGACGAGGTGTTCGATGCGCTCTGTTCGGAGTCTGCGGGGCGGATGGAGTTGGCGCTGCCCTGGGCGGTGTCCTCGGAGTCTGCGGTGAGGTCTCGGGCGACGCCGTCGGGGGTGAAGCCGGTGTTTCCGCCTGCTCCGAGTGCGTCGGCACCGGGGTCGATCGGTTGCAGTACCGAGCCGTTGACATCGGTTTCCACCTGCACGTCACCGGCGAGTCCGCAGGAGTTGCCCACGAGCGCCGAGAAGTTCGAGCGGGCGATCGAGTACGCGGGATATTGCGCTACTGCACCTTTGACGAAGGACAGCACTTCGAAGGCGACGACACCGCCGGCGACGATGGTCAGTGCGGACGGGGCAAAGCGTCGACTCGTGGCGGGTTCGTCTCTGCGGTAGGGCATTCGGACATGTTGATAGGCGGCGTAGAGCAATGTCAGCACTGTCAGGCCGAGCAGGATCGTCGAAAAGCCTTTTCCGGCAATGGATGGGGGCTTGTCGAACCACGGAATGCCGTAGCTCGACACGTACCACCAGCCGTTGGAGCTGGTGAACGCCACGGCCGTCATGAACAGTACGGCGGCGGTCAACAGAGTTCTGTTGCGCGGGGATCGCACGGTGGCGGCGGTCACGGCCACTGCGGCCAGTGCGGCGAGCGACGCTGCGAGGCCGGCGTACACCCCGAAGTGATGGGTCCACTTCGTCGGTGTGAACATCATCAAAGCCAGTGCGCCGAGGATGATTCCGAGAATGCGACGCGATGGCCCGGTGGCCGTGCCGGGGATGCGTCCGTTCTTGCGCAGCATCACCGCGATGCACACGACGATGCACAGCAGCATTGCGAACATGCCGAATCGTCGGGCGAGCGAGCCGTCGGGCGAGATGGTCATCAGGGCGTCCCAGCGCACGCGTTCCTCGAACCACGGCACGTTCGGTCCGATGACCGAGCGCACCCGTGTCGCCTCGAGCACACTGCTGAGAGTCTGGTCGGCGAAGATCGCGATCAGCACCGCCAGTCCCGACGCGATCAGCGGTGCGAGAACTGCGGCCAGACCGACCGCCCGCGCTCGCTTGATCACGATCATCAGAATCGGCCGCAGTCCTGCGAGCAACGCGGCGACGGCGATCAGCCCGGTCGGCCCGGCGGCGAGGGAGAACGCAGCGATCAGGGTGCCGACCGCAGCGGGCAACAGGCGTCCGGTGGCGATCGCGCGTTCGATCGAGCACCACGTCAGCAGTGCACCGAGTGCGATGACCGGTTCGGGGCGAAGGCCGTTGTCGTAGGGCAGCCAGAACGCGAGGAACACCAGCCCTGCGGTCCAGAGCGCGACCCGGTTGGTCAGTACTGCGCGGCCGAGGCGGGGGATCACCTCACGGCTGATGACGAGCCAGCACAGCAGTGCCGCGATGGTGGCGGGCAGACGCATCCAGATGCTGGCGGTGCTGATCTTGGCCAGGGCGGCGAGCATGTCGTAGTACGGCATGCCGAACGGCGCTTCCGGGACGCCGAACCAGCGGAAGTAGTTGGCCATGTAGCCGGCGTGTTCGGAGACGCGGGCCATGTTGAGCAGGTAGCCGTCGTCGGAGGTGTTCGCGCCGATGAAGTGCCACAGCACCAGTACGCCTACCACGACGGCGTCGACGCCCGTGATCGATTTCCA
Organism: Rhodococcus sp. MALMAid1271; assembly: GCF_049195265.1. Lineage (NCBI taxonomy): Bacteria > Bacillati > Actinomycetota > Actinomycetes > Mycobacteriales > Nocardiaceae > Rhodococcus > Rhodococcus sp. MALMAid1271. Next base: position 66,677 of record NZ_JBMIRQ010000059.1, on the reverse strand, counting down.
GCGCGAGGGCAGGAAGCGGCGGTGGCGTCGACCGTCCAGGCCATCGATTCGATGCAGGGCGAACAGAGACGCGAGGACGGCGAGCGCCCCGAGGACCATGGCCAGCAGCTTGAACGCCGTCGGAGTCGAGGAATAGCGGGAATCGATGTCGACGCGCACGCTCAGGCCGTCCACCGGGGCAGTGAGATCGGTGAAGATGCCGACGACCTGGGGCCGGATGTCTGCGTCGACGGTGTTCTCGGCACCGTCGAGGTCGACGACCGTCCGAGTGGCGTTGGAGGAGATGGTCAACGCGCAGCCATCGCTCAGGTCGCCGACCGGGGCCTCGCCGAGAACACGGTCGCGCAGCAGCACCTGCAGCCGGCCGTCGTCCACCCGCACGATCAGCGCCTTCTGTTCGGACTTCGCAGCCTCTGTCGGTGCTGTGGAGACCACCGTGCCGTCCCCGTCGAGCTCGGAGACGGCGTTGCACGGAATGCTCGCCTCGATATCGAGCGGCGAGTAGCTGACCAGTGGGGCGTCGACGCTGCCGAAGGTGCTCTGCGGCCACGACAGGGTGGCGAGGTCCTGTTGGACCGGCAGCAGTGGAGTGGCGATGGCCAGGACTGCGCCGAGGATTCCGGTGACGATCGCGATCAACCGGATCTTCCCGTGATCCCTTCCATGCGCAGCGGCGTGTGGATCAGGGGAGGCAGGCACGCGGGCCATGCTATTGGACGAGCGTCCGCACATCCCACACCCATACGCCCCCGGTGTAGACAGGCTCGAGGCCGAGCAGTGTGCTGACGGTGGTGCGCAGCACCACGGTCCGATTGCTGGTGGGGAGGACTACGACGTCTGCCTCCCAGAACCGCAGATCGTCGAGTGCCTGCGCGCGTTGCTCGTCCGTGATCTCCGGGACGGTGCCATCGTTGTAGACCGAGCCCAACAGCAGTGCCGTTGGCCGGTCGACGGCACCGTATTTGGCCACTTTGTTTTCTTTGTCGCTCGGCCCGACGAAGTATCCGGCGGCGAGCTTGAAGTCCATGCCTGCGTCCATCTGCCAGCGCAGTGGGCGAGCGTCCTCGGGCCGCGGGAGTGGCACGGTGACCACGGAGCCGCCGTCGACGTAGTTCTTCCAGTCGCCGTCGGAGAAGAACTGGGGGGTCGGAGATTTGTCGACCGCGACCAACGGCGTCGGGATCAGGGGAACGAGTGCGAGGGCGAGTCCGGCGATCCAGAACGCGGGCAGTGGACGGAGTCCGTTGCGGAACGTCCGATCGGTGGCCAGCACGAGCAGCAGTGCCAGGGCGGGTACCGCGCCCAATGCGAAGCGGGTCTCGAGGACGGACTCGACGAGGGGGTAGTCGGCGAGTTCGGCCCAGGGCAACGTGATGCCGGTGTCGTTCGTCCCGATGACCAGTGTCGACCCCAGCGAGAGCACGCTCATGACGACGGCTGTGGCGGCGGCGGCGCGGGCGCAGGCGACGCGCCACATCCATACGGCTGCGATCAGGCACAGCACCAGCAGTGGCCAGCCGAAGTAGGCGTTCTCCTCGGTGGCGTTGATGCGGACGTCCTGCCCGGGTGAGGTGACGCCACCGATGGATTGCGTCGGGAATTGGACGAGGGCTTTCGCGTCGTTGCCCATGGGGCCGTGTTCGAGGAACGAGTACGACTGCGGGCCGAAGAACTGCCACCACAGCGGAAATGCCACGAGCGTCAGCGCGATACCGGCGGACACCGCGAGCCGGGGTGCGGTGTTGCGAACGGCCGGCCACAGCGAACGCGGCCGGGACAGGTAATAGACGACGGTGAAGATGGCGAACGACATCGCGAAGATCAGCAGCGGTTCTTCGCCGAGCAGAATCTGCAGCGCGACGATCAACCCGAGTCCGACGGTGTTCTTGGTGGTCCCGCCGCCGCGTGCGATGCGGGTGACCAGCATCACGATGACCGGAAGCAGGAACAGCACCACGAAGTTGGGGTGGCCGTTGGCGTGCGATATCGCTCCGGGCGCAAAGCCGCACAATGCGCCGCCCATGGCCGCGGCACCCTTGGATGCGTTGAGCTGACGGGAGAACAGCCAGTACCAGGCGAATGCGGTACCGGCCAGGCCCGCGGTGAGGGCGATGGCCCAGGTGACGGTCGGTCCGAAGAGCAGAGTGATGGGGGCCAGCGGGATCGAAATTCCGAACATCGCCGTGTTCGCCATCAGATTCACCCCGAGCGGGTAATTCTGCAGGTCGCTCCACAGCGGATTGTCCAGATGCGCGACGGCGTGGGCAGCTACGGAGAAGAACCATTCCCACATCGTCTGGTCCTGGCCACTGTTGTAGAGGTAGCCGCCGCTCAGATTGCGCCATTGACCCTGCAGGACGTACACGGCGGCGATCAGAAATCCGACGGCCGCCACGACGTCACCACGCCCGACGCCCGAGTGACGCGAGGGTGCCGTGGTCGGCTGCCGCTCGAGAACGCTCTGGTCGTGGGTGGTCATCGCGTCGAGGTTACAGAAGGATCACGGTGGGTGAAAACGTCTAGGACTCGAGTCACACCGGCAGATCTGGAGTTTTGCCTGCTGATCGCGTTCTGCCCGAGAGGGCACGCGGTCGGTCGTTCGCCGGTGCCGACAGCGTCGCCGAAAGAGTGGCTGGTGATCGAGCCCGTGGATAGGCTGTGGTAGCGAGGCGAGGTACCTGTGGCCTGGGATGCGCGTTCGCGGACCGGCGTTGACCAATTGTTTTCACTGGACGGAAAGTGTTGACATGCACTTCGATCGGGTTCAAGGTGCGTTGTTCGGCGATATTGCCGAGGCTTTGCAGGCGCAGTTGCCGTCCGGTGAGTTGCGGGATCGGGTGGGGACGGCGCTGATGGATTTACTCGGTGCCGAGTACTTTGCATCCTATGTCTGGGATTACGCTGTGGGAGCTTATGATTCGGGCGTGTCCAAAGGGATGGACCCAGCGAATCTGCTGCGCTACGAGCAGTACTATCAGTTCCACGACCCGCTGACTCCGGCGATGGCTCGATACCAGCAGCATGCGAAGGATGTCCACGAGGTTCTACCACGTAGAGAACTGATCAACACCGAGTTCTACAACGACTTCCTCGCCGTGGACGGGCTGTACTACGGCCTCAATTTTTTCGGCTATGCCGGTGGGAAGCAGGTTGGTGACCTGCGGATCTGGCGTACCAAGAGCCGCGGTCCGTTCGGTCGCACCGAACGGGCATTGCTGGAAATCATCGGAAAGTCGTTGTGCACCCAACTGTCGGTACGGCCCGAATCCACAGCTGAACTGCCTGCGGTGATCGGTACGGTTCTGACTCCGCGCGAACGTCAGATCACTGTCGCAGTTCTCCGGGGCCTCGACGATGCCGAAATCTCCGAACAGTTCGGCATCTCCTACGCCACGGTGCGGACCCACCTTTCCCACGTCTTCGGCAAGCTCCACGTGTCTTCGCGGATGGGTCTGATCGCAGCTGTTCGGAAGGCAGAAAATCAACAAATTCGCTGATGCGGGCAAGGACGCTGCGCGCCACACTGCCTGTATGACTCTCAATCAACTGCCTGGCATCGTCGACGGTGGCCCAGGCTCTGTTCGTCGGATCGCGGACGACGTTCGGGCAGGCCGGACAACAGCTACCTCTCACGCCGAACGGTTTCTGTCGGTGGCCGAGGCGTCAGCAGATCTGAACTGCCTGATCACAGTTGATTCGGATGCGGTGCTCGCGGCCGCCGATCGGATCGATCGGCTGGAGGTGGGCACGCGCCCTGAGCTGTCGGGAGTGCCGTATGTCGCCAAGGACATCATCGACACTGCCGGAGTCCGCACCACTGGTGGTACCTCGGCGTTGCGCAATCACATACCGATCAGCGACGCCCCCGTGATCGAGGCTCTGAACGCGGGTGGCGCCATCATGGCCGGAAAGGCCAACCTGCACGAACTGTCCTTCGGAATCACCTCGAACAACGGCGTTTTCGGCCCGGTGCGCAATCCACACGATCAGTCGAAGATCGCCGGCGGCAGCAGCGGGGGCAGTGCCGCCGCCGTCGCAGCAGGACTGGTGCCCTGTGCTCTGGCAGCCGATACCGGGGGCTCGTCGCGACTGCCTGCGGCCCTGTGCGGTGTAGTCGGCTACCGTCCGACCCTCGGCCGTTACTCTGCTGCGGGTCTGGTGCCCATCTCCTGGACGCGGGACACAGTCGGCGTGATCGCACAAACAGTGAACGACGTACGGGCAGTGGATTCCGTACTCGCACACCGCCCGATCGCACATGATTCCAATCCGGCCGGCGACCTCCGGGACGTACGTATCGGACGACCAGCACACATCTGCGTCCAAGATCTCGACCCCGACGTGTTCCTCACCTACACAGCAACATTGGATGCGCTGAGCGCTGCAGGCGCTACCGTCGTCGAACTGGATCTGGCGGCGGAGTTCGAGACGGCAAACCGGATCGGACTACCAATCGCACTGTACGAATTTCCCATCGCAGTGGCGCGCTACCTCGCAGATTCCGGGGATCCCATCGACATGGAGAGCCTGGGCGCAGGCATCGGAAGTCCCGACGTGCGTGCAGTGTGGTCAGCGGTGTGGGACAACCCGGTCGATCGGACCGACTACGACGCTGTGCTGGACGAGTTGAAGCAGATCAAACTCAGTTACGCCGCCAAGCTCACTGACGCTGATGTCACGGCACTCTGTTTCCCCACGTCGCCGGTCGTGGCCCGGCCCATTGGACACGACAACACGGTGGAGCTGAACGGCGAGCACGTCGCGCCCTTCCCCCTGTATACGACCTATGCGAACTTGGCAGGAGTGTTGGGTACACCGGGAATCTCACTGCCTGCAGGCACGTCCGAGGCCGGGCTGCCGATCGGAATCGAATTCGACGGACTCGTCGGCGACGACGCGCGGCTTCTGTCTCTGACCGATCGGTTCGCGCAGGTGCTCGAATAGCTCTGCAAACATGCGTTACCGGGCGCGCTGGCCCAGCCCGTCACCCCGTGCGCACCACCAGCGCGAACGGCCCGATATCGGTGACGGTGAAGCGCGGATCCTCGAACAGTGACTCGTCGAAGGTGACGGTGTAGCGCCGCACGTTCGGGTCGTTGGGGTAGACGTCCTCGGCCAGGCGCAGGGTGTAGCCATCGGCACCGCGGCGGAACAGGAATGCGTCCGGCGCGCGCCACCGACTGTTGTCCAGTGCATCGATCAGCTGGTCGGGGGTCTCGAGCTCGGTCCACTGCTCGATGGCCTCTGCTCGCTGATCGAACTGGGCCAACGGATTGGCGTAGTGCGAGGTCAGTCCTTGGAATCCGAAATACGGGTAGTAGCTCAGGAACGAGGTGTCGGCGGTCAGGACGACGGTCTCGTCGCGCGGCCGACCGGTCTGCTCGGTCAGGGCGTCGTCCACCTCCTGGTAGTAGGAGACCGCGCTCGGCGGGCGCATATCGGCGCGGACGCCGTCGCCGTCGGTATCGGAATACGCGACGGTGATCTCGGTCTGCAGCACCTGCGGAATGTTCTGCGCGAACGCCATCGCGCCGATGGTCGCCACGACCACGGCCGCGATCCGGAACTTGGGTGGCTCGTTGATCGCCTGGTAGATCGCGTACGCGCCTTCGAGGAATCCGAAAACTCCTGCACTGCCCAGTAATACGATCAGCACCGCTTCCAGACGGAACGACAGCAGGGTGGTTCCTGCCGCGGTGGCAGCCATGGACAGCAGCGTCCACAGGTAGACCGAGACGACGCCGACACCGAGTGCTCGAGCGCGGCGTGAGGACGAGAAGCGCACCGCGACCCAGATCGTTCCGACGAGGCAGACCATGCCGAGCAGGGAGAACTCGAACATCGGGAAGGGGAGTGTCGCACCGGCTTCGGGCAGGTAGTGCAGGGCGGTGCCCGACGTGGACGGCGCGCCGCGCAGGAAATCGATCAGGTACGGCAACCACACCGTGGCGGCGATGACGCCGGAGATGGCAGCGATCGCAGCGACCTTGATTGCGACGGGAACCACCGCCCGCCAGGTCTTCCGCTGGCGATAGGCGAGCACTGCGGCGAACAAGGCCATGAGCACCACGGTGAACGCGGCCAGACCGAGGTAGAGGGTGTAGAACGTCGCGGCAAGGCCGAGGAATAGCCCGGTGCCGACCACCGCGCCCCACCCGCCCGATGCGGTGCGGTGCAGCGCACCCCAGGCGAGAATCAGTGCCGGGGCGAACAGCAGCACGATGACGGCGCTGTAGGCCTCGGGGGAGGCGTAGGCGACCACCAGGGCGGTGGTCACAGCACTGACGGCGACGGCCCAGTCGCTACGAATCAGGGCCTTCCACAATACGAATGCAACCACCGATGTGACGGCGAGAAGTCCGATTGCGTACGGCTTGAACACTTCCCAGCCGTCCATGCCCAACACGTTGCCGACACGGCCACCCAGCCAGAACCAACCAGCCGGGTAGAAAGGCGGGATATCGACGTACGTCATATCGCGCAGTGCCGCGGAATCGGTCAGTCGCGTCAGGTATTCGGTACGAAACTCCTGATCGACGGAGATGCCGAAAAGATAGAGCTTGGTTGCCGCCAAGGGCATCCCGAGAGTGACGGTGACGAAACCGGACAGTCCGATCCACGCGGACAGTCGAGCGATCCACGGCCACTTGTGTATTCGGTACAGATAGATCGACGTGGCGAACAGTGCCGCCGCGACCACCTGCCCGAGCGTCGTCAGCGCCCGCGTGACATTGGAGGAGTTGAACGCCGGCCACTGCACGAGTGAGAAGGCGTACAACCCGACCGTCGCCACCACGACTGCGACGATGATTCCGGCAACTGTTTCTCCGACGGCAGCAGCAGTTCTGCGCACCGGCGCAACCCCGACACTCATGCAGTTAGATGGGCAGCTTGCGGAAGATCGGCCGCGGAACGTGCCGCAGCACCATCATCACCAGACGCCACGGTGCCGGAGTCCAGATCAGCGGCGTGCCCTTCCGCGACGCGTTCACCGCGAGCTTCGCGATGACCTCTTTGTCGACCGTCATCGGGGCCTCCTTGACGTGCGCGCTGAACTTGGTGCGCACCATGCCTGGGCGAACGACTGTGACCCGAGGTCCGAACTCGCGCAATGCTTCTCCGAGCCCGAGGTAGAACCCGTCGAGTCCGGCCTTGGTGGAGCCGTAGACGAAGTTGGAACGGCGGACCCGCTCGCCTGCCACCGAGGACATGACGATGATGCGCCCGTAGGCCTGCGCCTTCATCTTCTCGCCCAGCAGTACGCCGACCGAGACGGAGGCGGTGTAGTTGATGTTCGCGGCGAGGACGGCCTTGCGCTGGTCCTGCCAGAGCTGCTCGGCATCGAAGTCGACGGCGAACGCAACGATCGCGACGTCGACGTCACCGTTGGCCCAGGCTGCGTCGATCACCTTCGGGTGCGAGGCCGTGTCGAGCGCGTCGAAGTCGATGACCTCGACGGACTTGGCACCCTTGGCGGTCAGCTGGGCGACGGAGGCCTCCCTCAGCGGATCATTCGGAAGCGCGGCGAGGATGACACGTGCCGGAGAGCTCGACAGGTACTCCTCGGTGATCGCGAGACCGATCTCGCTGGTGCCACCCAGAACCAGAATCGTCTGGGGGTTACCGACGGCATCTATCGTCACAGCAGTTCCAACCTTCTTGCCATATCGGAGGCGAAAACGCCTGTGGGGTCAACGGATCGACGGACCTTGATCCATTCGTCGATTCTCGGATACATCGAGTGGAACGTTTCGGCGTCGGTGCGCGAGTCTTTCGCGGTGTAGAGACGGCCACCGAATTCGAGCACCCGCTTGTCGAGTTCGCGGACGAACTCGTTCAGGCCCGGCTTGATCGGGAAGTCGACGCAGATGTTCCAGCCCGGGATCGGGAAGCTCAGTGGCGCTTTGTTTCCGGGCCCGAAAAGTTTGAACACGTTGAGGAACGAGTAGTGGCCCGACCTCTGGATGTCGACGATGATCTTCTTGAACTCATCGACAGCCTCCGGCGGCACAACGAATTGGTACTGCAGGAATCCCTTGGAGCCATACGCGCGGTTCCACTCGCTGAACATGTCGAGAGGGTGGTAGAACGCCGTGAGGTTCTGCACCTTGTTGCGGTAGTTACCCGACTTGCGATACCAGACTTCGCCGACCGCAGAGAACGTGTACTTGTTCGCGAGACCGTTCGGGAAAATGTCCGGGAACGTCACGAGTGGCTTCGCGTTGAAGCGCAGCGGATCCTTCTGCAGCTTCTCCGGGAGCTGGTCGAGGCGAGCCAACGATCCGCGCGACACGGCCGCTCGGCCGAGCTTGGGCGGCGGCGCGACCGCATCGAACCAGGCACTCGAGTAGTCGTAGTTGTTCTCGCTGCCATCGCTGTGCAGGGCGATGGTTTCGTCGAGGGTGCTGGTGACGTCACCGTCGGCGATGAAGTACGCCGTTTCCGTCGGCGTCATCTCGATGGTCGCGCGCAGGATGATGCCGGTCAGGCCGTTGCCGCCGACCGTCGCCCAGAAGAGCTTGGCGTTCTTGCCCGAGGGCGTCAGGCGGCGAATCTGACCGTCTGCGGTGAGCAGCTCCATCGAGCGCACATGGTTTCCGAAGCTGCCTGCGCTGTGATGGTTCTTACCGTGGATGTCCGTGCCGATGGCCCCGCCGATGGTGACCTGGCGGGTACCCGGCAGCACCGGTACCCACAGGCCGAACGGCAGCGCGGCACGCATCAGCTGATCGAGACTCACGCCGCCGTCGACATCGACGATGCGCGTCGACGCGTCGATGCTGTGAATGCCGTTCAGAGCATTCATGTCGATGACGAGGCCGCCGGAGTTCTGCGCATTGTCACCGTACGAACGGCCAAGTCCGCGGGCGATGACGCCGCGTCGCAGGTAGGCCGGCTTGGAGTCGTTCTGCTCGGCGACCTGCTTGACCGCGCTGGCGATGAGCTCGGGGTCGGAGGTCGAGAGCACCTCTCCGGTGGAGGGCGCAGTTCGGCCCCAACCGGTGAGTGTGCGGGTCTGCGTGGGTAGCGGCGCAGTGTTCCCGGCCTGTGGTTCCAGGGGGAAGAGTGCGTCGTCGGCTGTCGTGGACATCGCTCAAGAGGGTACCCGCATCGGTGCAGCGGCTAGTGTCAGTCCTCGTGTCCACTCCCGACCGCTCCGCAGAAGAAGGCTCGACGGGCGACGACTGGTCGCCCGAGGACGAAGAGCTGCAGCATCACGTCCCGCTACCCGTCGAGCTGCCGCTGACCGAGAACATCGCCGACGCGTCCCTCGATCTCAAGACGCAGGTGCTGCGTTTCCTGGCGACGGGTGTGCTGTCGGCGATCGTCGACCAAGGCGTCAACCTGATCCTGCACTTCGTGTTCGGCGTCGGCGTGACGCTCGCGAAGGCCATCGGCTTCGTCCTCGGTACCACCACTGCCTATTTGATCAACCGGCGTTGGACATTCAATGCTGCCCCGTCTCGGGCCAGGTTCTTCGCGGTCGTGGCACTGTACGCAGTCACGTTCGCGGTCCAGGTGGGCATCTATACCGGGCTCTACCAGGTGCTTCCTGATGGCTTCTGGTACGCCAACGTTGCCTTCGTCGTGGCACAGGGCACGGCGACGGTCATCAACTTCGTGGTTCAGCGCCTGGTGATCTTCAAGATTCGCTAGCTCCCGTCGTGCGCCTTTTGCGTACCCAGAGGTACGCAAAAGGCTCACGACGGGAGGGCGCCGTTGTCTCGGGCTTGGGCGAGGGTGGGGGCGGCTTTGTCCTTGTCGGACAGTTCGTAGGTCAGGGGGCTGCCGTCGCGTGCGGTGGTGGGCCAGTCGATGGCCAGGGCGGGGTCGAGTGGGTTGATGTCGCGGTCGAGGGCCGGGGTGTATTCGAGGCTGCACAGGTACATGACGGTGGAGTTGTCTTCGAGCGAGAGGATGGCGTGGCCGAGTCCTTCGGAGAGGAACACCGCTTTGCGGTCGATGTCGTCGATCAGCACGCTGTCCCATTGCCCGAACGTCGGGGATCCCACGCGTAGGTCGACGATCACATCGAGGAACGCTCCGCGGGCGCAGGTGACGTATTTGGCTTGCCCGGGCGGGTTGGTGGTGAAGTGGATCCCGCGCAGGACGCCGGCGGCGGAGACCGAGCAGTTCGCCTGCTTCAACTCGAGCGCTCGGCCGGTCTGCTCTTCGAAGGCGGAGGCTTTGAACCATTCGAAGAACACCCCGCGGTCGTCGCCGAACTGGCGTGGGGTGTATTCGTAGGCACCGGCGATGTTCAGTTCTCGGAAGGTCATCGGTTCCCTCGGGCGATCAGGTCCAGCAGGTAGCGGCCGTACCCGGACTTGACGAGCGTTTCCGCGCGCACGCGCAGTTCGTCGTCGGAGATGAACCCGCGTCGCCACGCGACTTCTTCGGGTGATCCGATTTTCAGGCCTTGGCGTTGTTCGATGGTGCGCACGTAGTTGGAGGCGTCGAGCAGGGAGTCGAAGGTGCCGGTGTCGAGCCAGGCCGTGCCGCGGGGCAGTACTTCGACGTGCAGGCGTCCGGCGTCGAGGTAGTGCCGGTTGACGTCGGTGATCTCGTACTCACCACGGGCGGACGGCTCGAGGTCGCGGGCGATGGCGATGACGTCGTTGTCGTAGAAGTACAGGCCGGGGACGGCGTAGTTCGATTTCGGGACAGTCGGCTTTTCTTCCAACGAGATTGCTCGACGGTCGTCGTCGAATTCGATGACGCCGTAGGCGGTGGGGTCGGAGACTTCGTAGGCGAAGACGGCTCCGCCGTCGATGGTCTCGAAGCGGGACAGTTGGGTGCCCAGTCCGGGGCCGTAGAAGATGTTGTCGCCCAACACCAGTGCAGCGGAATCGGTGCCGATGTGCTCGGCTCCCAGCACGAACGCCTGCGCGAGACCGTTCGGCTCGTGCTGGACCTTGTAGGTCAGCTCGATGCCGAACTGGGAGCCGTCACCGAGCAGACGCGTGAACTGCTCGGCGTCCTGCGGGGTGGTGATGATCAGGATCTCGCGGATCCCGGCCAGGATGAGCGTCGAGAGGGGGTAGTAGATCATCGGTTTGTCGTAGACCGGCACCAGCTGCTTGCTGACACCCATCGTGATCGGATGAAGCCGCGAACCCGTACCGCCCGCCAGAATGATTCCCCGCATGACCGCGAAGTCTTCCAGACCCTGACACCGCCCGCTCGGTTGTACCTGCGTGATTTGCGCGGCGTGACGGGAGTAGGAGTTCTAGGCTCGCTGCATACTCCGCGCCCCACAGAAATCGAGGACAACGATCGTGACGAGCCGCACTCACATCGATACTGGTATCAGCCAGGTCACCACGCTCCTCGCCTCTGCCACCGGTGATGCTCGCGCGGCGGCGACGCCGTGCGACGAGTGGACCGTAGCCGGCCTGACGGACCACCTGGTGCACACGGCGGGGCAGTTGGTGACGATGGCCCGCGGCGAGGAGATCGACTGGTCTACCACTCCGCAATCGGTCGACGACCCGATGCCGCTGTGGACCGAGAGGACCGATGAGCTGCTGGCGGTGATAGATGGCGGATCGCCGCTTCCGCTCGGCATGGTCGCTGCCGAGCTGTCGGTACATGCGTGGGATCTCGCCACCGCGCTCGGACGCGACACCGATGATTTCGATCAGGCTGTGGCGGAGGAGGGGATGGCGTTCATGTCCGCCAACTTGACCGACGAGCGACGGGTTGGTGCCTTCTATCCGGAGCAACCCGCACCGGTCGGGGCCAATGCGTACGAGCGCCTTGCGGCCTTCGCGGGACGCACTGTCGAGCGGTCCAATCCGAGTCCGTAGGGAAACTGCGCGACCAGCCGCGTCGAGCTTCCCCCGGTAAAGTGCCTGTTCATGAGAATTCTCGTCACGGGTGGGGCCGGGTTCATCGGCGCGAACTTCGTTCACCAGACCCTCGCGCAGCGCCCCGACGCCCAGGTGACCGTGCTCGACAAACTCACCTATGCCGGCAACAAGGCCTCCCTCGACCCGGTGGCCGAGCGCATCGAGTTCGTGCACGGCGATATCGCCGACGCAGATCTCGTCGACCGACTCGTACGCGAGACCGATCTGGTGGTTCACTTCGCCGCCGAATCCCACAACGACAACTCGCTTTCCGACCCGTGGCCGTTTGTGCACACCAACGTCATCGGCACCACCACCTTGCTCAACGCGGTCCGCGAACACGACGTGCGCTACCACCACATCTCCACCGACGAGGTCTACGGCGATCTCGAACTCGACGACCCGGCCAGATTCACCGAATCGACCCCGTACAACCCGTCGAGCCCGTACTCCTCCACCAAAGCCTCCAGCGATCTGCTGGTGCGTGCGTGGACCCGATCGTTCGGAGTGCGCTCCACCATCTCCAACTGCTCCAACAACTACGGCCCGTACCAACACGTGGAGAAGTTCATCCCGCGTCAGATCACCAACATCCTCAGCGGCTCCCGGCCCAAGCTCTACGGCGCTGGCCAGAACGTACGCGACTGGATTCACGTCGATGATCACAACAGTGCCGTCTGGGCCATCATCGAGCGCGGCCGCATCGGCGAGACCTACCTCATCGGAGCCGACGGCGAAGCGAACAACCGGACCGTCCTCGAAGCGATCCTCGAAGAAACCGGAAATGCACCCGACGCCTTCGACTTCGTCACCGACCGCCCCGGCCACGATCTGCGCTACGCCATCGACTCGACCAAGCTTCGCACCGAATTGGGTTGGACGCCAACCTATGTCGACTTCCGCGCTGGATTGAAAGCGACCGTCGACTGGTACCGCGACAACGAGCAGTGGTGGCGACCGCAGAAGGATGTCACCGAAAAAGTCTATGCGGCCAAGGAGTCCGTTCTGCCCTGAAACAAGAACCGCGACGCTAGCTATTGCGCGACATCCGATGTCGCAGTAGCAAGTACACCGCTCGACGCATGAACGAGGTCATCAGCGCCTTGGCGTTACCGATGCGAACATCGTTGTCGGACAGCAACGTGGGGTCGCCGGCCTGCAGTGAGCGGTGGAAGTCCGCCGCTTGCCGCGCCTGCTGCGTCGCCAGTTCCACGCTCCACTGGCCGGAGTTGATGCGGAACGACGCCAGTGGTCGCGGAATTGCCACGATGTCGCCGCGGAGCGCGACCGCGATGAAGGTGGCCTGATCGATCAGGTAGGGATGGCTGTTGTCCCACAGGCCGACCTCGCGCAGTTCTGCGAGCTTCATCATGACCCCGCCGGGTTCGCCGAAGATGTTGGCACCGGCCCGAACTGCTGTTCGGGCGGCGACTCTGCCCGAGACCGTCCCCTTCAGTCCGCCGAGTCCGCGGGCGGCAATGACGGTCTTTCCGTAGGCGTCGATCAGCGTCCGCTGCGAGGCGACCAGAACGGCGGTCGGGTTGTCGTCGAAGGCCTGCACCTGGGTAGCGAGCGCGGTGGGCGCGATGGTGTCGTCGCCGCACACGAGTTTGATCAGCTCTCCCGTGGCTTCGCCGGTCACGCGGTTCCAGTTGGCCTGCGCCCCGCCTCCGGCCGGAGTGGTCAGGAGACGAATTCGTGGGTCCTCGAACTTCTGCGCGACGGCGAGGGTTCCGTCGGTCGACGAATGATCGGCGATGACCAGTTCGAAGTCCGTGAACGTCTGGGCGAGAATCGAATCGATGGTCTCGGCCAGATACTCGGCATTGTTGTACGCCGGGACGACGACGGAAACACGGGGCGTCATGATGTGGGGGCCTGGCTCTTTCTGCGGAACGAGAAGTCGCGGTAGCCGAAGAAGCTGACGACTGCCATCACTGCTGTGACGACCAATTGTGAAGGGATGGGCGGAAAGTGGAGGATGGACACGGCGACGGTCATCAGGGAGATGTTCGCGAGGAACGCGCCGAAGTTGACCACGAAGAATCGCAGCAGATCACGCAGGAAGTGACCCCGTACGCGGAACACCAGGTATCGATACATCGCGAACGCGCACAGTACGTTGCAGAGATAGCCGAGCACGATGGCAGCGTGGTAGCCGAATTGCTCGCCGATCAGCAACTGCCACAGGATGAACCATGCGGTGCCCAGGGCGGTGTTGACGCCGCCGACGAGCAGAAATGCGATCTTCTGGTTCTTGATGATGCGCATCAGCGGCCCGGGCGCACCGCTCATTCCCGCAGGGGGAGCGGGAGTCTGTGGTTCGGTCATCGACCCACCGCCAGCGCTTGACGCGTCGCGAACAGGGTCGACGCGATGCCGGCGGGGAGCGTGCGATGGGTTCGGCGATCGATATGTGGCCACACGGTCGAGTGCAACCGAAGATCTCGACCTTGCAAGGCCGCGAGCGGTGACGCTGCAAGTACCACGTTCGGCCGTCGCCGAAAGACGGTCCGGCACGCTCCGAGGATGGAACCGATCGTGACGGCCCCACCGGAGGCGAAGATCTTGATCGTTGGTGAGAGTCGTTGCGTGGCCGCCATGGCAAGGGTGTCGGCGACCATCTCGGCCGCGTCGGACACGTAGAGGTAGTCGCGCAACGTGTCCATCGGCACGTAGATGGACACGGGCGAGGCCATGAGGTAGCCACGGCACAGGTGCGAGATGAGGCCTTGGGGTTTCGCGAGGTTCTGACCCGGCCCGTACAGGTTTGCGAAGCGGCCGATGACCACGTTGATCCCGGTGCGCTCCCCGAATTCGCTGGAGATGGACTCCGCCTCCAGTTTTGCAATGCCGTAGTCGCCCAACGGCATCGGCTGTGTTCCTTCGTGATGCGGAGCCCCGGGCGCCCCGGCGTAAACGCCGCCGGCCGAGGACGCGAGGAAGAGAGTTCCGTTGTCGGCGCGTCCGGGGGTGAGGGCCTCGACGCGTGCGAGTACGGTGCGAATCAGGTCGTTCTCCTGCGCGAATTGTGCTGCGCTGGTTCCGTTCACGCCTGCGCCTGCGGCCCAGATCACGTTCCACACGCCGTCCTCGAACGAGTCGAAGAAGGCCGTGCAGTGCTGTAGCAGGGCCTCTTCGGCCAAGGCGTTGTCCGACCAGGGGATCGTGCTGGTGTGCACGCGATGCCCGCGCCGTTGCACTTCCCGGGTCGCCGCCGCGCCGAGTAGCCCACCGCTGCCGACGATCCAGGTGTGCACCCTCGTCACGGCGATGACGAGGTGTCGGTAGGCGCTGCGGGCTCGGTGCGTCCGAGCGGGCCGTTTCCGGGATCGGTGACGATCAGATACGGAGGCTTGCCCATGGCAGTCTTGACGTTGACTCCCACGTATTCGGCCACCACGCCGAGTGAGAACAGGGTGGCTCCGAAACCGAACAGCAGGATGACCATCGTCGACGCCCAGCCCTGCACCTCGGAACCTGGATCGAACGCCAGGTACGACACCAGCACGTAGGCGACCAGAATCAGGCCGAGCAACGCGAACGCGATGCCGATGAAGCTGACCAGCCGCAGTCCCTTGGTGCCGGACGAGAGCACCATCCGCCAGAAATGCGAGAGCAGCGTCCGCAATCGATAACCCGATCGGCGGTCCATCTCCTCGCGCAACGCGACAGGGCTCGTTGTGACGTCGCCTGCGATCCACCCGAGGGCGATGTCCAGATAGGCCTCGGAACCGGCGTACGCGGCGACGGATCGACCCACTTCACCGAGTACCAGGCGATAGCTCTGATAGTCGACGGTGTTGTCGCCTGCCATGGCCTTGGCGATCAGCCATTTCGCACCCCGCGAGGCCGCGTTGCGCCACATCCCGTGTGGAGCCACGTTCGTCGGCTTGGCGTAGACGACGGTGGACTGTTGGTCGAGAGCGGTATCGAGCATGCCGCCGATGGCGGCCGGATCGTGTTGACCGTCCTCGTCCATCGTGACGATCCACTCGCCGCCGCTCGAGGCCATGCCTGCGAGCGTGGCGGGATGCTGTCCGAAGTTGCGGCTGAGCCACACGCCGCGAACGAAGGTATGCGCCGCTGTCAGCTGCCGAATCACAGCAGCGGAGTCGTCCGGCCCGTGATCGAACACGAGCAGAACCTCTTCGACGACCATCGGACGCCCGACGGGAGTGTGCGTCACCCGAGTCAGCGGAATGATCTCGTCGATCAGTGCGCCGAGCGTCCGTTCACCCTGGTAGACCGGCACCACGATGGAGATGCGGTGCGGTTCAGCAGCAGAGTCGGACATCACGAGGTCTGAGCCTAACTGCTCTCGGCGTCACCATCGAACTGCGGCGCGGCTGGGCTTCTGCGTCGCCGCACATCGAGCACCACCAGGCCGATCAGCACGATCACCCCGCCTGCCATGGCGGCCAGGCCGATTCGTTCGCCCGGAGGCCGGAACGTGATCTGCAGATCGGCATTCTCGGTGCCGGGCGGCAGGTCGACGTACAGGAAGATGTCGGCCAGGCCCTTCGTCTGCAGCTCTTCACCGTTGAGTGTCGCGGTGTAGCCGGGCCAGGCCAGCCGCGAGAAGACCACACTGCCACCGTTCGGTGAGCTGACCTCGACGTGCTCCGAGTCTGCGTCGGACGTACGGGGCACCGCTGTGGCATCGACGGTCGCGGCGACGCGTCCCGCGGATGCGGGGATCAACCCGTCGACGCGTTCGAGAACGTAGACCTGGCGAGCGGACTCGGGCGTGGGAGCGGTCACCCACTTCCAGCCGGCAGGTGCGGGCCGGGAGTTCGCGAGCGGGTACTGATTCTTCTGCAGCACGATGCGGTCGAGTTGCATCAGATCGGCGTAGGTCCTGCCGGTGTAGGGCTCGATCTCGAACACGCGCTCGAAGGCATCGCTGCAGGTCGACCCTTCGTGCTCGAAGCACAGCAGGTTGGCGAAATCGAGATAGCCGACGGGGGTGTAGGCGTTGACGTAGTCCAGGCCCATGACCTTGGCGAAGTTGCCGTAGACCTGGGAGTGCCAGGGAAGCTGCGGGTCCTCGGGTCCGTCCGCCTCGGTCTCGGTCAGTGTCCGGCTGCCGAGTTGCAGGGTTGCGCCCTGCCACTGGGGGAATTGGGCTCTGGCCTCGGATTGGGACGTGGGCAGCCACCATTTGTCGAACGGTGGTTGGTAAGTGGCCACCTGGTACATCGCGACCGGAGCGATGGTCACGAGCAGCAGTGCTGCGGTGGCCCGAGTCGAGAATCGGTGCGCCAGCAGCAATGCGAGTGCGCCGACGAGCAGGATCGCCAGGGCTGCCAGAACGTGGCGGCCGAAGAATTCCGGTCCGGAGGAGCTTGCACGCAGCAGCAACACCAGCGTCAGCAAGCCTGCTGCGAGTAGCCGGGGGCGCAGTTTGTCGACGGTGCCGTATCGGCTGATCAGCGTGACCACGAGGATCAGTGCGCAGATGGCGACGAACGGCAGAATGCGAGCCGGCCAGCGGATGGGTCCGATGTCGCTGGGGCCCGCGGTGAAGATCAGCGCGAACGCCAGGACGATCAGTGGTGCCGACAGCTCACGCAGGCCCGGGGGTACCCGTCGCCACGCGATGAACGCGAGTGCGGGAACGAGGAACCACGCGATGTAGGTGACCGGCGATTCGGTGGTCTCACCCGCCCAGGATTCGATGCTCGTCACAGCCGTCGGGATGCTCGCGGTGAGCGATTCCGACCAGGGCGCGGTCAGGAAGTTGTCGTTGAACGTGCCTTCGTCGCCGCTGCGCCAGGTGACTGCGGACGTGAGCACTCCGGGCAGGAAGGTGAGGGCCCCACACGCCGCGGCGGCAATGCCCACCGCACAGACCTTCAGCGCTGGACGCCAGAGACGCTGGAACAGGCGTTCGCCGATCGCGACGGATCCGATCATCACGGCGGCCATCACGGCGGCGTGGACGTACCCGACGCTGATAGCGAGGTAGAGGAATACGAACGGGATGATCGGGCCGCCGCGGCCGCGGGCGTAGGACACCGAGCTGGCCCACGCGTTCATGATCCACGCGGTTCCCATCAGTGCGGTCACCCACGAGGTGTTCTCGAAGAACAGGGTGAACCCGACGAACGGTGCGCTCGCGCCTGCCACGGCAGCCCAGTTGGCACGTGCGCCGTAGGCGAGTGCTACGCGGTAGACGCCCAATCCCAACACGATCGAGAAGCCGAGCTTGACGGCGGTCGCGAGCAGCACCAGGTTGTCGATCGACGGCGAGATGTAGTTGATCGCCATCTGGACCGGGTTCCACAGCCCGCCCTGACCTTCGACCGGGTAGTTGCCGGCCATCCACTGATCGAGCACGAGGGAGGGGAAATGCCCATCGCGCAGGATGCGTCCGAGTTGGAGCCAGTTGGGGACGGCCCCTGACTCGGTGTCGTCGATGTAGAAGAACCGCGGATCGACTACGAGTATCAGCAGATACCCCAGGACGACGACGGCGGCGACAGCTGCTCCCCATACACGCCGTTCTCGTGTGCCGTCGGGCCGAGAAGCGCGCGTGATCTGCGTGTCTGTGGGGGGCAAGGTCAACTCCGTGAGTTCGGGCAACGACACCCGACTGTAGCTCTCGAGGTGCCGTGGAACCGAAACGCAGACGGTTCGCAGAGCGCGCGTCGAACCGATCGGTCGTGGGCTGTGCAACCATGGTCAGTGGTCTTGTTCTCGCTTCGGCCGCACTTGTTCGTCACTCGCACTGTCACTTCTGGAACTGGATGGGGAATTTCTCGGTATGGACGGCACTGCTCTCGATCGTCTCGGCTCGCCTTCGAATGTGTCGGCTTCTGCCGGCGGTGACGGCGAGTCCGAACTGACTGTGCAGAGACTTCTGTTCGACGGTCCGTCACCCCTGGTCAGCGCCGATATGTACAGCGCGGTCGGTAAGGGCAACGCCGAGCGCACTCGTACCGGTATTCGGATCGCCAAGCGCAGCGTCGTGCACACGAACAGCTATTTCGGACGGTTCCCGGCCAGTTACTGGCAGCGGTGGACGACGGTCACCGAGGTGGTCCTGCGGGCGAACGTCGCCGGGGCAGGCCGAGTGGATCTGGTGGCCACCGACTACAAGGGCCACGAGCGGACGATGGCGAGTATCACTGTCGATACGCCCGACGCTTCGACTCGCATCGCCGTTCCGGTGGCCACCACGCAGTTCCTGGACGGCGGTGCGCTGTTCGCCCGGTTCACCACGACGTCGAGTGAGCTGTCGGTGCAGGACGCGGAATGGACGGTCGCCGCGCCGGAGAAGCTGCGACCCACCTCGGTGGTGATCTGCACCTTCAATCGCGCCGACGACTGCGCCAATACCGTCGCCGCCATGGCCGACGACCCGATCGCGCTACTGGGCGTCGACAACGTGTACGTCGTCGATCAGGGCACCGATCAGGTCCAGACGCGCGAGAAGTTCCAGCGTGTGGCCACCGAGCTCGGCGACAAGCTCGTGTACATCACTCAGCCCAATCTCGGCGGCGCAGGCGGGTTCACTCGTGGCCTGTACGAGGTGCAGGGCAAGGGCGGCGATCCGGCCAACGTGATCTTCATGGACGACGACGTCCTGTGTGAGCCCGAGGCGATCGTGCGGATGAACTCGTTCGCCAACATGACCGTCGAGCCGGCGATCATCGGTGCGCAGATGCTGTACCTGCTGCATCCCGATCGCGTGCATGTCGGTGCCGAGGTGGCGAACCTGCAGAAGCTCGAGGCCGGAATCCACGTCAAGAATGCGGTGTCGGACAAGAGCGCGTTCAAGCGCAAGCGTCAGCAGGACGTCCGCGTCGATGCCGGGTACAACGGCTGGTGGTCCTGCCTCATCCCGTCAGAGATCGTCGGGCAGGTCGGCTACCCGCTGCCGCTGTTCTTCCAGTGGGACGATATCGAGTACGGATATCGTTCTCGTGCACATGGATTCGCCACGGTGACGTTGCCGGGTGCGGCCGTCTGGCACGCCGATTTCGCGTGGAAGGACTGGGACGAGTGGCACCGCTACTTCAACCTCCGCAACGGCATGATCACCGCGGCCTTGCACATCGACCTCGACGGTAGGGCACTGGCCAAGCAGCTGTTCACCGATCTGCTGCGCTACCTGGTGTCGATGCAGTACGGCATGGCGTACACGCTGATCAAGGCCATCGAGGACTTCCTGGCCGGCCCGGACAATCTGCTCGACGGCGGCATGGACGCTGCTGGATCCATTCGTCGCGAACGTGCTGCATACGGAGAAACGAAGCGGCACAACGCAAACGAGGTCCCCGGAGTGCGTCCGGCCGATATGTTCATCACTCCTGCAGGCCCGCATCCGAAGAAGAGCATGGAATTCGCGGTCTTGGCCAAGAGGGTGCTCAATCAGTGGCGCGGCTCGGTCGATCCCGGCCCCGTCGCCATCTCGGCCGATGACGCGCACTGGTGGCACGTCTCGCTGTTCGCCCACGCCATCGTCACCGATCGCTCGCAGGAGGGCGTTCGAGTTCGCAAGCGCAACAAGGCACATGCGGCCGAACTCCTCAAGCGCGGAGTGGTCGCGCTCAGGCGTCTGCGCAGCGAAACGCCTGCGGTTGCGGCCTCCTACCGGGCCGCCGCGCCGACGCTGACGAGCCGAGAGAACTGGGCTCGCCTGTACGGGCAGTGATTACTTCTTCCGAACTGTAGGTGCCTTCCGGATACGCACGACGACCTGCTCGTTGTCGGCGGTGTACCCCAGGTAGTCGAACTCGGTGCCGGTGCGTGCGACGAATTCCGTCCACGCCCGGTATTCGTGGTTGCGCCAGCCGGGAAAGTTGAAGTATTCGTCGAAGACGATCACGGTGCCCACTGCGAGTCGATCGGCCACCAGATCGAGCACGGTGACCGTCGAGGAGTACAGGTCGGCGTCCAGGTGCAAGAACGCCAACTTCTCGTGGTGGCCCTTCAGAAAGCCCGGCAAGGAATCCTCGAACAGGCCGGGGACGATCTGCGCGCCCGGGACCTCGGGGATGTTGTCCTGCTCGAACAATCCCTTCGGGAAACCGGTCCGCCACGTTTCGGGTAGACCGGAGAAGACGTCGAATCCGGCGACGACGGTGATGTCTTTGCGTGAGGCCAGTTCGTCGGCGATGATCTCGAGCGTCGTGCCGCTGGCGACGCCGAATTCGAGGGCCATGCCGCGGATGGAGACCTCGCCGAGCGCGAAGCGCAGCGTCGCGTGGGGCCGCAGGAAGGTGGGAGCCTGCGGCATCATCTCTTCGGCGAACTCGGCGCTCTGCGCGGCTGCTTCGACATCGGACGCGTAGGGGATATCGCGACGCATCCGCATCTCGAGGCCGCGGATGAACGCGTGCAGATCGTCGATCTCACGGCGTTGACGCTCGAGGAGGTCGAGCAGTTTCGCCTGCTGGTCGCCGGTCTGCTCGGCCAATTGTGCCGTCTGTTGCTCCAGAACCTCGCCGATGATTCGTTGAAGTTTCTCCCGAGCCGAAATCTTGATGCGATCCGCGAGCTTCCGAGGTTCCGTCATGGGCACACGGTAGCGGTTTCGAACGCGTTCGCAAACACGTCAGGGTCTGCGGAAGTGTTCTCGACGCCCCAGCCCGCGCAGCCGGAACCACTCCGCCAGTCCCTTCGGATTGCGGGTGGTGATCAGGAAGAACCAGGTGAAGCGAATCCACTCCTGCGGCAACAGTTTTCGCATTCCCGGCTGCGACATCAGGTACCCGCGGTTGCGGTAGGTGAAGTAGCGCTTGGTCGCGTCCTCGGGGTACTGCGTATGCATCCGGCCACCGAGGATCGGCTTGAACTCCTCGGCCCCGTTGGGATGGACGTAGGCGGCAGTGAGGCACGTGCCGAATCTCAGGCCCGAGCGCTGCAACCGGCGATGGACTTCCACCTCGTCGCCGCGCACGAACAGGCGCAGATCGGGTACGCCGACGGCATCGATCGTCGACGCCTTGAACAGGGCACCGTTGAACAGTGATGCGATGCCTTCCAAGAGGTCGTCCTCGGGGTTCGCCGGGTCGATCAGCTCGGATCGCAGCCGACGCCATTCGACGCCGCGGCGCAGCGGGAACGCCAACCGATCCGGATCGTCGATATCGCAGACGACGGGTGAGACCTCGTCGAGTCCGTGGGCGAGGGCGCAGTCGTACAGCGTTTCGAGCACCTTCGGACCCTCGGGGCGGCCGTCGTCGTCGGCGAGAAATACCCAATCCGCGCCGAGTGAGAGCGCGTACAGAATCCCGAGCGCGAACCCGCCTGCGCCGCCGAGATTGTGCTGGGAGCCGAGATACGTCGTCGGCAGGTCGATCGATTCCACCAGTGCGTGTACGGCCGGCTCGTCGGCGTTGTCGACGACGACGAGATGGTCGAGCGGACGTGATTGGGCACCGATCACGTCCAGTGACAGAGCCAACAATTCCCGACGCTTGTGCGTGACGATGACCCCGATGATCCGGTCAGTCACCGGCTGCATCCTCGCGCTCGATCTCCTTCAAGATCTGTGCGACGTGGTCTCCCGCGTCGTCGCCTTCGTAGGATCGAACCACGTCTTCGATGCCGCCTTGCTGGCGTATCTGGCCGTGATCGATCCACATCGCGGTATCGCACAGCTGAGCCAGGAACTCGTTGGAGTGGCTGGCGAACACCAGGATGCCCGAGCGCTTGACCAACTCCTGCAGCCGATGACGTGCCTTCTTCATGAATTCCGCGTCGACGGCCCCGATGCCCTCGTCGAGCAGCAGGATTTCCGGGTCGATGCTGGTGACGACGCCCATCGCGACGCGCACGCGCATACCCGTCGAGTAGGTGCGCAGCGGCATGTCGAGGTACTCGCCCAGCTCGGTGAAATCGGCGATCTCGTCCATCTTCGCGAGCATCTGCTTGCGGGTCTGGCCCAGGAACAGGCCGCGGATGATGATGTTCTCGTAGCCGGAGATCTCGGGATCCATGCCGACGCCCAGGTCGAACACCGGCGCGACGCGGCCGCGAATGCTCGCGCTACCCCGAGTCGGCTCGTAGATACCCGAGAGCAGACGCAGCAGCGTCGACTTACCGGCCCCGTTGTGTCCCACCAGTCCGACGCGATCGCCGTCCTTCAGGTTCATCGTGATGTTCTTCAGGGCTTCGACGACGACGACATCGGAGGCGTTGCGGTCGATGGATCCACCGGCCTTGCCGAGGAAGGCCTTCTTCAACGAGCGCGTCTTGGCGTCGAAGATGGGGAAGTCGACGCACGCGTCATGGGTGCTGATGCTGATGGACAACTACTGACCCCTAAACCCAGTAGGGCACGCGGGCCCGGTACTTCTTGAGAGCGAAAATGGCCAGCGCCCACCCGACGACGGTGAAAGCGAGCACGATGTACCAGTGGTACGCCTGTTGATCCTCGCCGATCAGAGGGGCTCGGATGATGTCCAGGTAGTGGAAGAGCGGGTTGATCTCGACCAGCTTGGCGCGGTTGGCGGCCTCACCGCCCATTTGCTGCAGGCCCGTGGTGGTCCACACGATCGGCGTCATGAAGAACATCAGCGTGACGAAGCTGCCCAGGATCGGGGCGATGTCGCGGTAGCGGGTGGCGACGATGCCGAACAGGATCGACACCCACACCGCGTTGAGCAGAATCAACACCAGCGCCGGGATGGCGAAGATCACGGTCCAATGCAGACCGCCGGGCGGCCAGAAGATCGCGATGATGATGACGTAGATCAGCATGTTGTGGCCGAGCAGCAGCAGTTGACGCCACACCAGGCGGTAGACGTGGACGCTCAGCGCACTGGGAAGCTGTTTGATCAGGCCTTCGTTGGCGACGAAGACGTCTCCGCCTTCGAGGATGGCCGCGCTGATGAGGTTCCAGATGATCAGGCCGACGGTCACGTGCGGGAGGAACTCGCGCAGGTCGATGTTGAGCAACACCGAATACAGCAGGCCCATCGCGATGGCCTGGACGCCGGTGGCGATGGTGATCCAGAACGGACCGATCACCGATCGTCGGTAGCGCTGCTTGATGTCCTGCCAGCCGAGATGCAGCCACAGCTCGCGCTGAGCGAAACCGGTTCTCAAGTCACCGAACGCTCGACGGTAGGTCTGCGAGTCCGAAACCGGTGCAGGCATCTGTTCACCTGCCTCGCTCTCGTGGTCCTTCGCTGGTGCCGACACGACGGTCGACACTACCTGGCTCCGGCCTCCGTGCTCGTCTCACCGGCGTCGCTGGTGCCCGATCACAAATACTGGCCGGTGCCGCTGCCGCCGCTCCCGACGCCGGGTGCGCCCATCACGCCCGGAGGCAATGCGCCCTGTCGCATCTGCTCGAGCTGGGCTCGGGCGGCCATCTGCTGCGCGAACAACGCAGTCTGGATGCCGTGGAACAGGCCCTCGAGCCACCCGACGAGCTGTGCCTGCGCGATACGCAGTTCCGCATCGGTGGGGACGACGTCGTCGCCGAAGGGCAGCACCAGACGTTCGAGCTCGTCGCGCAGTTCGGGTGCGAGGCCCTGTTCGAGCTCGTGAATGGAGGACTTGTGGATGTCTTTCAGACGCGTCCGGCTGGCGTCGTCGAGCGGTGCGGCTCGCACTTCCTCGAGAAGTTGCTTGATCATCGTGCCGATGCGCATCACCTTCGCGGGCTGTTCCACCATCTCCGACAGGCCCGATCCACCGTCGGATTCCTCGTTCTCGGACGATCCGGCGGCGCGGGCGGCAGCGGCGGTCGCTTCCTCGCGACTGAGGGCGAGCGGCTCTCCGTTGGGGCCGATCACAACGACATGGTCTCCGGGGGCACTGTTCGGCTCGGATTGGGTCATGTATTCATCTTTACGCGTTCCTCGTCGTTGCGCGATCTTCCGGGGCGATTATCCTGGGTCGGTCGTCGGGAACAGATGAGGTCGGGGGAGGATCGAGCGTGCGAGGTGGGCAACGGTTCCCTGGCGAAACGGGACGTGGAACACGCGCTCGACCGGTCGGCGCTTAGAGTGTCCGGCATGGGTTACGACGTCGCGCGAGTGAGAGGTTCCATCCCCTCGCTCGGTGACGGGTGGATTCATCTCGACCCTCAACTGGGAATGCTGATTCCCGATCGGGTGTCGACGGCCGTGTCGACGGCCTTCCGGCACAGTGCGACCAACCATTCGGCGGGCAACACCTCGGCCAAGCGCAGTGCAGCCCTGTTGGAATCTGCCCGCGTCGCGATCTCCGATCTGGTGGGTGCGTATCCGTCAGGGGTCGTCATCGGTCCGGATCGCGCGACGCTGTTGTCCTGGCTGGCGGAGTCGTTGAGTTCACGGCTCGGGTTGGGAACCGGGCTGGTGCTCTCGCGTCTGGACGAGGAAGCGAACGTGGCACCGTGGCTGCGGGTTGCCAGTAGGACGGGCGCGCACGTGCGCTGGGCCGAGGTCGAAATCGACACCTGCGAGCTGCCGACGTGGCAGTTCGAGGACCTGATCTCCTCCACCACGCGCCTGGTCGCCGTCACCGCGGCGTCGCCGATCGTGGGCAGCGCGCCCGATGTTCGGGTCGCGGCGGACCTGGTGCACGAGGTCGGCGGACTGGTCGTGGTCGACGCGGCCGGGGCTGCCCCCTATGCCCACGTCGACATCAAGGAACTCGGGGCCGACGTCGTCGCGATCGACACAGCTGCGTGGGGTGGCCCGTCTGTGGGCGCGCTGATCTTCCGCGACCCGACGCTGATCGAACAACTTCCGTCGATGTCGCTCAATCCGTCGGCCAAGGGGCCTGCGCGGCTCGAGGTCAGCAGTCACCAATATGCGCTACTGGCCGGTGTCGTGGCTTCCATCGACTACCTGGCCAATCTCGACGATGCGGCGACCGGTACCCGCCGTGAACGCCTCGAGCTGTCGATCGGATCGTTGCAGTACTACCACGACGGGCTCTTCGACTACCTGATGAACGCTCTCGATTCGCTCGATCACGTCATGGTGCTGGGCAATGCGCCCACCCGTGTCCCCACCGTGAGCTTCACGGTGGAGGGCGTGCCTGCGGTGAAGGTGTCCGAGCAGCTCGCTCAGGCCCGCATCGGTAGCGTCAGCGGAGTACAGGGCAGCAGCCGCCTGCTCGATGCACTGGGCGTCAACGACGAGGGTGGTGCCGTCTCCATCGGTCTGGCTCCGTACACCACCCGCTACGAGATAGATCAGCTCGTCAAGGCGCTCAACGCGCTCGCTCTCTAGCGGAGCGCACGACCTACGACCGGCGCTACTGAACTCGCAGGATCACTTTGCCGATGGTGTCGGCCTCGTCGAGCATTCGGTGTCCTCGTGCCGCGTCGGTGATCGGAATCTCGGCGTGTACGACGGCCGTGACGCGGCCCTCCGAGATCATCGGCCACAGATTCGCCGTCATGTCCGCGACGATGTTCGCCTTGCTCGACGGCCCGGTTTCGGGGCGTCCGCGCAACCCCGCCGCGTGCACCGAGCCACGCTTGGCGAGCAGCTTGCCGAAGTTCAGCTCGCCCTTCACCCCGCCCTGCATGCCGATGGTGACGACCGTGCCATCCATCGCCAGGGCGTCGATGTTTCGGTCGAGGTACTTTGCGCCCATGTTGTCCAGGATCAGGTCGGCACCGTGATCGTCTGTGTGAGAACGGATCTCGGCGACGAAGTCCTGATTCTTGTAGTCGATCATGATGTCGGCACCGAGGTCTGCGCACATGTCCAGTTTGTACTTCGAGCCGGCCGTCACTGCGACGGTGACGCCCATCTGCTTGGCGAGTTGAATTGCGTGCGTTCCGATTCCGCTGCCGCCCCCGTGGATGAGCAATACCTGACCCGAGCGCATGTGTGCGTCCATCACCAGGTTGGACCACACCGTGGAGGCGACTTCCGGAAGTGCTGCGGCCACATGAAGATCGAGGCCTTTCGGGATGGGAAACAGCTGGGTGGCGGGCACGGCTACCTGCTCTGCGTAGCCGCCGCCTGCCAGCAGTGCACACACCCTGTCGCCGACGCTCCAACCGCTGACACCTTCTCCGAGTTCGGAGATGACGCCCGAGCATTCGAGGCCGAGGATATCGCTGGCCCCGGGCGGCGGTGGATACGATCCCTGTCGTTGCATCAGATCGGCCCGATTGACGGCGGCGGCCGAGACATCGACGATCACCTGCCCGCGGCCGGGACGGGGGTCGGGAACCTCGGTCCACTCCATGACGTCGGGATCGCCGAATTCTTTCAATGTGATGGCGTGCATCCATCCATGATGCGCCTCCGGCGCAGTGGTGCGTTTGAGTGCCCTCTGGGGCACTCGAGAGTGGAGCCTTCGCAACGACCCGAGGGCTCAGCCACTCCACTGCGAAGCGCCCCTACAGGTCCCAGAGGTTGATCCCGAAGTCCTCGGCGTGCTGGTCGATCTGCGTCAGTTCGTCCTCGGTGAAGTCCAGGTTGTCCAGCGCCGACACATTGTTCTCGAGCTGCTCGACGCTCGATGCGCCGATCAGTACCGACGTCACCCTCGGGTCGCGCAGCGCCCAGCTCAGCGCGAGCTGCGCGAGTGACTGACCGCGGGTGGCGGCGATGTCGTTCAAGGCACGTAGATGTCCGATGTGCTCGTCGGTGAGCCAGTCCGGGTTCAACGACTTACCCTGTGCTGCTCTCGAATTGGGCGGTACGCCGTCGAGGTACTTGTCGGTGAGCATGCCTTGAGCGAGCGGCGAGAACGCGATGACGCCTGCCCCCACCGCGTCGAGAGTATCGAGTAGCTCGGGCTCGATCCACCGATTGACCATCGAATAGCTGGGCTGGTGGATCAGCAGGGGAACGCCCGCGTCGGCCAACAGATCAGCCATCTTCTGCGTCCCCTCGGGCTTGTACGAGCTGATGCCGGCGTAGAGGGCTTTGCCTTGCTGCACTGCGCTGATCAGCGCTCCGGCGGTTTCTTCGACGGGGGTGTCGTGATCGGGGCGGTGGCTGTAGAAGATATCGACATGGTCCAGACGCATGCGCGTCAACGACTGATCCAGTGAGGACAGCAGGTATTTGCGAGAGCCACCAAAACCGTAGGGGCCGGGCCACATGTCCCATCCGGCTTTGCTCGAGATGATCAGTTCGTCGCGATATCCGGCGAAGTCCTCCGAGAAGATCCGTCCGAAGTTCTTCTCCGCGCTGCCGTACGGCGGGCCGTAGTTGTTGGCCAGATCGAAATGGGTGATGCCCAGATCGAAGGCGCGACGCAGGATCGCGCGCTGGTTCATCAGCGGTACGTCGTCGCCGAAGTTGTGCCACAGCCCCAGTGAGATCGCCGGTAGCTTCGGCCCGCGGGATCCCACTCGCCGGAAGGCCATGGCGTCGTATCTGTCGGATGCGGCAACGTAAGGCGGTTCGATGTTGGGATCTGTCATAACTCGACCCTATGTCTGTGGCTTGAATCGAACGTTCAACCAACGCAAGCTACTCGTGAGTAGATTTCTTGCCTAGGATGACGCGGGTGACAGCTGACTCAGCCATTGGTTCCGGGGGGGACCCGCAGTGGCTCGATACTGCGGAAATGCGAGCATGGCGCGCCTACGTAGACGGCGGGCAACGATTGATGGGGGTACTGAACAAGGATCTGCAGGACGGACACGGCCTGTCGATGGCCGAATATCGCATTCTGGTGATGTTGTCCGAATCGATAGACGGCTCCCTCAGGATGAGCGAGTTGGCCGACGGCGTCCTGTCCTCGAGAAGCCGCCTGACGCATCAGATCCGACGCATGGAAGTCCAGGACATGGTCTCCCGCAGCACCTGCGTCGACGACGGTAGAGGGGTGCTTGCGGTCATCACCGAGGAAGGCCGTCGGCGATTGGCCGAGGCGGCACCCACGCACGTCCGCAGCGTCCGCCAACACCTCGTCGACTTGCTCGGTCCCCAGGAACTCGACGTGCTCGGCGACATCTTCGAGAAGGTCGATGCGGCGATGGACGCGTCCGGTACCGCCACGCGACGATAAGGGGCGATTGGGACTCCGGCGCTCGGGCCGTTTAAGATCGCACACGGAAGCGTGGCAGAGCGGCCCAATGCACTCGCCTTGAAAGCGAGAGACGTGTAAAAGCGTCCGGGGGTTCAAATCCCTCCGCTTCCGCCAACTGTTCGTTGGTCGAACCCGGTCCACCCACAAGGGTGGGCCGGTTTTGTTTGCCCCGGTCGAAGCTCAGTAGCGTCGCAAGTTCGCTTGCCTCAACCTCTTTCACGAGTGCCAGGGCTGCTCGGTTCGACATTCCGTCTGTTCCCGTCAGTTCGAGCTCGCGCACTTGGTCCTGGATGACGCGTGGCACTCGGCTCTTCCGCTTGTCTAAGAACACCGTGGACAGGTGCGCCACGAGGTGCGCGAACGGCTCCTGGATCTCACCGTCGCTGACGCTGCCATCGTCGTTGATGTAGAGCTTGTTGAAGAACCCCTGGTTGAGCATCCGGCGGATGGGTGGCTGTGTTTCCGCGTACACCCGGTGGCAGGTCTTGATCGCCTCGACCGCTCGGTCGAGCAGGATCTTCACCTCGGCTCGTGACTCGGTGCCCTCGGCAAGAT
The DNA here is from genome assembly GCF_049195265.1 of Rhodococcus sp. MALMAid1271. Taxonomy (NCBI): domain Bacteria; kingdom Bacillati; phylum Actinomycetota; class Actinomycetes; order Mycobacteriales; family Nocardiaceae; genus Rhodococcus; species Rhodococcus sp. MALMAid1271. The sequence continues at coordinate 37,311 of NZ_JBMIRQ010000059.1, read as the reverse complement.
CTCGTTCGGCGATGTTCAGGGCCCGCGTGAGCCGGTCCATCTCGCTCTTGAGCATGTCGAGCGGTACTGCTCCGGCATAGTGCGCTTCGAGTAGTTTGGCGCGCTCTCGTTCGAGCTGGGCTTTGTTTCTGGCGGCTGCCGCAACTGCATCGGCAGCTTCGCGCGTGGCCGTGTCGAGTTCGTCGAGGACGATCGCGCGAATCTTCTCGGCAGTCGAGCCCTTGATCTGCATGTGTTTGTAGAACTCTTCGATGCCCGCTTCGATTGCAGGCAGTTTGACGAATCCACGCGGGCACGGATTCTTCTTGTCCTTCCGTCCCATGCAGAAGAAGTACTCGTACAAGTTTCCGCTCTTGCCGCGATTTTTCGAGTAGACCATCCGTGTCCCGCAGTGGCTGCACCAGATCGTCCCGCGAAGGTACGAATTGTGTGTCCGATCCTTCTCGCCTGCGGTGTTATGAGCATGCATGACGTCCTGGACTTGTAGCCAGGTATCCATATCAACCAGCGCTTCGTGAGTTCCCTGGTGATAGACGCCCTTGTAGGCCACGATGCCGACGTAATACGGATTGATCAGCAGACGATGAAGCGAGCTGATCGACACGGGGCGGCTCGGCACTTTCGGTGTCGCGCGGGTGCGGAGTCCTCGGTCTTCGAGCGCATCGGCCAGATTGGCGAGACTGTATTCGCCTTTCGCATATTCGGTGAACGCCCAGCTCACATGCTTGGCTCGTTCGGGGTCGAGCTCGACCCACCGAATATCTGCGCTGCCTTCGAGTCGGCGCTTGTTGAGGTACCCGACCGGCGCACGTCCGGGAGTGCCTCCGGCTGCGAGCTTCGACTTCAGTCCCTTGATCACTTCTGTCGCGAGGTTGTTCGAGTAGTAGCTCGCCATGCCGCGCTGGATCTGAAGGTTGAGTTTGCCTTGCGGTGTGTCATCGATGTACTCGCTGACCGATACCAGCGCTGCCCTGGTCGCCTCCAAGCCGGAATCGACGTAGTAGTCGGCTTTCGGGCTTCGGCTGAGCCTGTCGAGCTTGTGGACGATGACGTGCGTGACACCGAGATCGTTCAGTTCGGTGAACATACGTTGAAATTCGGGTCGATTGACGGTCGTCGCGGATCGACCGAGTTCGGCATACTCGGCGACGACGGTGAGGTTCAGCTCCTCAGCCTTTCGGCGGCAGGCATCGCGTTGAAACGGAATCGAGTAGCCTTCCGCGCCGCCGCCGACGCGTGCCTGCTCCTCGGTACTGACGCGGACGTAGATGACGGCTCGGCCACGTGCTTGGCGCTCGGTGCGGACTGCAGGCGCGACGATCTGCGCTTCCTGGGTCGGGGCGTTCCCGGCGCGGAGTTCATCGAGGATCGACTTCCGAGCACCGGCGTATCGACTGGCGCTGCGATTCCGCCGGACAGTTTCTGGTGGTGCATCGGCGTCGTCGGCAGTTCCGAATGGTGAGTTGGGTGTGCTGCGGCGGCTCATGCGGCTACTCCTGGAAGTGCAGTACTGGGCGGATCTGGGAGGAAGTGACCCGGCAGGGTATCGGGTGCGGGCGTTACTGGGAAGGTGTCGGCGTAGTCCAGAACGGACGGTTCGTCGAGATCAGTCGGAAGCCCAAGTGCGGTCATCCGGCGGCGCCTGGCGTTGACGGAGATGTGGAAGGCCATGGCGAGCGATTCGGGTGTTCGCAGACCGTCACCCCATAGGTGGTAGACGGCGTGTCGACTCATGAGCAGGTTCGTGGCGAAGTGGTCGCAGACGGCTTCGATCTCGGGTGGCGTCAGCCGTTTGTACACAGTGGTGTGCGCGGCACCGTTGTCGATGATGTGCTTGAGTTCGTGCGCCAGCGTGAAGCGTTGTCGTGAGGTGGTCTCGCTGGGATTGAGCCAGATGACCCACCTACCCTGCTCGTAGCGCGATACGCCAGATGGGCACTCGGTGGTCGACGTGCCTGGGCATGGTCGACGCAGGATACAGTGTCTGCCTCATTAACCTGAGCCAGAACCGAAGTGCGGGAGGCGTCATCCCGACGTTCTTCAAGAGGTTCCGCATCGATATCGACCAGCCGTTTATAGTCCGGACATACCCCGGAGTCGCGCCGGTTCCCGGTCCGGAACCGCTGAACAACTGAGATGGGGCGGCAATGATAGAGTACTGTGACCGCACAGTCGTGAAGTCGGACTATCACCAGTTCACAATTGGTCCGAGCTCGCTTCGAGAGCTGAATTTCAGCGAATACCCTGAGTTTAATCTGGGTGTATTTACTGGAGAGACCGTCGTTGTCTATGCAGGCTGTCGTGTAGGACCGGTCAACGTCGAGCTGGAAGTACACGACACCCAACCACCAGACAATGCGATGGACTGGGAAGACGTCGCCGAGGGAGACATGTACTACGATTCCCCGGAGGGCGCGGCGCTATGGCACTGGAGCCTGGATCAAGCCCTTCCTCAGGACAGCGATCGGAAGCTAACCCCGGGAGGAGCGCATCGGTACCGTGTAAGGATTTGCGCTCGCGGGCGCGCTCTTGAATACGACGGGCCAGTATTGGGCGAACCAGTCGAGGACTACTTAGTTCAGCTCTGGCCAACGTCGTCGCCGTCGCCAGCGCACCAATCGAAGAACGAGTCCGGTGTGTAAGGGCTAGTTTGCGCAAGTGAATCATCTGGACCTGGAACATCCGTGCGTGGGTTCCAGGTCCAGATGCATTTATACGTCTGCGATCCCGCCGCTTGACATCGTCGCAGATCCGAATGTTTTTGGTGAGAACAGAATTCGACGTTGACATCGGGAGGTCTTGTACGGCCAACACGCGGCCATTCCTCAACTCCGCGCGGCGTTTGTTCGTAGCTCATGACGCTCCTTCAGATGACCCGAACGCGATATGCGGAATCGACCGGCATGTGTTGGTTACGTACAGGGGCGTTCTGACCGCCTAGCCAGTAATCGACGCCTGCCCTTGAGAGGTTGAACGCGCTTTATGAACCTGCCGTCAAATGAAATAAACTTTGAATACGGACATGCGTTAGATCGTGCTTGTTAGTCCGGCTCAATGCTATTTGTGTTTACAAGGGCCGTGGCGGCTCATATCTAGCTCTATCCACTCCTGTCACTTAAGTGCATTACGCCTACGGTATTACAAGATCGACGATGGATCGAAAACCGGACGTAAGGTATATTCAATACATGGAACTATACTTTTCTGACTATTTCAAGTTGATGATCAGATTGTCGCGGACTACGGTGCGTTCAATATCAGTGTAGTGTCCGATCTGCCGCTGTTCATCGATCCATTCCTTCTCTTCAATAGTGATAAGGCCGAGTATCAGGACCTACACGACAACGCAGGCGTCCGCATATCTGCGTGGCGCATCACCCTCTCGTTGGCGGAGAGACCGTTGCTCGCGCCTTTGATGCTGGTCGTGACACCGTCTCGACCGAACTGGACGCAATGGAGCTAAGCGAGCGGCAGGGCTCAGCCGCTTAACCTTGCAGCTCAGACCACTTGCTCAACATCCGACGCGTTTCCTTGGACAGGTTTGAATGCCATGCACTTGCCTCCGCCAAGTGAAAATCATTTTCAAATAACAGAGGTGCGTCGAGTTTGAACTTTTTAAGTCCAACTCGGCGCACTTTTGTTATCCAGAGGTCAGAGGGGTTCAAATCTCGCTTGATCTTTTTCGAGATTCTGACATCTTCGCTCTCGCCAATTTTGATATCATAGAACTGTGCACGTCGAAGACGTAGCTATGCGTATATCGCAGCAAAACCTTGAAAGACAGCCGATCCTCATCGGTATTGAAGGCTTTGGTGGTTCTGGCAAGTCGACGACATCCCTCAAATTAGCAGAACTTCTGCGCGACGCGGCAGTTGTTCGTGTCGATGACTTCATCATAAAAGAATACCTATCGACTGGCGATTGGGACCTTCTGGTGTTCGACAGGAAACGACTTGAGTCGGAAGTGCTTGCCCCTGCGTCTAGGTCGCTTGCAGTGACCTACCAAAAACTACTCTGGGATGCGAACACACTCAGCGAACCCGTATCGATTGGTATCCCAAACTACCTGATCATTGAAGGTATAGCCTGCTATCATCCTTCTATTGCGCATTACTATGACTACAAGATTTGGGTAGACACACCGATCGATATAGCTAACAAGCGCGGCCGCGCACGAGATGCTGGCAATGAGAATGAAAAGTACTGGGATTTGTGGTCCAAGAATGATCTCGCGTATAAAGCGAAGTATCGGCCCGAGGTTGTGGCTGATTTTGTAGTCAACAACTTTTAATACTCGGGTCGTAGTCTGTCGTCGAGATTGCTGTAATCTCACTGACGCGCCGTCTGATTTTAGCGCAAGCGAGTATAGTCGTTCTTCGCGCTATTCTCCTTTCGGAAACCCCAACTCTCTTAGGTCTTCACGCAATTGCTCCCATTGCCACTCGCGTTCACGTTGTTTTGCCGATGGATCATCGCTACTTCCAAGCATGACGGCCTTAGCTGCGTAATCTGCAGCGTGGGAGCAGTGATTCCACATATGTGCCACCGCACAAGCTTGTCCTGTAGCGCGTGCGGCTGCAATCGCTGCAGGTTCGACTGCGTCGCGAGCAGCGGCGTGCGCAGCAAACGCAGCCGTGCGGCACTCAACCATTGACAGTTCTCCACGAATCCACGCATGAAGGGATTCGAGAGCTAACCGGGGCCGTCGGTCATCGGGGTTAGCATCTTCAAAGAGTCCAGCGAACGTTCTGCGCACGATGCTGCCCACGTCGCTAAAGCATGATGGATCTCCGGTTTTGGGTTTGACTACTTTTCTTTCGCAATTTGTGCCATGTCGGTCCTTTGTCTTTGGTTTCGAGCATTGTTCTTGTTGGAATGTCTAGATTGGCCGCCAAGATCCTATTGTCGAATTTACTTACACCTTTAGCATATAATGCTCGCGGGTGCTGCGCAAACATAATCGACTATGAAATGAGGTGACCGTATGGCCAAACCAAAATATCAAATACCCGACGAAGAACACTTAGAACAACACCGCAAAGACAGCCAGCTGGCACAAGCGAAGCGCAGTTTCCGCACCATCGCCCGAGCAAACATCGCCATCGCTCGTGACATGCAGGAGTCGGGTGAGCTCGACCAGTTACCGCCGACGCCTGCACCCGCCGTTGATCCGACTGTCGAAGTAACGAGTCCTCCGTCTCGCGAAGACCAACGCATTGCACGCTCCACGATGCGGCAAGCCCCGCAATCTGGCGGATCAGGCATCTACGCCTTTGAGGGCGGCTATGCGTTTGCCCTGATCACCGATCATGGCTATGTCGCCTACCGCATCCCGGTGGAAGACGACCACATCCTCATGACACCAGGTAAAACTGACTACCTCTACGACAGCGCAGGTGTGCGTATCCCCGGATGTCGCATCACTCTCTCGTTGGCGGAGAGGCCGTTGCTCGCAGCCTTCGATACAGGTCGTGACACCGTCTCAGCCGAACTGGATGCAGTGGAGCGGAGCGACCGGCAAGGCTCAGCCGCTAACTCTGCAGCTCAGACCACTTGCTCAACATCCGACGCGTTTCCTTGGACGGGTTTGAATGCCATGCACTTACCTCCGCCACATGTCAGGGGCGGTTTTGATAAACCGCCCCTGACATCGACGCACTCGGCCAAACGCCAGCATGACACACACATGACACGCCCTCAGTGAGATCGCGCCATGGCGTTGCGGAAAGGCGTGGATAAAGTAGCGCTCCCTTGCGGCGACATCCGATACGAGGTGCGGGTACGTATGGCGAGGCCTGACGGCTCGAGACGACGGACCCGACGTCGATTCACAACCGCCGCGCTCGCGGGGGAGTACCTCGACAAACTTCAAGAGACTGCGTCGGCCGAGGCCGTGGCGGCTGCCGCCGACGAGGCCGGGGTAGTAACGGTGTCCGAGGCAGTCGAGCGTTGGCTTGCGTCGCCGAGGATCAATCTGATCACGCTCGCGGCCTACACGGCGGCGCTCGCACCATTGGTCGACCGGTTCGCCGATCGTGACGTGCGGACGATCAGCGATCGAGAGGTGGAGCAGCTCGTGCAAGACCTGGTCGCCGGCACCGGGCTGGGCGGGCGAAAGTGGAAAAGAACTTCGATCAATCCGATGCTTGCGCGTACCAAAGCGGTCTGGAAGGACCTCGAACTGCGGAAGATACTGAGCGAGAATCTCATTCAATACGTGAAGCCTTTACGCAAAAGGATGACGTTGAAACGTACGAGGGTGCGCTGGACCTGTCCGACCGGCTCGATGAGAACGAATATGCACGACTTCTGGCGACTCACACCAAGGTGGATCTGCCACTGTTCGGCGGAGAGCGATCGGCCGAGTACATGGCTGTGGTCCACGCGCCCATGGTGCAGTTGGCGTTGATCGGGTTGCGGCGCGGTGAGCTAGCCGGACTACATTGGAGCGCAATTGATTTAGCTGCTGGACGGATAACAGTGGCCGAAAGGACCCGTGTTCGCATCAGTGGGCGAACCATCGATCAGAAGAACGGAAAGACCGCTCGTGCGCGGCGATCCTTGAAAGCTTTAAATAAGCCCGAACGCGTCGGGCGGTAGGTCATCCGCGCGGGACCACCATCTCACTGTGCTCAGGGCGTGTTGACGAAGTGGTCACTCGGCTGGGTTTTGGCCCACGATCCCGATTTCATTAACTTACGCGAAGTAACGAGTGTGGGAGGTCTGGTTCGTGGCTGCAGGGGCCGTGACCAACTTCTCGCTCGAGCACTCATCCGAGTGACGAAACGAAATTCGAGCCGAAGCTGGGTCAGATTTCACTCGATCTCGTTGCGCAGTCGCACGAAACGCCCGGTAACCGAGTTCAAGAACGAGACCCCGTGAAGACATCTCGCAAAGCTGGAATCGTCGGTGCAGCCTTGTCATCACTTGTGGCCGCGAGCTTGCTCGCCACACCGGCGATTGCCCTTGCCGCACCCGCGGAATCGCCAGCGGCATCCTCGTACTCCTCCGTCGACTGGAGTGGCGTCCACCTTCTTCAGAATGACAGCCATTCCGTGGCAGTCAGTGGCGGGACCTTTTCCCGCGTCGGTCAAGAGGTTGTCGTGACCAATAGCTCAGGGGCGATTGTGGATCGAGCGCCGGTGGCGCGAACGGTCGATGGCACCTTCGTGAACATCGAGTATTCGATCAGTCCGGACGGCAGTACTCTGAGCTGGCGTGATGCCGATGCAACTCCGCAAGCTCGCGGTTCCGTGCCGAATGCTTGCGCCATTGCAACAGGTCTTGGTGGTGCGATAGCGGGCGCTCCATGGACAGCCGCCGCCACGTTAGGAGCGGGTCCTGTCGGCTGGGTCATGGGTGCAGCGACCGCTGGCACATTCTGGTACGCAGGGACACAGTGCTGAAGCTCGTATTGGAGAGACAGTTATGAACAATGTGTCGGTGAGTGCCGAATCGGTACAGCGCAGTACCTTGATGTCGGTGTTCGTGTCGTCTGCTGCAGTTGTGGTGCTGGGTCTGGTGTCCTGGCTGATCTTTGACGTGGAAGTAACACGGATCATCAATGTCGTGTTTTCGGTGGCGGTCGGTGCAGCGATCGTCACGGGGTCACTACTCGTGACGCGTCGCTATCTCCATGGTGCAGTTCAGGTTGTGGGGTGCTTCGTGGCCGTGTCCGCGCTAGCCGTCGCTACATACTTGTTGCCCAACTGAGCGGCACGCTGCATCCATCCATACGTCCGACCTGGCCGAACCGCACTGGACAAGATAAGAACCCGCACCTGCCCACAGCAGGTGCGGGTTCTCTCGTCCACGGGGCGCCTTTTCTACATCGGCAACGACGCGTGGCAGCACTGACAGACCGTCGACACTGTGATAAGCAAGGGTAATGACCGACTTCCTTCGTTCCCTCGACATGCGGACCCGCGCATTCTTCGGTGGGCCCGGTCTCGGGGTGGTGTTCCTCGTCGTGCTCATTGCATTTGGTTTGCCGGTTGTCGGGCGCGGCATGGACCTGAGAGGCGAGTTGATCGCCGCGCTTGTCATCCTCGCGGCCGCGGTCATCTACGCGGTCGGTCGCGTTCGGCGCAGGCTCTCGACGGAAGAATGACACTGCATCGAGCTCATCGACTGCGCTTGCTCGATCCGCGCCACACCAGAACCCGCACCCACCCATCTGGCAGGTGCGATTTTTTCGCTCCGGTTCGAAACTGTAGCCGTCGCAGCATATTCCATCGCGCCCGTTGCTGAAAAGCTGCCCAACTACGATGTCGACCGACTCGTTGATCCACAATCTTGGAGAATCACTGTGGCCGTTTCCGGCTACGCGCCACCCGCATCGAAGAGTCGCCACCAATGGCCATGGATCACCGGGATCGCCCTGTCCAGTTTGCTCGTCGTCGGCTGCGCAGACCCCACGACTGCCGGCGACACCACGTCGGCCGCCGAGCGTGTTTCCTCGGCCACCGACACGGCGATCAGCGCCTCTCCGTCTGCAACTACGACTGATGCTTGCCGGTCGCACCGGTTGCGCCGGTGCCTGTACCCGCACCGGCAGTTGACAGCTCGCCCGATGCCCAGGCCGCCTTCGGCATGCTTGCGACCCTGCCGATCAAGGGACGAGCCCCGAAAACCGGCTACGACCGTGACCTGTTCGGCCAAGCCTGGACCGACGATGTCGACGACGAATTCGGGAAAATGGCTGTGACCAGCGAAACGATCTGCTTCGACGTGACCTCACCGCGATCACAACCAGTGGACGCGAACGTCGGTGGATTGTTGTCATCCGGCCTCGAGCTTGGCGGCTGATGCGCGCGTCGGTGCAGCGGCGACGAAGCGTTCTAGTCCTTCGACGAATGATTCGGCGAGCCCGGGAGGCCAATCATCGAACGTCGCTTTGATCACGTTCGCGAGTTCAGCGCGGATGCCGGCAACTACGGTGCGACCTTCGTCAGTCAACGTCAGTAGTGACACCCGGGCGTCCCGCTCATCTTGTGCACGCTGCACGAGCCCTGAGCTTTCCAGTTGTGCGGCATACCTACTGGCGACAGTGCGATCCACCCCGACGCGCTCGCTCAATGCGGCGGCACTGAGGGGTCCGTACCAAAATATCCCGCTCAACGTGGGGTAGCGAACAGCATCGACAACGTCCGAAAAGGGTGCCAGCGCGCGTTCGTAGAGGTGGGCGCGGGTGTCACGTTGGATCAACTTCACGAGCGCCAGCTCGGTGCGGGTTCCCAAATCGGACTCGTTCATCCATCAACCGTAGACCATTGCGTGCACTGCACACGCTTTTGTGTCACACTGAGCGGGAAGCGTGCACGGCGCACGCATCTCAGTCGGTGGAGGTTGAATGCAATGGCACTAAGGCCGGTATATCCCGAGGACGTGCTGCCCGACGGTTCGGAGTTCGCGGCGTTCAGCGGACGCAAGATAAGAATGGGGACAGTAGCTGCGTTTATAGCGAACGTTCAAGCGCTACGCGATTCGACTCCGGGAACGCAGCGACACACTGACCTTTGGTCGACAATCATTGATTTGGCACCGCAATTGTCTGCGGTCGGGCTATTCGAAGTCTTCTCGCCGCGCGACCCGCAGATCGCTGAGCTGGTCGAATCCCTTGCACTGGCAACGGATTCGGAGTCAGTGTCATGAGCGGTCCACAGAACATCGTTGCAGGTGGACCTACGGTGTTCGCCGAAAGGTTCGCTGACGTCGAATTTCGGGGTGCGTCCCCAGACTGATACGTGCGCGGCTGTTCTCGATCGCCACGTTTGGTGAGGAGCCCTGCCATGGATGCTTGCCGACTGCTATGGGCGGCTGGCTTGTTTACGCCATAACGAGAACACCAGTTGCCACAGTCCAGCAAACATGACCGCCGAAATCGCCAAAAGCCACCACGCCAGATCGGTTGTGGAATGCAACACAAATCCCAGTATCACGATCAACAAGAAGCAGATTCGCCAGGACCATTGGTTCAGACGGTCGTCATGGCGCGATCCACTACCACCGTCTTGCACAGGCCTCATGGGTTCCAATTCGATCCTGCCCCTTCCATAGTGCTGGGCGCTTGTCAGGTGCGTTGTGGATTGCAGAAGCTCTAGTGGCCGCAGGTTCCGGCACCCACTCCAACGAAGTTTGCCGGTGTTGGGAGCACTCTTTTTCCTTTAGCACTGTTGGGGTTCAAGGTACCAACTGTGGCCACAGCAGTCAGGACACCGATGAGGCCGCCCTCCCGCCGAGGGCCTGTCCTGGCATCGTCAGCGACTCGAGACGAGATACTCGTTGACCTGCCTGCCGCGAGCGCACGCGCCGAAACCGCAATCGTCGCCTACGCTGTTCCGAACCCGCAGTAGGCGATTGGCGACCGGTTCGACGGCCGCCGAATGCTCGGCGGCGGATTCACCCCTATCACCGCGTCAGCGACTGTCGTCCCCGTGCTGTCGAGCACTGGGCGACAGCACGTACCGACGTTCGTGGGAGATTGACTACGCAATTACGGAAGGAGGTCGAAGTGGACACGGAATCTGTTCGTGGTCTGGCTGTGGCCGTGGCATCAACCCTGTTCGTGCTGTCGATAACCGTCTACGTGACAGCATTCGTGACCAAGGGCGATCAGGAACCGAATTGGGTGATCGGGATCAAGACTCGTGCAACGAAATCGAGCAAGGAAGCGTGGGTTGCGGGGCATCGGGCGGCGTATCCGTTCATGATGGCGGGTGCGACGCATTGCCTCGCCTCCGCTGTTCTGATTGCGGCGCTCCTGCTGATCGATCCATCACCTGGTACAGCGGTTCTGGTCCTCTCCGGTGCATTGGCACTCGGCGCGGCCGTCATCCTCGCTATGAGCGGCATCAAGGCTGATCGAGCAGCGAAGAAACAAGTCTGAACCACCTGGAGCTCGGGGCGCTCTCACGCGCCGCCGCCTTCGAAGAAGGCCAGCAGCGCCGAGGCCGGATCGATGACTGTCGACAGGTTCGCCGCGGCGACGACGCCGAAAGCCAGTGCAAGCGTGAGCATGATCGTCGCGGTGGTGACATACAGCCTGCGCTCGTTGTGCTGGGAACGAGAACGCTGCCGCCACAAGGTGATGCCGCAGGCGAGGAGCAGTACCGTCGTCAGACCTGCGCTCACCACCATGGCCGCGTGATAGACCCTGAAATCGCTGACCAAGGCGTCGAGCACAGAAGTGGTCGAGCCGCTGCGCAGCTCCGCGGAGATCTCACCGATCGTGGCCGCCACCGCAGGATCGGATCCGTCGGTGGGGAGAAAGCTCACTACCGAGGACAGGGGTGCCACTGCGCCTTGGATGTTGGCCACCACCATCAGGAGCGCTACCAGTGACGCGAGAGCGCCGAGAGCGCCCAACGCTCCGAGTGCGCGCCGTCGGCCACTCCGCCCGGCGGCGACCCAGCGACCCCACAGATCGAGCAGCAGCGCAGCGAGAACAGCAAGGAGGACGGCGGCGGCCACAGCCTTGACCACATGGAACCCCTGCCAGTACGCCACGACCTGCGCCAGAGCGGATCCTGGCTTCGGGTGGCCGGCAGCCCAATAGTCGACGAATGCCGGACGCAGGCGCCCCGCCAACGACGCATATGTGGTGGTGCCGCTGCCGGGCCACAATTGTGCGATCTTCGCCGGTAGGGCAGCGACTGCGACGCCGAGGACGCCGGCCGTCAAGACGAGAATCGATGTTCTTCTTCGCCGGTCCCACGTGCTGGACGCTGCAGTAGTCGCCACCGACAGACCCTTTCAGATCGGGCACCTCGAGCACGGTGGACGATACGGCGGCGGCGGGGCGGGTATCAATACTGCGTCAGCGGGTACTACCTGCGAATGAGCGAAGAAGCACGGCGCAACGACGGCGACAACGACGGACCTCTCGAAGAGGAACTGGAGGAAAGTTTCGACGCCGTCGTCTCCGAGGGTGCCGAACGATTGCATCGCACATTCCGCACGGTGCTGATCACCGGATTGTTCGGTGGGCTCGAAGTCGCTCTGGGTGTGATGGCGTACCTGGCGGTGCTGCACGAGACCGACAGCCATCTACTGGCAGGCTTGGCGTTCGGTATCGGCCTGGTGGCCATCTATCTCGCTCATGGCGAGTTGTTCACCGAGGATTTTCTGATGCCGATTGCCGCGGTGGTGTCCCGCGATGGCACACCGCTGCAGCTGGCGCGGCTGTGGATCGGGACATTGCTGGCGAACCTGGTGGGCGGGTGGTTGGTGATGTGGTTGATCGCGCATGCGTTTCCGCAGTGGCGCGAGGTGTTGTCCGAGGCGGCGCATCATTTCGTCGACGCACCACTCGATCTGCAGTCGATCTGTCTGGCTGTTCTCGGCGGCAGCACGATGACGCTACTGACCCGCATGCAGCAGGGAACGAGCTCGGACGTCGCGCGGATCATTGCCGCGATGGCGGCCGGTTTCCTTCTGGCCGGACTGCAGCTCTTCCACTCGATTCTCGATTCCCTGCTGATATTCGGGGCCATCCACGCGGGTGCCGACGTGACCTACGTCGCCTGGATCGAATGGTTCGGCTACACGGTGGCCTTCAACATCATCGGAGGCGTCGTGCTGGTCACCGTGTTGCGCTTGGTGCGCACCAAGGAACTGGTGAAGTCCGAGCGACACCGTAATCCCGAGTAAGCGAGTGGGCCGTTTTCAGGACCCGCCGCACCGAACCCACCGCTCCAAGCTTCGTCCGGTCTCGAAGCGTCGCGTCTGTTTCGAGATGGGGTCGATGAATTCTATTGCACTGGAGAGCAGTTGGAGTGGGTCCGTGAAATCGTCGACGGCCCGGTTGGTGGCCGTCGGGTACAGGTCGTCACCGAGGATCGGCACGCCGAGCGAGTTCATGTGCAGCCGCAGTTGATGGGTGCGACCGGTCAAGGGTGTCAGTCGATAGCGACCGATTCCGTCGCGGTGGTCCAGGAGTTCGACGGTGGTGTGCGCGTTGGGTTCCCCAGGCACCTCGCGGGCGGTGAATTGCCCTCTCTCGGAGACGATTCGGCTGCGGACGACGGTGGGTAGCGTCAGCGTGGGGTCGTACGAGGCGATCGCCTCGTACTCCTTGTGCACCGTGCGATCCTGGAACAAGGTCTGATACGCGCCGCGAAGAGCCGGGTCTACGACGAACAGAACCAGACCCGCGGTGACGCGGTCGAGTCGGTGAGCAGGCACCAGTTGCGGCAGACCGAGTTCCAGACGCAGTCGCACCAGCGCGGTCTGCAGGATGTGTCCGCCGCGGGGGATGGTCGGCAGAAAGTGCGGCTTGTCTATCACCAGCAGCGCGTCGTCGCGGTACACGATCGAGATATCGAAGGGCACAACGGTTTCCGTCGGCAGGTCGCGGTGGAACCAGACTGCCCCGCCTGCCGTGTACGGCGCGTCGGAGGGGATGGGACCGGCCAGGTCGACGATCTCGCCGGCGTCGAACATGGCGTCGATCCGATGCGGCGGAATACGGGGCTCGGTTGCAGTCAAGAACTCACGCACGGTGCGCCAGTGTCCGTCCGCGGGCATGCGGATGCGCGCCGGGTCCAGGCCGTGACGCTTCGCCAGGGGCGGTTGCTGGCGTCGTCTCACTCGGTGAGCGTAACTGCCCGTCGAGATCGCACTTGTGCAGGTATTACGAGGTGATCTACCTGCACAAGTGCGAGTTCGTCATTCGCAGCCGATGCCGTCGTTGTCGCGGTCGAGGTGCGGACCGTAGCCGTAATCACCGCGATAGACCGGAGCTGCTCCGGCCGCGCGCGCCGCATCGCAATTCTTGTATTCGAATGCACCACCTTGGCGTGGGGCGGGAGCGGGGGCACCTTGAGGCTGCGGTGCAGGAGCGGGCACGGCCAGCGGAGCCGGCGGCGGCGGAGGCAGTACGCAGAACTGAGCCGATCCAGCGCTGCACAGGAAATCGGTGATGGGGTCGGCAGAGGCGACGCCCGGGGCAACAGTGAGGGCAGCGGCCGCGATCGCGCCACTGATGCCGACTTTGGCCAGCAAGTTCCGTGTCTTCATCGGACTCCAATTTCGAGGGGAGAGTTGGATTTTCCTGGGGGATTCGTTGAATTGTCAATGAAGATCATTCGCGTGACCGACGTCTCGAGAAAGGTCGGACCCGAAAGTTTGCTACTCGCACGTGTTTGGAAAGCGGCCATCGGGCGTACTTACGAACATATGAGCGAAAACGAGCAAGTCAACCAGAACCCCGAGAAGGATCCCGACGATTGGGTCACCGGTGACGAGCCGATGACCGGACCGCAGAAGAGCTACCTCGGAACTCTCGCGCAAGAAGCAGGTGAGGACGTTCCCGAGGGCCTCAGCAAGGCGCAGGCGTCGGAGATGATCGACAAGCTGCAGGGCGAAACCGGCCGCGGCTGATCGAGTCGATCGGCGAGTCCACTCGATGTGACATCGACCCCCGAACCGGCCGATTTCAGGTCTGGTTTCCGGTGACTGAATGTCACATCGAGTGGACTTCTCGTCTTTGTGTCACTCACTGCATCGGACCAGGTAGATCGGTACTTTTTCGGTACATGTAACAAAGGATCACGCAAGCTTTTGTACCTGCGCTCGCGCGGCTATTGTGAGCCGACCCACAGCATCGCCGTGCGCGCGTGTCAGTGGGTACGTTTGAAACAGATGTTGTTTGTGTTGCGCCCGAAAGGGTCGCGCTGGGGGAGGATGGGCAAGCAGATGCACCGTCGTGTGTTGGCAGTAGCGGGAACTGCTCTGGCAGTTTCTCTGCTCGGTTCGGGTCTGGCCGGTGCGCAGCCGCTGCCTGGGACCGGCAGTGCCGATGGTGGCGGCGCGGTGCCCGGTATGCAGTCTCAGTCCCTCCCGATCGCCACCGCGCGTATCGATCGTGTCGACATGTTGACCGACCGTCGCGCTGCGGTATGGGTGGAGTCGCCTGCGATGGGTCGCGAAATCCAGGTACAGGTCCTCCTTCCGGCCGCGCAGGGCGTGTCTCGCCCGGCGCTGTACATGCTCGACGGTGTGAGCGCAGGCAAGGAGTCCGGTTACAAGGAAAGTACCTGGACGCAGAAGACCGACATCGTCGATTTCTTCGCGGACAAGCAGGTCAACGTCGTACTCCCGGTCGGTGGATCGAGCAGCTACTACACCGACTGGAACGTGCCGGATCCGGTGCTCGGGGTGAACAAGTGGGAGACGTTCCTGACCTCGGAGCTGCCGCCGCTGATCGATGCGCGCTTCTCCGGTAACGGCACCAACGCCATCGGCGGCGTCTCGATGGGTGCCCAGGCCGCAATGGACCTGATCACCCGGCACCCCGATCTGTACACCGGTGTCGCCGGGCTGAGCGGTTGCTACGACAACTCGCAGAACAATTTCAAGGACGCCGTGCGCGCTACCGTCGCGATGAACGGCGGCAATGCCACAAACATGTGGGGTGAGAACTCCGATCCCGGCTGGGTTCAGCACGATCCCTCAGCCAACGCAGAAGCTCTCCGCGGCAAGGACGTCTACATCTCCGTCGGTACCGGACTGCCCGGCCCGTACGAACTCGGCCCCGGTGGCACTGGAGTCGAAAGTGCCCTTCAGGGCGGGCCGCTGGAGGCCGCGGCGCTGTACTGCATGAGCGTGTTCGATACCCGGCTCCGCGCGCTGGATATCCCCGCTACCGTCGTCTACCGCCCCTACGGCATTCATGGCTGGCGGTACTGGCAGGACGATCTGCGTGAATCCTGGCCGACGCTCGAACGCGCGTTAGGCCTGTAGAGCACACTCGAGAAATGCGTCGTTCTCGTGCGGGTCGCCGATGGTGACCCGCACGCCGTCGTTTCCGTAGGCGCGCAACAACACGCCTCGTTCGGCTGCGCGCGCGGCGAACTCGCCTGAGCTCTCGGCCAACGGAAGCCACACGAAGTTGGACTGCGACGGGCCGACGTCGAAGCCGCCTGCCACGAGAGCGTCGCGCACTCGGTCTCGTTCCACGATGAGCGCCTCGGTGCGGGCCAGAAGCTCGGCAGAAGCCTCCAACGACGCCAACGCCGCCTGCTGGGCGACCGTGCTGACGGCGAATGCGATACGCACCTTGGACAGTGCCGCGACCACATCGGGATCGCCGATCCCGTAACCCACCCGCAAGCCGGCGAGACCGTACGCCTTCGAGAAGGTGCGCAGCACGATCACATTGCGTCGTCCTCGCGCCAGTTCCACACCGTCGGTGTGGTTGCCGGAGGACTCCGGGCGGGTGTACTCGAAGTAGGCCTCATCGAGTACGACGAGAATGTTCGACGGCACCGCGTCGAGAAACGCCTCGAGCTTTTCTCGCTGCACGACGGTCCCCGTCGGATTGTTGGGGTTGCACACGAAGATCAGACGGGTGCGGTCGGTGATGGCCGCCAGCATCGCGTCGAGATCGTGCACGTGATCCGCGGTCAACGGAACCTGCACGGGCGTCGCGCCCGCTACGCGGGTGATGATCGGGTACGCCTCGAACGAACGCCACGCGAACACGACCTCGTCGCCGGGGCCGCAGGTGATCTGAACGACCTCCTGACACAAAGCAACCGAACCGTTACCTACGGCGACGTTCTCGGTCGCGACGCCGAACTTCTTGGCCAACGACTCGACCAGCGCTGTCGCGCGGATGTCCGGGTAACGGTTGACGCCGCCGACGGCCGCGGCGATGGCGTCACGCACGCTGGGCAGCGGCCCCTGAGTTGTTTCGTTGCTCGCCAGCTTGATCGCGCCTGGGAAGTTGCGGCCGGGAACGTAGGCAGCAATGGCGTCGAGGTCGGGTCGGATATGCGCGGTCACGATTGCCATTATGCGCTGGGGTACCGGGGTTGACTTCTACGCGTCCGTGATATTGCTGTGCACGACTACGAAGATCGTCCTATCTTCGATAAGTATGTCGGGAATCTTCAGCGACTCCGCAGTCCTTCGTTCCGCCTCTGCGCCCTTCGTGGGCGCAGACGACGTGGTGGACACGTCCGCTCACGAGCCGCGTCCGGCGGAGAAGGTGCCGCTGACAGCCGTCGAACCCGAGGGCCCACCGCGCGGCGGCATCGTCGTTCTCCACGAGGCGCGTGAGATCCCTGAGTCAGTGCTCGATCTGCTGCGCGCACTCGCGTTGGAAGGGTGGCTTGCCGTCGCCCCGAATTTGTTCCATCGAGGTCACGGCGACGACAAAGAAGTGTTCGGTGACGACCTGTTCGCGGACTTCGACGCCACCTCCGACTGGCTCGTTCAGCGCGGTGTCTATCCCGATTGCGTCGGAGTCATCGGATTCGACGATGCGGGCACGGCAGCGTTCATCGTGGCCACCAGCCGTCCGGTCGGGGCAGCGGTCAGCGTGGCCGCAGCGGGCATCGTCGAACCGCTCAACTCCGACGCGATCGCACTCGTCGATGCCGCGCCCAAACTGCAGGCACCCTGGCTCGGTCTCTACGGTGAGGATGACCCGCACACCCCACCGAATCACATCGAGGCCCTTCGCGACGCCGCCACGCGCTCCTCAGTGGCCACGAACGTCGTCAGCTACTCCGGTGTGGAGCATCGAGCGGATCATCCCAGGGAGCAACCAGGAAGCAGCGACCACAGCGAACCCGCAGAGGCCGCATTGGTCGATGCCCAGACCCGGATCTTCGATTGGTTCGACAGCTTCATGCGTTGACGAGCAACAAGCGTCATTTACGCGAACGCCGTGCGAACCTGAAGCGTCGACCAGCCGTTTTGCCTTCTGGCCTTTGCCGTGTGTAATCTCTTTCCTCGGCGGTCCGAGAGGGCCGGCAGCCTAGGAGGCGTGCCAGAGCGGCCGAATGGGAGTCACTGCTAATGACTTGACCCTTCACCGGGTCCGGAGGTTCAAATCCTCTCGCCTCCGCCACGCTGACCCGCAAGGGTCGGTACGCAGATTCTTCGGAATCGGCACAACTGAACATGCGCCCGTAGCTCAACGGATAGAGCACTTGACTACGGATCAAGAGGTTAGGGGTTCGAATCCCTTCGGGCGCACAGAAGAAGAAGCCCCGAACTGCAGCGATGCGGTTCGGGGCTTTTTCGATGACCATCCGATTTGCGGCCGGCTCGACAGCGTTGGTCGGAGTTCGGCGCGAGTGTGCTGAGTTCACGGTGTCGGACCCGATGTCGTGGAACTCAGAGCAATGGTGTGAGAGGGACTGTCGAGCGTTCAGCCACAGTCCTCGGTTGCATCTTGGTAGAGAAACTCTGCATCCTGTGGACGGCGAACGACCCCGACAGTGCTGTTCTACAAGGAGCAGAACCAGGTCGATCGGGCTTCGTTCTGGACAATGCCTACTACGAGCACGGGATTCGTGCCCGCCGCGACGCACACATCCGCCTCGCCGAGCTCGACGATCGGTTCGACGACATCAATGACCGCGTCGACGATCTTTTGCGCACTCTCGTCGACATTCTCGACGAACACGACGAACACGACGGACGGGAGCGCGGCGACCGTTGATGATATCTATCAGGCAACTGGCATCGGCGTAGTCGTTTGCGCTGACTGTGGCGACGATCGGGCGCGCCTACGGTCGTCTCGACGTCTCGACGTCTCGACGTCTCGGCGGTCGGGTAGGCCGGGATGTCCGATGGACCGAACAGGCGCGCAGCGCACTGGTGTGAAGCATCGACTCCGTCAGGTCGTGTGACGGACGAGGTCGTTCCGGCGACGGGCGTGCACCGCGATCGCCCTGGAGATCAAGGACAACGTGAGCAGTCCGACCAGTAGATCCGCGAGTGCGGAGAATTGGGACTGCGCGAATTCGACGATCTGAACCAATATGAGCGTGGTGATACTCGACATTCGCACGGCTTCGAGAGTCCACCTGCGGTCGGTGCGCCAGACGAGAGCGGGGAGCGCGAGAACAAGCGCAAGACCTGACCCTGCCGCGTCGAGTAGGCGCGCGAATTGCGTTACGTCGTCGATGGGTTCGGTGCCGAGGATGTTGGCCGACGACAGACCGAATGCGGAGTACGTCAGCAGGGCCAGTGCGGACAGTCGAATCCATATGCTGTGGTCGAGGTAGCGAAGTACGCGCCAGTTCCCGATCGTCGACCACCGTCGTCGCCACCGCGTCGGTGCCCGCTCGGTGCAGCTGTCGAGCAGTGCAGTGATTTCGATGACCTGTCGTTGTTCGTGCGCGCTCGCGTGAGCGAGATAGTCGAGGGCTTGGCCGCGGCGGTGATCGTCGAGTCCGCGGACGACCCCGTCCGCGGCGATGAACGCCGCCGCGGCAAGGTCCTCGTGGGGTCGCCGCGGCACCAGATCACGTATGAGGCGGGAGGTGGCGACGACGGTGATGAGCAGGACGTACATGATGGCCACTGCTGGTTTGTAGAAGTAGTCGTTGGTGGTGGTGACGAATTTGCCGATCTCGTCGAGGCCCAGTCCGAGTCCGATTCCGGCGAGCAGGATGGTGATCGGTCGCGTTCGGTCGCCGAGTACCGACAGCGCGGTCAGCGCGGCGACAGTCAGGGCCACGCCGCCCCAGAGCAGATGGGCGATGTGCAGTGGACCGCTACCGACCCGCGGATACCCCAGCAGTTGAAGGGCCGATCGGATGAGGAGGATGGTGGCGGCGGCGATGATGACGACGGCGTCCACGCCACTACCGGCGTGGGGGTGTCGAGCGATACGCCACCGATGAGTGCTCGCGGACATCGACCCCGAAATCTACTTCTCCTCTTGCCTACCCGACACGGCGTCCTTACACGGCTGAACTCCCGGTGCATCGGGATCACAGATACGAATCGCCAGCGATCGAGTCAAGCATGTCCGATGACAAGAGCACCGGTGGGCTTTTGCGGAACGTCGGTGCTGCGATGCCGTGGAATCGACTCGAGTCGTCGATGCGCCCAGGGTCTCGATGCTTGTGTTGTTCGACCACTGTTGTTCAGTGCGGGGAGGACACGCTCGTGTCCGGGTCGGGCCGATGCTTGTGCTGATTCGCCGGTGCGTGTCCTCGGAAACGAGACCGCAGGTAGTTGACGGCGAGGGGGAGTATCGAGAGTGCGACGACCGTGATGAGGATGACCTCGATGTGGTTGCGCACGAACGGGATTCCGCCGAGGAGGTAGCCGAGAATCGGTACGCCGACACCCCAGGCGAGGGCCCCGATGATGTTGTAGACGAGGAAGGTTCGGTATTTCATCCCCGACGCCCCGGCCATGACGGGTGCGAGTGTCCGGACGACGGGGACGAAGCGGGCGAGGACGATCGTGCGGGCACCGTAGGCGTCGAAGAACGATTGCGCGCGTGCGAGTTGGACAGGGCCGAGTCGTTTGGCATCGGGTCGGTCGAAGACAGCAGGCCCGGCGGCTCGACCGATCATGTAGCCGCACTGGTCACCGAGCGCAGCTGCGATCGGTGCGGACACCAAGATCACCCACAGCGGAACGAACGGATCGGCCTGCGCTACAAGCACTCCGGCGGTGAAGAGTAGTGAATCGCCGGGGAGGAAGAACCCGATCAGCAGACCTGTCTCGACGAACAACGCACCGAGCAGCCCGATCAATCCGAATGTCGCGACGAGGGTACCCGGGTCGAGGACGCCGCCTGTCAGTCCCGATGTCATAGCGAGATCCTGTTCATGAGTAGTCGAGGTGGCGTCGAATCAGTGCCATCGCCGGGAGAGTCGAGACGATGCAGTGCATAGCTGCCGAGGGTGACCGCGCACGCCGCGAGGAGTGCTCCGGCGCCGACATCGGTGAGCCAGTGAACTCCCAGGTACATCCGCGTGCACGCAACGACTACGGCCAGGGCGATGGCGATCCCGAGGAGCAGCATTCGTACGGCCCTCGGTCGCCGCGTGCCGGCGATGAGTGCGAGCATCAACAGCAGGGAAGCGGTGCCGGTCACGTGCCCCGACGGAAACGAGGGATCAGTTTCGAGCATCATCTGGATCGACTGCGGCGGCCGCCCACGTGCGACGATCAGCTTCAACAGCGTGCACGCGATCGAGGCCGTGGCCACGGTCGCCAGCAGCACCAGTGCCGGTCCGTATCGTTTCGTTCTCCACACCAAAACCACTGCGACGACCAGGCCCAATGCGGCGGTCTCTGCGGGGCCACCGGCTGTGGTGACGGCGATGGCGAGTTGGTCGAGTGTCGCACTGCGGTGATCGACGAACCATTGAGCGACTGCGGTATCGGCGCCGGTCAGCCAGCCGGTGCTTCGGACTGCGACGGCGAGCACCAGAACGGCGAAGGCGTAGCCGAGTGCGCCGAAGACCGTCGCGCCGTCCCTGTCGCGGCGTATGCGGAGCATCAATCCGGCTGCGACGAGGCCGACTGCGATCACGAGCCCCGCGATCTCGACGTCGGCGGTGGCGGCTTCGGTGAACACTTCGGTGGCCGTTGCATGTACAGCGGAGATCGATGAGGAAAGGAGCACGGGGATCAGTGTGCTGGGGAGCTCCTGAAGAACCGCTGAGAGCGAGTCTGGTGTCTCGGCATGGGTCTGTTGTACTTGCCGCACTAGACGGACGGAGTTGTCGATGCGGGTATTGGTGGTCGAGGACGAAGTGCGCCTCGCGGAGATGGTGCGACGCGGTCTGGTGGCCGAAGGATTCACCGTCGAGGTCGAACACGACGGGGACAACGGGTTCCACAGCGCGGCCACGGGGGAGTTCGACGTCCTCGTCCTCGATATCATGCTGCCGGGAAAACACGGCTACGACATCGTGCGCGACCTCAGGGCACAGGAGGTGTGGACGCCGATCCTGATGCTCTCGGCCAAGGACGGTGAATACGATTTGGCCGATGCGTTCGATCTCGGTGCCGATGACTATCTGGTCAAGCCGTTTTCGTTCGTGGTGCTGCTCGCTCGTCTGCGAGCACTGGTCAGAAGAGGTGCTCCCGAACGGCCCACGGTGCTCACCGCCGGCGATCTGGACTTGGATCCTGCGCGTCATCGTGTCAGTCGCGGTGGTGTGGAATTGGCTCTCACCCCGCGGGAGTACAGCGTGCTCGAATTCCTGATGCGGCGCAGCGGCACTGTGGTGACCAAGTCCGAAATCGTGAGGTCGGTGTGGGACGTCAACTACGACGGGGACGAGAACATCGTCGAGGTCTACATCGGCTACCTCCGCAAGAAGGTCGATCAGCCGTTCGGGCGCAGGAGCATCGAGACGATTCGCGGGGTCGGGTACCGTCTGGCCGTTGCAGCGGCCGACTGAGCATCCTCGTTCTGCGGCAACGTCACCCTGGCCGCTCGCGTTCTCCCGGTCTGTCGTGAGGTCACTTCTTTGACCCGCAGGGACCGTGTTGGGCGCGCCGGAGCGCGTCCTTAGATGCCCTCGGCGTCGACCACGCTCGGCTGCGTCGATGCGGTGTCCGCTGCGGCCCACTGCTGATTCGGCGTCGGTGTCGCCAGAGTGAGATAGAAGAAGTCGCGTTGATCCGGAGCCAGGTAGCGGTCGGGCCTGTTCTGGACGCCCGGCAATATCGTCGCCGGTGTCAAAGTTCCGGCGGAATCCACTGTCCAGGAGTTGAACTCGGTCAGTCCGCCGTGAATGTCGAGCTCCATCCCGGTCACAGCCCCGGCATCGACGAGCGTCTGCGAGAGAGTGGAGAGGTCGACTTTCGAGGCTGCCACATACACGAGGTCGCCGTTCGCGGTGGTCCCCAGCGCAGACCGCTCGGTGTATTGCAGTTGATTCTTCGCACTACCCCACCGACTGTCGGCGTTCGAGTGCAGCCCCGGCGCGATCGAACCGTGATCGACGATCAACGGCAAATTCTGTCGCACCGCCACGATGTGCGGGTCCACCGCCGCGCCGCTGGTCCAGTCGATGACACTCAGGTGCCCCGAGTCGTCGACGACTGCCGAGGCCTGGCCGTTCTGCAGGTCCTGCCGTGCCACACCGTTCGAGAAGTACCCGCCCGCAATATCTTTCATCTTCCACCCGGAATTGAACGCAGCCACCAGATTCGGTACCTCGGAACCGGGTACCGATGCAGCGGCGTTGCCGTCGGTGCGGGGTTGGCTCGTGCCGTCGACGAGGTGGGCGACCGTCGCGGAACCGGAGACGATCGCTACTCCGGCCACCGCGCTGCGATGGGCCGGGTCCGGCTGGTAATGCGAAATGTACGCGACGGGAGTTCCATCGGCTCCCGTGCGCCCGGGTGTCCAGGTCGGAGCCGGCGATCCGGTGACCGTCGGAAGAACGGGGAGAGTGGCGAACGATGTCAGGGTGCCGCCGGGAATGGCTGTGGCCGAGGCGAATCCGGACAGATCGGGCGGGGTGTCCGATGGTGGGCTCGCGTAGCGCCAGTTCTCGTAGGCGTTGAGGACGGGGGCACCCCCATGGTCGCGGATCCACGATGATGTCTTGTCGTTCCAGGTCGCGTATCCCGGGGTCAGCAGTGCTCGCACGTAGGACATCGAGGCAAGGGTGAGCACGATGAGTGCAGCCGCCGCGAGAAGCTTCCAGATCTTCACCTCGCGGCGCGAAATCTGTCGGTCGTCGCTGTGGTCCGGCGGTGTCGGGCGAGTCGGTGCGAGCATAAGTGGGTATCTCCTGCCAGAAGTGATCCGGTATATCTCGATCATGCGCGGACGAGACTGAAGGAACACTGAAAAGCATTCGGAAGCAACAGGGTTGGGATGAAATAGGGGCAGTGCCCGTAGGCCAAGGGGGCCTACGGGCACTGCGGGGTGAAGCGAGGAACTTACTGTCCGGGGGCGTCGGCGATATCACCGGCCTCGGGCAGGTCCACCGAGCCCGGCGCATCGGGTGTATCGCCCGCTTCCTGCTTGTCGACCGAGCCCGGTGCATCGGGTGTGTCGCCGGCCTCGGGTACGTCTGCTGCGCCCGGTGCGTCCGGTGTGTCGCCGGCCTCGGGTACGTCTGCCGCGCCGGGTGCGTCGGGTGTGTCGCCCGCTTCGGGAGTGTCGACGACGCTGCTGTTCGGGGCTGCCGGCTGTTCGAGGGTCTGTGCGGCTGCGATGCCACCGCCGATGGATGCTCCGGCCAGCACGACGGCGGCGACCGCAACGATCCTGTTCTTGATGTTCACGAGGGTTCCTTCGGTTGTCGGATGCACATCTGATTGCGTGCGGTACAACACCGAATATGCTCGACTGCTCCTGAAGGATCCCTGTGGACAGCTGAGAGAGAGTTCAACATCGCGCGGCGCAGCGCAGTGCCGCTGCACATCGTCGGACACAGCTGGAGCTGCTGTCGACCGGCGAGCTACAGGGGCTCCGATGAGTGGGGGTAGCCGTCGAATCGGTCGATGGTCCTGCACTTCTCGGTTGCGGCCCTGTTCACGGTGTTCGGTCACGGTGAGTGAGTGGAGGCTCCGACGATGTCAGGGGTGAGGTGCTCTCCGGCGTCGACGGTGACCTCGGTGCCTCCGACACTCGTGCACCCGGGAAGCGAGCGTGCAGGGAATCGAGTTGGCGATGGAGCTCGTAGAGAATCGTGCGTTGAATTCGTGCATCGTCGGCATACCAACGGCGAGAAGATGTTCGGCCGACCTCCCAGGCCGTCCGGGCCATCTTCTCGGCTCTTTCGATTCGCGCCGAGATCACGGCGATCTCGGCGTGCAACATGGTGATGAACACGCGTGCTTGTTCGGCGTCTGCCGTGTCGGTCATCGATCCTCGTCTCGAGATCGGCCACGGTGGGTCGGGAGCGACCGCTGCCTGTGCCTGGTATCAGTCGATAGGCCCACGGTCGTACGCAGCGGGTGCCCTGCGGGCCGGTGGTCTTCCGCCGGACGCAGCAGTGCGACGGCCCGGCACAGTCGGTGCCGGGCCGTCGGTGCGGTGGGACGCGCCAGGACTATCGGTGAGTGGTCACGCACACCCCGCGGTTCTCGCGGGTAACTAGACCATGGCGCGGTGCTCCGCGCCGGCCGGTGTTTCGGTGACGTTCGTCGTGCGGTGTCATTCTCTGTGCGCGGCGTTGGTCGTCTCGGAGCTGTCGGTGGTGGTGTCGAGGACATCGGCGCGTGAGATGCTCAGATAGGCCACCGATCCGACGATGGCGGCGGTGAACACCGCGGTGACGACGGTCGGTCCCAGTCCGAGGCCGCCCACGGTCTTGTCTTGCGTGAGATAGTCGCCGATCGACGCGCCGAGGGGGCGAGTGACGATGTAGGCGATCCAGAACGCGAGGACGGCGTTCAGTCGTAGTCCGTAGTGCGCGACGGTGACCACAGCGATGATCGCCGCGAACACCAGTGCCGATGTCAGGTATCCCAATGCGATCTGCTCGGCGACCAGATCGCCCGCGGCGGTGCCCAACGCGAAGGTGAACAGGATCGCCAGCCAGTAGAACCCTTCACGGCGGCGGGTTCTGATGCTGTGGATCGAGAGTGTTCCCTCGCTGATGTACCACGCCGCGAACGTCAGGATCAGGCCGGCAGCGAAGAACCCGGTGCTGATGGCCAGGGGCACACCGAAGTTGTCGGTGAGATTGTCGGTGATCAACGTGCCGGCGATGCTGATCAGGATGACCACCAGCCAGTAGACCCACGGTACGTACCGGCGCAGCGTGAACTGGTAGATCAGGGCTGCGGCCAGGACTATGCCGACGACGATGGTGGTTCCGGTCAGGCCGAACCCGAGATCGACATTGAGTGCATCGGCGGCTGTCTCTCCGACGGTGGTACCGAGGATCTTGATGATCCAGAAGAAGAGTGTTACTTCGGGGACTTTGCTTGCCAATATGCGCGTGGTGGTCGTGGTCATGGTCGTGGACTCTGACAGAGCGTTCCTGAAGAGATGCTGAAGACGAGAGCCACTGTGAGGCAGTCAGGTAGGAGACTGGCGGGATGAGCGCTTTCGTCGATAGTGTGCGTCCACGATCGTGGACGGTGCGTGTGCGATCCGCGGTGGCCTCGACCGTGGTCCTTGCCGTGTGCCTGATCGCGGCGGGTGGCGCGTTGGTCGGTGTTCTCTACAGCTCACTCGAATCCTCCGCCCGAACGGCCGCGACCGCCCGGGCAGTGCAGGTCAGCGAGCAACTCGAGACCGATCTTCCCGCGCAGATCGACGAGTCGTTGTTGGCAACCGATGGCCAGATCGGCATACTGCAGGTCATCGACTCGGCCGGGGCGGTGAAAGCGTCCTCGCGGGCCGACGGCGGACGTGCGCTGTCCACGACCGCGGTTGCGCCCTCGACCACGCAGGATCTCGGACGCATCGACCGAGGCGACACCGGCGACTTCTGGGTCACAGCACGCGGTGCAGTGACCGCAGACGGACCGGTGACAGTACTGGTCGGTGCCGACCGCGAGCCGGTGGAAAAAGTCGTATCCACCGTCGCGGTCCTGCTGGGCATCGTCGGTCCGGTCGTGGTCGCTCTTGTGGCGTTGGCGACATACCGGCTCGTCGGAGCAGCGTTGAGCCCTGTCGAACGCATCCGCACCCGCGTCGCCTCGATCTCGAACAGTGAACTGGGAGAACGAATCCCGGTCCCGCAGTCACGCGACGAGATCGCTCGCCTCGCGGTGACGATGAATCGAATGCTCGAGCGTCTCCAGGCCGGACAACGGGCGCAACAACGATTCGTCAGCGACGCCTCGCACGAGCTTCGGAGCCCGCTGTCGACCATCACTACCGCTCTCGAACTCGCCGCATCGAGGCCGGAACTGATCGACGCATCACTGATCGACGAAGCGTTGCTGCCCGAAGCTCGTCGAATGCGCCGGCTGATCGAAGACCTTCTCCTGCTTGCTCGCTCGGACGAAAAGCAGACCCCGCTCGGTGCGGTCGACGTCGATCTCGACGACGTGCTGTACGCGGAGGGCAAACGGATCGAAGCGGTCACGGACCTGACCGTCGGAACGTCGATCGTTGCGGTCCGAATAACCGGAGATCAGCCCGCGTTGGCGAGGATGGTGCGCAACGTCGTCGACAATGCCATCCGGCACGCCGAAACCCGAATCGAACTGTCCTGCCACCAGTCCAGTGGATCTGCTGTGATCGTGGTCGACGACGACGGCCCGGGGATTCCCGAACAAGAGCATGAACGCGTGTTCGACCGGTTCGTCCGTCTCGATGCCTCCCGGACACGCGACGAAGGTGGTGCCGGACTCGGACTGGCGATCGTGGCCGGCACCGCCGCCGCCCACGCAGGCTCGGTCACTGTTTCTCGGTCCCCGCTCGGGGGAGCACGCTTCGAGATCAGGATTCCCACGCGTTCACCCAGACCATCGATCGATCTGCAGCCGTGAGGGCACCATCGAAAATCCCGACTACCAGCAGTAGCAGGTCGGCGGCCAGTAGGGTACACAGCGAAAGGACCCGTGCGGACCAGCCCTACACAGATCGGGTCCGCAGAATGGCTCCGACTCTCGTCGACGCACCGGGAGACCGCCCGAGCCATCCGCCGGTTCGGCACCGTCGCGATCCATACCAACCCTCATCGAGCTGTTCCGGTCCCGAGCGCCGGACGGACGACGGGGACCCCGAATCATTGTCGAAAGGGCGTCATGTCGGTAATCGACGTGCAACTGCTGTCCGGAACGGTCGGCGCTGTGCTGCTGGGAGTAGGAGTGGTTGGGTTGCTGGCGCTAGCCGCTGGGCGGGGGCGTCGCTGGTGGTGTCGGCGTTTACCGGCAGCGTTGCTCATCGGGGCGGGAGCGTCTGCGATTCTGATGGTCTCGGTCAACGTGCTGTGGCGGCCGTTCCCCGATCCTCTTCCTGCGGTCGCGGTGCTGTGGACCGGGCTCGGTGCTGCGGCGGTGGCGCGCAAAAAGCTCGACTACTCGGCCGTGAGGCCCCACCGATCCCATCGTGGGAGCACGTCCCGCAGGGTGACAGCCACAGAAACCAGCGACTTCTACGAACTCATCGTCGAACGCCACCGAAAGAGGACCACTATCGTCACCTCGAACCGGAAACCGGCGGAGTGGCTGACCATGACCGCCGACACCCTGCTCGCACAGTCCGCGATCGATCGACTGACCTCCAACCGCACACACCCTCGTCATCGAAGGACCGTCCTACCGCCAACGCACCCGACCCGGAACAGTTGACGCCACCAACGACAACGAGCATCCTCAATAACGCGCCACGGTGGCCCCTAGCCTCTGGCAGTCAGGTGGTCCCATTACCCTGGCAAGCGACACGCCAGCGCTGCAACTGCCGTGCATCTGAACCCGGAACAAAGTAGCAGCTGCTGTCCCGGCGAAAGCGAGTTCGACTCGACCGACGTGCCGCACTGTGCAGCCGAGTTCCCGGAAGAATGCTCGCTCCTGGTACACCTGTCTGATGCGCGCATTGGTGATCGAGGAGTTCGGACGTCCCGGCACTGTTCGAGACGTTCCCCGCCCGGACCCGGCACCGGACGGTGCTGTGGTGGAGGTAGCCGCGACTGGCGTCTGTCGGAGCGATTGGCACGCGTGGCAGGGGCATGACAGCGGGGTGCGGCTACCGTTGGTCCCTGGTCACGAGTTCGCCGGCACCGTCGTCTCCGTTGGTTCCGAGGTGAGTAGCTCGTGGGTCGGTCGCCGTGTCACCGCGCCGTTCGTCTG
This sequence comes from Rhodococcus sp. MALMAid1271, assembly GCF_049195265.1. Lineage (NCBI taxonomy): Bacteria > Bacillati > Actinomycetota > Actinomycetes > Mycobacteriales > Nocardiaceae > Rhodococcus > Rhodococcus sp. MALMAid1271. The sequence goes on along the minus strand of NZ_JBMIRQ010000059.1, from coordinate 8,823 downwards.
CGCATGCGGACGCTGCTCGACATGCGCGTCCGGTGATCATCAGGTGTGCCCGAACCAGGAACAGCCCGGCTTCACCCACGACGGGTCCTACGCGGAGTTCGTCGCGATTCGCCACGCCGACACGAACTTGGTGGAGCTTCCTGACGAGGTGTCCTTCGATGTAGCGGCCACGCTCGGCTGCCGGTATGCGACGGCGTGGCGTGCGGTCCACCGGCGAGCGCGGGTGGTGGCGGGTGAGCGCGTCGCGGTCTACGGATGCGGCGGGCTGGGGTTGTCTGCAGTGATCATCGCCTCTCATGCCGGCGCTGAGGTCACAGCCGTCGACGCATCACCGGCGGCACTGGAGATTGCGGTGCGGCTGGGCGCAACCAAAACGTCCGGCGAGGCGGTCGAGGGCATGGATGTCGCTTTGGAGTGCTCCGGTCACCCGGTACTGGCCGATGCCGCTCTTTCGATGTTGCGCCGCAGGGGTCGGCATGTGCAGATCGGCTTGCTCCCCGACGGCGCTCACATCTCCATGGACGCGGTGATCGGCAAAGAACTCGATGTCCTGGGCAGTCACGGTCTTGCCGCTCACGAGTATTCCGTACTGCTGCGTACGCTGCCTGTAGACGACATCGAGACGATGATCGCAACCCGTATACCGCTCGCCGATGCGCAGAGTGCATTGGACACTCTCGGTCGATCTGCTGGGGTGGTGTTGATTCACCCGGGCCTTGGTTAGTCCTCGCGGAGGTACGTCCACCGGGCTTCGCAGGTATCGATGTCGTGACGGGTGCCCGCGGTACCGCTCGTCGACCGGATGGGCCCCGCACGGCAGATCCGCGATGCAGCTTCGACTTTCGCTACGGATTCATGGGTTCGTGCTCGTTGTCGCTTCTGCTGCGAAATGTACTGATCCCGGTCAGGATTGCGGCCGCAGCAAACAAACAAGTAGCGACCCACGACCAAACCGGAGACGCACCGTCCTGAGTTCGAGTCACCGAAACAACGGCCCACAGCAACGCCTGTGCAGACCAGAAGAGAACCCACCATCTCCCGCTCGGAAAATTCACCGTCAATTCCTCGCATTCAGAAGGGATCCCGCGCACCGGTCACGCTGGATTGTGGTTGTTCCATCACGACAATCAGACGCTGAGGCGGGTAGCTGTACTCATCCACAACCCCGTCAGACCGATTGGTTCGGATTCTCCATCAGTGAAACAGGGTGGGGTGGCACACGCAACCGTTCACGGGTCCACGCCAGTTCGCTTGGACGACGGTCGATTACTTTCAGCATCTCGTGCGCGACCAGTTCGGGGTTGATCGACTGTCGTTCTCCAGCAATGAGTTACATGACTGGTAGGCGATCGTTCGGAGCAGCCGCCGAGGATTGGCGGTCGGGTAGTGCCCGTGACCTTTACAAGAGTGCTTCCAGCAGGGGTCCCGTCGCGCAGGCTTCGAGGTGGCTCGAAACCAGCGACAGTTGAGCTCCGACCGGCTAGCCCTTTCCACGGAGGCAGTGGACACTGACTTTCATGGCACGTTCAGGTGACTCGAAGTCCGTGTGGTCGACGGTTGTGGTGATCGTCGGCATCGTGGCAGCGGGCGTCGGGGTCGCGAGTCTGTTACACGACCCTCAGCCCGTCGCGGTGTCGATCCCTGGCTGTGCAGAGGTCATTCAGCCCGAGGACACCTACAGGGTCAACTTCGCGTTCGTCGGCGGCGATTCCGCCCCAGTGGCATTCGACGCATCGGCCGCGTCCGCCGCTTTGATCGATGCTCTCCCTGCGGGGACCACGGTGGAGCCCGACGCGATGTTCCCGCCGTTCACCTTCGCTGCCGATGGCAACGCGTCCGGAAGAATTTCACTGGGAGGGACAGTGGGTGACGTGAGCGTGAGTCTGTCGACATCCGACGAAACCCCAGGCCCGTGTTTCGCTGGGCACGTCGATGAGCGTCGAACCCTGGCCGACGGTACCGTCCTCGATATCACTTCGGGTGAAAACCATAGTCGCGTAAGGGTGTACAGGACCGATGGCAGTCGTGCCGATGTATCCGCAGACCGTGTCCTGACGGTCCGGCAAGTAACCGATATCGCAATGGCCCCTGGCCTCCGTGTGGGTGGTCCGCACTGAACCGGCTGGGTTCTACCGGAATCGGCTCAGATCTTTCGCTGTGCAGCCGAGTCCGTCAGCGATCGGAGGTGTCCTGATGGACCCGATAGTTGTGCCATGCCTGTGCCGATAGAGTCACCGCGATGAAGGCGAAGCCGATGATCGGCAGAAAAATCGGCCATGGAATCGACAGGTTGTTCGCCGCCATCAACGCGCCGGTCAATGTCATCGATGCGCCGACAGTCTCGAGCAGGTCGACCTTGCGCGGTCGTACTGGCGGGAATCCGATCCACGGAATGCGTCGACCTGCGTTCTCTCGTGAGATCCGCCGCGCTGCTGCAATGGAAAGTGCCGCCCCGATCGCGAATATGAAGATTCCGGCGGCGACGATCCACCGGTAGCCCCCGTCGATCCACATCGATGCCAGGAACAGCGCTGCGAGACCCACATACGCGCACCACAGTTTCCAGGACGGTGCAGACTCTCGCTCGTCCTGCTGCACGCTGACCGGTCGCATCGGCTGCAGTGGCTCCATGTTTCGACCCTCTCATGTCATTGCTCTTGACCGGCGGCAGCCGCACGCCGTACTGTGATCGACAGTTGATATATCAGTACGATGACGGCCGACTCCAAGGAACCCACAGCATGACCACAGCGCTCAGGATCGACGGCAACGCAGTGAGTGCGATCGTCAAGGACGACCTGCGTCACCGCGTTCAACGGCTCGCGCAGCAGGGGATCAGGCCCGGCCTCGGCACAATTCTGGTCGGTGAGGATCCAGGAAGCCGCTCCTACGTCGCGGCGAAGCACCGCGACTGCGCCGAGGTGGGGCTGCATTCGATTCAGGTCAGGTTGCCCGCGACCGCGAGTCAGCGCGAGATCGAAGATGCGGTGCACGCTCTCAATGACGACCCGGAGTGCACCGGCTTCATCGTTCAGCTGCCACTTCCGCCGCACATCGACACGCATCGGGTGATCGAACTGATCGACCCGCGTAAAGACGCCGACGGCCTGCACCCGACGAACCTGGGCCGGCTCGTACTCGGCATGGATGGGCCGCTGCCCTGCACCCCGCGCGGAATCCTGGAACTTCTTCGCCACCATGATGTACCGATCACCGGTGCCCGCTTCTGCATCATCGGTTGCGGTATCACGGTCGGCCGCCCGCTGGGGCTGATGCTCACCCGCCGCAGCGAGCACGCGACAGTGACCATGTGCCACGAAGCCACGGTGGACACCGCCGCGCACACGCGCGCCGCCGACGTCGTCATCGCGGCGGCAGGCGTTGCACACCTGGTGCGTCCGGACTGGATCAGCGCCGGAGCGACGGTGCTGTCGGTGGGAATCACCCGTACCGTCGAAGGAATTCTGGGCGACGTGCATCCGGGCGTCGAGCAGATCGCGGGGCGGCTCAGCGGTGCAACGGGCGGAGTCGGCCCGATGACTCGGGCCATGCTGTTGACCAACGTCGTCGAGTGCGCCGAGGCCGCTCAGGTCGAGGGAATGAACGATTCCCGGTAGCCCATCTTCTCGCTGATCTCTGCGGCGGCGGCCAGCACATCCGGGACGATGGCCCGCATTCTTGCCTCGTCGAAGCGATACACCGGACCGGAGACGCTCAGGGCGGCGACCGTCTTGCCGGTGTAATCGAGGATCGGGGCTGCGATGGCGTTGAGGCCGGTCTCGAATTCTTCGACGACCACCGCGTATCCGAGCGAGCCGGCAGCGTCGAGCTCGGCCGTGAGTGCGGCCGTGGTGGTGACCGTGTGCTCGGTGTGCCGATGAAGATCGAGAGAATCGACCATGGCCCGACGACCATCGGGATCGAGAGCGGCCAGCAGCACCTTGCCGCTCGCCGTGGCGTGCAGCGGAGTCTGTTCGCCGATCCAGTTGTGGGTTCCTACCGAACTGGGTCCTCTGGCCTCATCCAGGTGGACCGCGGTATCTGCTCGTCGCACAGCGATGTTCACTGTCTCGCCGAGCTTCGTCGCCAGGCGCTCGAGTATCGCGTGACCGTACTCGGTGATCTCCAACCGCTCGGGGACTGCGGCGGCCAGCCGAAGTACTCCGAGGCTGAGTCGATACTTGCCGCGGTTGTGCGTCTGCATCACCATGTCGTGCTCTTCGAGCGACGTCAGCAGGCGCGACACCGTGGACTTGTGCACACCGATCTCTGTGGCGATGGCGCTCACGCCGGCTTCTCCTAGCCGTGCCATGACCTCGAGTACGCGAAATGCGCGGTCGACCGACTGGACGCCACCTTCCGGGGCGCGGTTCGAATCGTCAGTGGCCATCCCCGCGACTATACGTAACACGCACTTGCCCGGCGGCGTGCCCCCTCGAGACCTAGATGACCGCTCGGACTGCGTCGTCGAACTCGGTCACGTGCGCCCGCGCGATGCTCGCAGCGTTCTCGGCTTCCCCGGCCGCGATCGCGCGCAGCAACTCGGTGTGGGTACCGACGTGGTCGGCCAGTGGGGGCAGCCGATCCAGGAACAGCCAGAAGATTCGCGTCGCAAGATTGCTGTAGCGAATCAACGCATCCTCGAGAACCGGATTCGACGCGAGCCGGTACACAGTGCGATGCACCTCGGTATCCCACTCGATCAGATCGTGTTGGCTCGGGTTCGTTGCCTCGAGCTCCTCGGTACGGTCGGCCATACCCCACAGGACTTGACGTTGCGTCGCGGTGGCCGCGGCGGCGGCCTTCGCTGCCGCGAGTGGTTCGAGCCGCTGGCGAATCTCGGAGATGTCCCCCAGGTCGGCGACCTCGATGGAGGTCGCGAAGGTGCCGCGTCGGGAATGCGAGATGACCAGCCGCTCGTATTCGAGCCGTTTGAGTGCCTCCCGGACGGGAGTGCGGCCCACACCGAGCTCGGCAGACAGCGCCGACTCGACGACGGCGTCCCCGGGTTTGATCGCCAGCTTGATCAATTTGTCGCGAATGGCCGAATACGCGACGTCGGCCATTGTCGCCCCCGTGTCGCCGTGCACCCCCGGAGAACCGGGGGTGCCGGACGACGCGACCTCGACACTCATGGGTACCGATCCTATCGGTACCGCACATACGACCGGTTCGGTCAGCCCTCGATGCGGTTCTTGAGCCAGTCGTGGAAGATGCCGATGTGGTGTTCGCTGCCCACCAGGACACCGCCGTCGCGGTACTTACGTGAACTCATCGCGGGCTGGCAGCGTTCACACGCCTCGAAGTCCTGCAGGTTGACGCGGTGGAACAACTCCACCGAGTGCTGCAGGTCTCGGCCGGAGGCGACCACACCGGGCAGATACAGCCAATCGCATTCCACCAGGGTGCGATCGGGGGCAAGCGGATACATCCGGTGGATGATCACGTGATCCGGGACGAGGTTGACGAACACCTGCGGCCGGACAGTGATGGCGTAGTAGCGCCGGTCCTGCTCCGGTGCGATTCCGGGGATGGAGTCGTGCCCAGCGGTGCCATCGAGTGTGAAGCCCTGAACTGATTCACCGAATTCGGCTCCGTGCCCCACGTAGTACTGGGCGGCATAACCGTCGGCGAATTCCGGAAGAACCTCGGTGAGCTCAGGGTGAATGGTGGCGCAGTGGTAGCACTCCATGAAGTTCTCGATGATGAGCTTCCAGTTCGCCTTGACGTCGTAGCTCATGCGCCTGCCGAGGCCGAGATCCTCGACCTTGTAGCGGTCGATCGATTCGACGTCACCGAGTCGGTCGCGAATGTCCTGCACCACGGTGGTGTCGAAGGACGCCGGATTGTCACTGAGGTTGACCCAAACGTATCCGAGCCATTCCTCCACCGACACCGACGACAAGCCGTAGCGAACCCGGTCGATATCGGGCATCTTGGTCAGGTTCGGTGCAGCGATGAGCTTTCCGTCCAGGTCGTACGTCCAGGCGTGGTACGGGCACTGGAACGATCGCTTGACTTCGCCCTTGTCCTCCATACAGATTCGCGCGCCGCGGTGCGCGCAGACGTTCAGGTAGGCCTTGATGGCACCGGTACGTGTGCGCGTGATGATGACGCTCTCGCGGCCGATCTGCACGGTCCGGAACGAGCCGGGCTTGTCCAGATCCGCTGCGCGGACAGCGCAGATCCACAGCTCCTCGAAGATCTTCTCCTGCTCGAGCTCGAAGATGTCCGGGTCGGTGTAGTACCGACCGGGCAGGGTCGAGATCAGACTTTCCGGCAGGGGGAGTGGGGCGGCGGGCGGCGTGGGGTCGTCGATGGTGGTCAAGGGTTCCTCCGTACGTGGCCGATCTTCTGGATCGGTGACGAGACGTCAACTGGGATAAGGGGATACGACGGGTGGGTCTGTGGTCTGGGCTGGGTGTCAGACCGCTAGTGCAGGAGCCGAGAGCTGTCGGCGCCAGCGGGTGAACAAACGAACTTGATTGACACCGAGTACGCCGACAGGAAGTCCTGCCGATCGGTACACGGCGAGGAAGCTCCCGAGTTCGGGTGAACCCTCTTCTATGGTGCATTCACTGTCCGGTCCTGCGATGCCGGCGAACTGAATGCGCGACCCGTACTGATCGGACCAGAAGTACGGAGGCTTGACGTGTTGGCCGCCGTAACTGCCCGAAAGCAGTGTGGCCACGGCGACGGTGGGACGTTCGGACGCCCCTGCCCAATGCTCCACTCGCCGATGAGTGCCGTTGGAATCGAGCCAGGCGGCGCAGTCGCCGACGGCTACGACCCCTGGTACTGCCGTCGCGCCGCCGCCGTCGCACAGAATTCCGTTGCCGAGCGCGAGGCCACTGGAGCCGAGCCAGTCGATGTTCGGAATTCCGCCGATGCCGACGACGACGACATCGGCGTCGAGGAGCCGTCCGTCTGCGAGCCGAACACCGCTCACCCGGTCGGTACCAGTGAGACCGTCGACGGCGATGCCGCAGATCAATGTGGTGCCGTTGTCGCGGTGCAGATTGCCCACCGCGCTACCCAATCGCGCGCCCAGCGGGCCGGCGAGTGGTGACGGGGCCGCTTCGACAACCGTGACCTCGAGGCCCAGTTTCCTTGCAGTGGAAGCCACTTCGGCTCCGATGAAGCCGGCCCCTATGACGACCAGACGTGCGCCGGGGACGAGCTCGGCGCGGAGTCTGTCGGCGTCGTCGATCGTGCGAAGGACGTGCACACCGGACAGGTGGTCGGTGCCGGGGAGCGATCGTGCCCGCGAGCCGGTGGCGAGGATGACGCCGTCGGAGGTCAGTTCGGCACCGTCGTCGAGGGTGACGGTTCTCCTGGACGGGGCCAGGTCCGTGGCTGTGCGGCCGAGAACCCAGGTGACGTCCAGATCCTCGTCCTCGGGCTCGAGTGCGAGGGTGGCCATGTCCACGTCGCCTGCGAGGTACTCCTTCGACAGTGGCGGACGGTCGTAGGGCCGGTGACGCTCGGCGCCGACGATGGTGACCGCACCGTCGAACCCGGCTGCCCGCAGGGCGCGAGCCGAGCACAGTCCCGCCAGGGATGCCCCGACGATGGTCACGCTCTTCACGAATGCCCCTCGGCGGCCAGGCGGCTGCGAACGTCGGGCGGAAGATTGGGGGTCGCAGTGCTCAGCTCGATGTAGATCATGCCCTCGTCCACAACGACGGTGTGTGTACGGACCGGCAATTTGGCGGGAGGCGCGTCGACGGCTCCGGTGCGCAGGTCGAATGTGGATGCGTGCAGAGGGCACTCGACGGCGCACCCTTCCAGCCATCCGTCCGAAAGCGACGCGTCCTGATGCGTACAGGTGTCGTCGATCGCGAACAGCTCACCGTCCTCGGTGTGGAACAGCGCGACCGGAGGGCTGGTTTCGACTCGTAGAGCTTCGCCGCCGGGAAGGTCGGCCAAGGGGCACACCTTGAGCATACGGATCCTTTCTGTATCGCTATGCGAAACGCGTCTTACTTTCCGCAACAACAGTGTGGGCACGCCACAGGAGTGTGTCAATAGGTGACGGCACTTTTCATCGTCGCGAAACACTACGTAACCCGAATCGGACAAACCACGTGTTGTACCAGGTAGGCGGGTGGTTCGGGCGCGGCACGGCCGGTGCTCGATGAGCTGTTCCAGCTCGGCCCGGCGGCGCACCGATGGCGAAGTGCATCAGGTGCGCCGCGACGCAATCGTTACCCGCGAGTAGCTCGGAGTGAACTTTGATATATCAGCAATGGAATGTGTCGTTCACTCAAATGGTGTTCTCGACGTCCCAGGTGCCGCCGTTCTGTACTCGGACGGTGCCGCTCATACGATCACCACCGAACGCAGCACGGTGCCCTGATGCATCTTCTCGAACGCTGCCTCGACGTCCCCCAGACCGATCCGTTCGGTGACGAACTTCTCGAGCGGCAACCGGCCCTGCTCGTACAGATCGACCAGCATCGGGAAGTCCCGCTCGGGAAGGCAGTCGCCGTACCAGGACGATTTCAACGAGCCACCACGGGAGAAGAAATCGATCAACGGCATCTCCAGGGTCATCTCCGGTGTCGGGACCCCCACCAACACCACCGTGCCGGCCAGATCACGGGCATAGAACGCCTGCTTCCACGTCTCCGGACGACCGACGGCATCGATGACCACATCCGCCCCGAACCCACCGGTCAACTCCTGGACGGCCTCGACGACATCGACCGCCGAGGCATCGACGGTATGGGTGGCACCGAGATCGACCGCCCAGTCGAGCTTGCCCTTGTCGCGATCGACCGCGATGATCGTCGACGCCCCGGCCAGCCGGGCACCGGCGAT
>NZ_JBMIRQ010000054.1:0-3491 GCF_049195265.1 Rhodococcus sp. MALMAid1271 | reverse complement strand
GGCGTCGATGATGAGTGCGGCGATCATGCCGTAGGCGATGTACTTCATCATCACCAGATCGGAGAACGCGAATGCTCCGGTGACGACGATGAGGATCAAGGCTGCGGCGGTGATGATGCGTCCGGTGTGCGAGGTGCCGATATGGATGGCTTCGCTTGTACTGGAACCGTTTTCGCGAGCCTCGACCATTCGAGACAGGAGGAACACCTCGTAGTCCGTGGACAGGCCGAACACGATTGCGGCGATCAGCAGAAGAATCATCGCCATGATCGGCCCCGGGGTGAAGTTCATCCACGCAGCTCCGTGCCCGTCGATGAAGATCCACGTCAGGATGCCCATGGTGGCCCCGAGGCCGAGCGTCGTCATGAGCACTGCCTTGATCGGCAGCACCAGAGACCCGAATGTCAGGAACATCAGGACAGTCACGATGAGGACGACCAGTACGGCCATCAGGGGTAGCCGGTCGACCAGGGCATCGATCGAATCCCGTTCGATCGCAGGCGTTCCGGTCACCTGCATCGTGGTGCCGTCGGGGGTGTCGATGCTGCGCAGATACTCGATGGCGGGCGCACCGTCGTTTCGGTCGATCAGCCCGGCCTTGAAGACGATGATGCCGTCCTTGCTGGCACCGACCGGAGTGAACGGCTCGATCAGGCCGGGTGCGTTGTTCGCCTGCGTGGTGATGGCCCCGAGTGTGGGGCCTTGCGCGTTCTGGATGACCAGTTTGATGGGTTCGGTGCGTTGCCCGGGGAACAACTCGTCGAATTGCTCCTGCGCCACTCGAGTCGGATTGTCCGGCGGCAGGTACGTTTCGTTGATTCCGCCGAACGCGAGGTTGCCGATGGGCAGCGTCAGGGCCAGCAGTCCGAGAACGATGGTGACGACCACCTTGATGGGGTTGCGCATCACCCAGTTCGTGAGCTTGCCCCACCTACCGTTCTCGATCTCCTCCGAGGACTTGGTCTTGCGCATGAACTTCAGACCGAGCGCGTCGACACGAGGGCCGAGAATCGACAGGATGGCGGGCAGGATGGTGATCGCGTTCAGCGCGGCAAGAGCAACTGTCGCAATCGAACCCAGGGCAACGGACCGCAAGAACCCGTGCGGAAACAGCAGCAGTCCCCCGAGGCACGCAACGATCATCGTCGCCGAGAACACCACCGTGCGGCCCGCGGTCATGACCGTTCGACGGATCGCATCGGGAGTCGAACGGCCGTCGCCCAGTTCCTCTCGGAAACGCGAGACGATGAACAGGCCGTAGTCGATCGCCAAGCCGAGACCCACCAGAGACACCACCGGTGCGACGAAGGTGTTGACCTCGGTGACGTGGGTGAAGAGCTTGACGATGCCGTTGGCCCCGATCACCGTCAAAGCGCCGACGACGAGTGGCAGCGCGGCAGCGACCACCCCGCCGAAAACGAAGAACAGCAGTACCGCCACGGCTGGGATGGCGAGGACCTCCATGCGATGGATGTCATCGGTCATCGTCGACTGGAGTGCGGCAGCGACCGCCTGCTGGCCGGCGACCTGCACGTCGACACCATCGATGTAGAAGTCGTTCTGGACTGCCTGAAAATTGTTGGTCAGCTCGGTGTCGTCGTTGCCGACGATCGCGATGCTCGCGATGGCATGCTGCTTGTCGGCGGTGCCGAGCACGGGGAGCGCAGGGGCCTGGTCTGTCCGGAAGTAGCTGCCGTTGATCTTCGCGATGCGATCCGGGTGGTCGGCGACCAGGGAATCGAGATTCTGGACAATCGCTGCGTCGAATGCCGGATCGTCGATGGTCGAGCCCTCGGGGGCGGTGTAGAGGACGATGACATCGCCCTGGCTGTCGCGGCCGAATGTCTCGTCGATGAGATTACTGGCGGCGGCCGACTGTGACGTCGGGTCGTCGAAGCCGCTCTGACTCAGGTGGTCTGGGAGGTCCCAGCCGTAGGCGGCCAGGATTGCTGATCCCGCTACCATGACCCCGAGAACGGAGTATCGGAGGCGGTGGACGACATTTCCCCATCGAACGAACACGTGTGTAGAACTCCCCCTCGGTACACGCGACGATCCGCCTCGTGAGTGAACCCGACCCTTGAAGCGGGAGTGTAGCCTGCGAAACGATCCTCCCGGGGGCGGGAGCACTGCTCGGGGAGCTGTCTGGAGAAGACAGCCGGTTCATCCGATCGTCAGCGTGAACGATTGCGCTCGCGGGCGATCAGTTCGCTGACGCTGACCACCTGTCCGTTCTCGCCGCCGCGATGACGACCGCTGTCTCCGCCTTCGGTGGACGGTGCTGCCCGTCGGCCCGAGGGCTTGGGTGACTCGCTCGGCGTGGGTTCGGTGTGGCCGCTTCCGTTGTACTCGGAGCTGTTGTGCTCGGAGCTGTTGTGCTCGGACCCGTTCTGCTCGGTGTCGGTGCGTCCGGAACCATTGGTGCTGTTGCGCCCGGAGCCATTTGTGCTGTTGCGCTCGGAGCCATTGGTGCCGTTGCGCCCGGATGCATTGCTGACGTAGCCGTTCCGAGGGGAACCGTTCTGCGACGAACCGTTCTCGGCACGCCCGTTGTGGCCCGCGTCCTCGGAAACGGAACCGTTGTAGCCCGTTTCGTTCTGGCCCGTGCCCTCGGCTGTGGATCCGTTGTGGGACCCATTCCGGCCTGCGCCTGCGCCTGTGCTCGTCGAACTCGGCCGACTCGACGGCGGAGATGCACTGGGTGCACGCAGGTCGGCGAGCCAACTCTCGATCGATCGTGAGTCGGGTTCCTCGGCTCGTGGTGCCCGCCCGACACGGCTTCGACTGGGCGGCGCGACCGGTGGTCGGGGAGCACTCGATGGGCGCGGGGGCCGAGCCGACGGGGGAGCGGCGTCCGAATCGGCCGGGGACGCAGGACGGACCACGTCGGCCGCCTGGGTCGGCTCCGGTTCGACGGTTGGACGCGGCGGCACCGGCCGGCTCGGGGCCGGCTCGGGAGCGCGTCGAGGCGCAGGGGCGGCCTGAGTTGCGCGAGTCGGTTCGTCCTCGGGTGGTGTTGCCGGCCGCCCCGTCACGGTGCGCCGGGACTCTTCCTTCGCCGCGTGAGTCGCCCTGATGGGGCCTGAACCATGCGGTGCGACAACGGGAATGGGCTCGGTGAGTGGTTCGCTGCGGCGCGGTGCCGGACGGATGGGCGGTGCGACTTTGGTGGACGGCGCGCCCCCGGCGAGGGCGAGTTCGGGTACGTCGGCGATCGGGAGGAGTTCGTCCTCGAGAATTGTCTCGCCGAGTCCGAGCTTGCGCTGAATGCGCTTCATCCACTGCGGGGCCCACCAGCAGTCGTCGCCGAGCAGTTTCATCGTGGCAGGTACGAGGAACATGCGGATCAGGGTGGCGTCGATGATGAGTGCGGCGATCATGCCGTAGGCGATGTACTTCATCATCACCAGATCGGAGAACGCGAATGCTCCGGTGACGACGATGAGGATCAAGGCTGCGGCGGTGATGATGCGTCCGGTGTGCGAGGTGCC
>NZ_JBMIRQ010000070.1:0-1776 GCF_049195265.1 Rhodococcus sp. MALMAid1271 | reverse complement strand
ACTTGATTTCGGTGAGGACGGTGCCTTGGGTGATGGCGTCGCCTGCGGTGACGGTCAGGCCGGTGATGGTGCCTGCTTTGTGGGCGTTGACGGGGTTTTCCATTTTCATCGCTTCGAGGACGGCGATGAGGTCTCCTGCTTCGACGGTGGCGCCTTCGGTGACGGCGACTTTGACCACGGTGCCTTGCATGGGTGCGGTGACCGCGTCACCGGACCCGGCTCCGGCCCCGGCACCGCCGCGGGTGCGGGCTTTGGGTTTACGCCGCACCGCCCCCGCCGGCCCGCCGCCGTTGCTGCTGGCACCGAGGGAGAATTCGCCGGGCAGTGAGACCTCGACGCGGCGGCCACCGACCTCGACGACCACGCTCTGGCGGGGCAGGACCTCGTCCTCGTCGAGCGGCTGGCCGGCGGTGAACGGCGGGATCTGGTTGTCCCATTCGGTTTCGATCCAGCGGGTGTGCACATCGAACGATTCCCCGTCACCGATGAACGCCGGATCGGAGACCACCGCGGCATGGAACGGGATCACCGTCGCCAACCCTTGAACATCGAATTCGGCCAACGCCCGCCGGGACCGAGCCAACGCCTCGTCTCGGGTGGCTCCGGTGACGATGAGTTTGGCGAGCATCGAATCGAACTGGCCCCCGATCACACTGCCCGATTCGACCCCGGAATCGACCCGCACACCCGGCCCGGACGGCGCGGTGAAGGTGGTCACCGGGCCGGGAGCGGGCAAGAACCCGCGGCCGGCGTCTTCACCGTTGATCCGGAACTCGAACGAATGCCCCCGCGGCTGCGGATCTTCGGTGATCGACAGTTCCTCACCGTTGGCGATGGCGAACTGCTGCAACACCAGATCGATCCCGGAGGTTTCCTCGGTCACCGGATGCTCGACCTGCAGACGGGTGTTCACTTCCAGGAACGACACCAGGCCGTCCTGGCCGACGAGGTATTCCACCGTCCCGGCACCGTAGTAGCCCGCTTCCCGGCAGATGGCCTTGGCGCTGGAGTGGATTTCCGCGCGCTGGGCATCGGTCAGGAACGGGGCGGGTGCTTCCTCGACGAGTTTCTGGAAACGGCGTTGCAGCGAACAATCACGGGTACCGGCGACGACGACGTTGCCGTGCTGATCGGCGATGACCTGCGCCTCGACGTGGCGGGGCTTGTCGAGATAACGTTCGACGAAACATTCCCCCCGCCCGAACGCGGCGACGGCCTCACGGGTGGCCGAATCGAACAACTCCGGGATCTCCTCACGGGTGCGGGCGACCTTCATCCCGCGTCCACCACCACCGAACGCGGCCTTGATCGCGATCGGCAGACCGTGCTCGTCGACGAAATCGAGGATCTCCTGCGCGTCACGCACCGGCTCGGACGTGCCCGGCACCGACGGTGCCTTCGCGCGGGCCGCGATATGTCGGGCGGTGACCTTGTCCCCGAGATCGCGGATCGACTGCGGCGACGGACCGATCCAGATCAACCCCGCATCGATGACCGCCTGCGCGAAATCAGCATTCTCCGACAAGAACCCATACCCCGGATGCACAGCATCGGCACCGGACTTGACCGCAGCATCGATGATCTTGTCGATCACCAGATACGACTGAGCCGACGTCGAACCACCAAGAGCGAACGCCTCATCGGCCAACCGCACGAACGGAGCATCCGCATCCGGCTCGGCATACACAGCCACACTCACCAACCCCGCATCAGCAGCCGCCCGGATCACCCGAACCGCGATCTCACCACGATTGGCAACAAGAACCTTGGTGATCT
>NZ_JBMIRQ010000052.1:0-105690 GCF_049195265.1 Rhodococcus sp. MALMAid1271 | reverse complement strand
GGCGTCGATGATGAGTGCGGCGATCATGCCGTAGGCGATGTACTTCATCATCACCAGATCGGAGAACGCGAATGCTCCGGTGACGACGATGAGGATCAAGGCTGCGGCGGTGATGATGCGTCCGGTGTGCGAGGTGCCGATCCGGATGGCTTCGCTTGTGCTGGCACCCTTTTCGCGTGCCTCCACCATTCTGGAGAGTAGGAATACCTCGTAGTCCGTGGACAGTCCGAACACGATGGAGATGATCAGCACCAAGACCGGGGCCATGATGGGCCCCGGTGTGAAGTTCATCAGCCCCGCGCCGTTTCCGTCGATGAATATCCACGTCAGGATGCCCATGGTGGCACCGAGGCCGAGGACGGTCATGAGCACCGCCTTGATCGGCAGCACCAACGATCCGAACGTCAAGAACATCAGCAGCGTCACGATGAACACCACCAGCACGGCCATCAGTGGCAGTTTGTCGATGAGCGCACTGATGGAGTCCTGCTCGATGGCAGGGGTGCCGCCCACGAGAACCGTCGCCCCGTCCGGAACGTCGATGCTGCGGAGGTAGTCGATCGCCGGCTTCGAGTCGTTGCGATCGACCAGTCCGGCTTTGAACACGATGACGCCGTCTTTGCTGGCACCGACAGGTGTGAACTTCTCGACCAGGCCCGGAGCGTTGTCGGCTTGGTTCGTGATCTGGGCCAGGTTGGCACCCTGCGCGTTGCTGATCACCAGTTTGATGGGCTCGGTGCGCTGGCCTGGGAAGAGGGAATCGAACTCGCCCTGCGCGACGCGGGTGACGTTATCCGGAGGCAGGTAGGTCTCGTTGATGCCGCCGAATTTGATGTTGCCGACGGGCAGCGTCAGGAGCACCAGACCGAGCACGATGGGCACGGTGACCTTGACGGGGTTGCGCATCACCCAGCGGGTGAGTCGGCCCCACATGCCGTTCTCGATTTCCTCGCTCGACTTGGTCTTGCGCATGAACTTCAGGCCGAGCGCATCGACGCGCGGGCCGAGGATGGCGAGGATCGCGGGCAGAATCGTGATGGCGGTCAGTGCCGCGAGTGCGACGGTGGCGATGGAGCCGTAGGCCACCGACTTGAGGAAGCCCTGCGGGAACAGCAGCAGGCCGCCGAGGGACGCGACGATCATCGTTGCGGAGAACACGACCGTGCGACCGGCCGTCATGACGGTGCGGCGGACGGCCTGTCGCGTCGTATATCCGTCGCCGAGTTCTTCTCGGAACCTCGACACGATGAACAGCCCGTAGTCGATCGCGAGGCCGAGGCCGACGAGCGAGACCACGGGCGCGACGAACGAGTTGACCTCGGTGAAGTTGGTGAACACCTTCACGATGCCGTTGGCTCCGACGACCGTCAGGCCGCCGATGATCAGCGGCAGCGCGGCAGCGACGACGCCACCGAAGATGAAGAACAGCAGCACCGCGACGGCAGGGATGGCGAGCAATTCCATCCGGTGGATGTCGCCTGCCATCGTCGACTGCAGCGCGCCTGCCACGGCCTGTAGGCCGGTCACCTGCACATTGACGCCGTCGATGTAGAAGGCGTCCTTGACGGCCTGGAAGTTGTTCGTCAGTTCGGTGTCGTTGTCGCCTTTGATGGCGATGCTGGCAATTGCATGTTGCTTGTCGGACGTACCGAGAACAGGGAGGCTGGGCGCGACCGCCGTCTTGAAGTAGCTGGCGTTGACTTTGTCGATCTGATCGGGATGGTCGGCCGTGAGCGAATCGAGGTTGGCGATGATCTTGGACTGGAACGTCGGATCGTCGATGGTCGAGCCCTCGGGCGCGGTGTAGAGGACGATGACGTCACCCTGCTTGTCGCGGCCGAACGTCGTATCTGCCAGACGGGCAGCCTGAGCCGATTCCGACGTGGGATCGTCCCAGCCGCTCTGACTGAGATGGCTGTTGAGATCGAGACCGTAGGCAGCGAAGCCCAACAGTGCAGCCACCATGACACCGATGACGGTGTACCGCAGGCGGTAGACGATGTCTCCCCATCTGGCGAACACTTAAGAAACTCCTTGGCGCCCGACGAGCAGGGCGGACAGCGGTCGGAAGGGCTGCAGCCACGCGCCCTCGTCGGGGAGCGAATCGAGACTCACCCGAGGCAGTGGTTCACGGAAGACCCCCGGAATGTCCTCCAGATCGAGGAACTCCAGAATGTCGGACGTGACAGCCCAGCTTGCGTGCTCCCGAAAGCCCAGTACCTGCACGGGCACCCCGGTCGCTGCGATGGCCTCCAAGGGGCCCTTGAACGCTTGACCGTCGGCCGACGCGACCATGACCCCGGCGAGGCCGCCGTCACGGTTGCGGAAGTCGATATGGTCGAGCATGTCTTCGTCGACATCGCTGTCTTCGTCGACCTTGGGCTTGGCGAACACCGCGAACCCCACGTTACGCAATGCTTCGACCCAGGGCCGGACGACATCGGCGCTGCCGGGAGCGATGTTGGTGAATACCGTCGCCTCGGGCTCGAGGGTCATGGTGCTCGAGGCGGAGAGTTCGGCGGTGCGGCTGAGCAGCCATCGGCCCAGCGCATCGAACCGGGGGCGGTAGGCGGCCGTTGGTCTACCGCCCAGAATCGCGCCGAGGCCCATGTCCAGGTTGGGAGCATCCCAGACCAGCAGGACTCGCTTGGTGTGTCGCGAGTCACCGATCGCACCGAGCTCGGAGGGGTCGATCACGGTGTCGGGCATGTCGGTACTGACGCTCATGATGTCTTCTTTCCCCAGATCAATTCCGTCACCGAGCTACCGATCTGCTGCGCCTTGCCCTCGAACTTGGTCACCGGCCGCTCGTGCGTCATGGGTGATTCCCAATCGAGAACGGTCAAACCGGGCTCGGCGTTCCCGGCCTCGGCAATCCACTCAGCGTATTCGGAGTGATCGGTGGCCACGTGCAGAACGCCACCCGGTTTCAGCCGATCCGCGATCATCGCGAACGTCGGCCCCTGAAGCAGGCGACGTTTGTGGTGGCGAGCCTTGGGCCATGGATCGGGAAAGAAGACCCGAACGCCGGTCAACGACTCCGTGCCCAGCATGTTCTCCAGTACATCCATCGCGTCACCGCGCAACAGTCGGATGTTCTCGATGCCTTCTCGCTCTATCTGTTGCAGCGTCTGTGCCAGACCCGGGCGGTACACCTCGACCGCCATGAGGTTGACGTGCGGCTCGGCCGCAGCCATTGCGGTCGTGGCGGTGCCGGTGCCGGATCCGATCTCGAGGATCGCCGGGCCGCTGCGGCCGAACCAGGAGTCGATGTCGATCTGCTCGTCAGCGACGTCGCGGCCGATTCGCGGCCACAGGTTGTCCCAGGTGCTCTGCTGAGCCTCGGTCAGTGCTCCGCGCCGAGAGCGAAAGCTCGTCACTCGTGGGTACAGCCGAGAGCCCCGTTCGTGGGTCTGCACGGCGTCGTCCTCGGTGTCGACAGAGGTGTCCTGGGGCTCGTTCACCGGTCCATTGTCGCGCATCCACGGAGTGTGTGACAGGTGGGTCTCGAGTTGAAGTTGAGACTTGCGTTCCCGCCGCTGATCAGGGGCCGAACGCCGACGACGAATTACAACGATGCAATTCTCGCGAACCGGCTTCACCGCGTCCCGATGTGTCAGAATCGGTGCCGCAGCAGGGGGCTGTGCGCCGGGTACGGGTGGACGGCGGGTCGTTCTGGGGGGATCGATGACGAACGTCGCCGAGACGAGTTTGAACCGTCTACGTGACCGCACCGCAGCGGGCCCGAGCGAAACCGACGGATCGACGTCGGACGCAGCGGCCCGGGAGGCGATCGCTACCGCCGTGCACCGCCGACTCCGGCCACTCCTCGTCCGGGTCGCAGGTCGACCGGGAGTGGGGAAGTCCGCCGTCCGCGCCGTGCTCGAGTCGGCCGATCTGGACGCCGACGGGCTCGACGTCCGAGTGCACGAGAGCAACGAAGCGGGCAACGGTGTAACAACGCAGAGCACCGAGAGTGCAGACGTAGACAGATCGGTTGGCGATGTACTGGTGTACGTCTTCGCCGGCGCGGTCTCGCCGGACGACAGCGCCGCTCTGAAATCTCCGTCACGTGGCGCGCACAACGGAACTGTCGTGGTGTTGACCAAAGCCGACACCCTCGACGACCCGGCAGCGGCGGCCGCGGCCGCATCGGAACAGCTCGGTCTGACCGTCCTTCCGGTGATGGGGACGATGGCCGCGGGACTTCGCGGCTCGGGGCGCTCCGGTACGCCCCTCGTCATGGACGACGTACGGACCGTTGCCGCCGCCGATCTCGGGCCTGCCGATCTGCTGACGGTCGAACGGTTTCAGGCCGCCGATATCGCGCTGTCGGGCCGCCGCCGGGAAGATCTGGTCGACTGCATCGAACTGCGTGGCCTTGCCCTGCTCGTCAGTGCACTGCGCCGGCCGACTCCCGTACCTTCTGGTCGTTCCGCAGGCTCCACTCCCGTATCTTCCGACGACGATCTCGTGCAGATACTGGTCGAAGCGTCAGGTCTGGACGCCCTGGTCGAGGCGGTCTCGGCGGCCGTATCGACAGCTGCGGCCACCCGTGACGCGGATCTGCACCGAAGCTTGCGGCAGATCGCGGCTGGGCATCGGCACGTCCGCGGCGCCGTCGAGTCGTATCTGGCCTCGGACGAGGCGGTGGCCGCTGAGATGCGCTGCGCAGCTCTGCATCTGGGGGTTCCGATCGAGACCGGTTCGGAGTGGGAGACGGTGCAGCAAGCGGCCCTGTGGAAGCAGCGCGCAGCGACCGCGAAGGACTCGGACGTGCGTCGATCGGCACTGGCGCTGTGCCGAGGCCACGTCCGATTGCTGGGTCGATGATCGCGCTGTCGGAGGACATGAAAAGCGTTCTACGACGGTGGAATTCGGACGCGCTCGACGCCATCGGAGCGGCTCGGCACAGTCGGCCCAGCGGTGTCTTCCTCACGGGCACGGCTGGATCGGGCAAGTCGGAACTACGCGACGAGCTGACCGGGCTCACCGGTTTCGCATTCGCGGACTCGGTGGCCGAGGCCGCCGTCGTCGTGATCGTCGTCGACGCGTCGGCACCGGTCGGACGCATCGAGCTGGAGCAGTGGCGAGTGGCCCTCGAATCGACGCCGACGGTGTTCGTGGTGAACAAGATCGACGTGCATCGACACTGGCGGGATGTGGTGGCCGCCGACAGCGACCTCGTGGCCGAGTGCGTCCCGCGGGCGGTGGAGTGCTCGTTTCATCCGATCTCGGTTCGGTTGGCTCGGATGGGGCGGGACAGCGGCGACGCGGTGATGTCGGGCCAATCGGGTCTGGAGGAGGTAGCGGACCGACTCGGTGCACTGCTGGTGCAGGCTCCAACGCTCGGGGCACAGCGCAAATACGCAGCGGCAGTAATGCACAGCGCAGCCGAAGCACGGGCGTCGATCGTGGCCAAGGCGCGGACGGTGACCGGGGGAGGTGACGCTACCCCTCTCCGAGCGCGACGCGCAGCACTTCTGGCCGAGCGGCAGAGCCTCGGCGGCGATCGACGTGCACTGCTGCATAATCGAATTCAGCGAGTTCGGGTGGATTCCGTCCACGCCGCTGCCGAGGATCTACGGGGGCTCGGCATCGAGTTCAGGCAGACAATCGATACGGCCCGCCGCGCTGAACTCGAGCACTTACCCGCCCATATCGCCGAGTCCGCGCGCGATGCACAAGGGCGAGCCGACGCCGCGTTGACGGCCGGATTGCGAGCAGTGGAGACCGAGCTGGGTCTCGACAATCGGCCGGCGCAGCCGGAAGCGACGGGCGAGCCGATCGATGTCGTCGCTCCATCGCGGCGTCGCGGGATCGAGGACGCCATCATGATCGTGGTCGGTGCCTCCGCCGGGGTGGGGATCGGGCGGTTGGTTCTCTCCCCGATGGCACTGGTGCCGGCGTGGGCGGTGGCAAACACCGCGATCACCCTCGTGCTCGGCGGTGTGCTGGCCTGGTGGTTGACGCGTTCGCGGGCACTGGTGGCCGACAGGGCGCACTTGCGGGGCTGGACGCAGGAATGCCTGGCCGGAGTGAAGTCTGCAGTGGAGCAGCGGTTGCTCTCCCGCATTCTCGACGCGGAGTCGGTGCTTGCGATCGCCCTCGCGGCGGCGGACCGGGAGGCGGCGGCCCGTATCGACGTCGCGCTCGCGGAGGTGGACGCCGAACTCAGAGCGCTCGCCGACCGTCGATCGGCATTGCTGTCGGCGTGCGATCGCGACCTGTCTGCGCTCGAGCGCGGGATGGAGCGATTCCGCGGGCCCGACAGCGCCGTCGTATCCCGCGAATCCGCCCAGAAGGTGCAGGCGGCCACGGAACCGTTCGAGCAGCCGGTGCGTCGAAGTCGGTAGAGCGCGGTGTGAGTAGAGCTCAATCTGAGTAGACCGCAGTGTCGGTACAGCGAGGTGAGGCGTCGATGAACGTGGTGGATGGCTTCGGGCCCGGTGATCTTTCCCCGGGCGACATGGCGGATCACGATCTCGGCAGCGGGGTTGAGCAGGCGGTCTCGGCAGACCTGTTCGATCTCGATGGCGACGGTCACTACGAGACCACCGTGCGGACGACCGACGCCGGAATCACGGTGGCGACCGATGTCGACGGAGACGGTGTGACAGACACGTTCACCGCCTTCGGACGTGATGGGCAATACCGAACTTGGGAAATATTTCGAGAAGCGAACGGTATCGGCCGGAGCGAAATGACCGAATCCGGCGAGCTGTAGGACGATTGCCGCCTCCGATATCGCCGCTGGTAGAGGCCTTCTTGCGCCGATCTTTCCCTATCTGAATCGGTCCTGTGACTAATCGGACAACACCCTGTTTCTGGATTTACGTCGCTCGGCGTTAACCTGGTGAACAGGACATCCGGCGCTCGGCTCTAGGCTTGCCGTACCCAGTAAGATGGTGTATTGCAGCACGAACGGTCGAGCAGCGCCCCGCCGAGAGGGGAAAATCGAGATCTGCTCGCGCATGCTTGCCAACAGCAGTCGTGCGAGTTCGTCCCGGTTCCGGCTAACCCCAGGAGAGTTAGATGACCTCAGCGACCATTCCCGGTTTGAGCGGCACCGACAACGTGCCGACTCGACACAAAGAACTGCTTGCCTGGGTTGCTCAGGTAGCCGAACTGACCGAACCGGACGCAGTGGTGTTCGCTGACGGGTCCGACGCCGAATGGGAGCGCCTGACCGGCAAGCTGGTCGAGGCAGGCACCTTCACTCGTCTCAACGACGAGAAGAAGCCCAACTCGTTCCTCGGCAACTCCGATCCCTCGGATGTCGCCCGCGTGGAGTCGCGCACGTACATCTGCTCCAAAGAGGAAATCGACGCCGGTCCCACCAACAACTGGATAGATCCCGCCGAGATGAGGACGTTGATGTCCGATCTCTACCGCGGTTGCATGCGTGGACGGACCATGTACGTCGTTCCGTTCTGCATGGGCCCGCTCGATGCGGCCGACCCGAAGCTGGGCGTCGAGCTCACCGACTCCGAGTACGTCGTCGTCTCGATGCGCGTGATGACCCGCATGGGTCAGGCAGCGCTCGACAAGATCGGCGAGGACGGCTTCTACGTCAAGGCGCTGCACTCGCTCGGCGCACCGCTCGCCGAGGGCCAGGCCGACGTGCCGTGGCCGTGCAACGACACCAAATACATCACGCATTTCCCCGAGGACCGCGAGATCTGGAGCTTCGGTTCCGGTTACGGCGGCAACGCACTGCTGGGCAAGAAGTGCTACTCGCTGCGTATCGCCTCGGCGATGGCCCACGACGAGGGCTGGCTCGCCGAGCACATGCTGATCCTCAAGCTGATCTCGCCCGAGGACAAGGCGTACTACATCGCGGCGGCGTTCCCGTCCGCGTGCGGCAAGACCAACCTCGCGATGATTCAGCCGACCATCCCGGGCTGGCGTGCCGAGACCATCGGTGACGACATCGCGTGGATGCGTTTCGGTGAGGACGGTCGTCTCTACGCCGTCAACCCGGAGTTCGGTTTCTTCGGCGTCGCGCCCGGCACCAACTGGGATTCCAACCCGAACGCGATGAAGACCATCGATCAGGGCAACTCGGTGTTCACCAACGTCGGTATGACCGACGACGGTGACGTGTGGTGGGAAGGCCTCGAGGGCAAGCCCGATCACCTGATCGACTGGAAGGGCAACGACTGGACGCCCGAGTCCGGGACCGATGCAGCACATCCGAACTCGCGCTACTGCGTGCCGATGGCTCAGTGCCCGTCGATGGCACCCGAGTGGGACGACCCGCAGGGTGTGCCGATCTCGGCGATCCTGTTCGGTGGACGTCGCAAGACCACCGTCCCGCTGGTGACCGAGGCCCGCGACTGGCAGCACGGAGTGTTCATGGGAGCCACCGTCGGCTCCGAGCAGACCGCCGCTGCCGAGGGCACCGTCGGTACCGTTCGACGCGATCCGATGGCGATGCTGCCGTTCCTCGGCTACAACGTGGGCGACTACTTCCAGCACTGGATCGACCTCGGTAAGAACGCCGACGACTCGAAGCTGCCGAAGGTGTTCTACGTCAACTGGTTCCGTCGCGGCGAGGACAAGCGCTTCCTGTGGCCCGGATTCGGTGAGAACTCGCGCGTGCTCAAGTGGATCGTCGAGCGCATCGAGCACAAGGCCGCGGGCGTCGAGACCCCGATCGGTGTCGTCCCCACGGCCGAGGCTCTGGACATCGACGGCCTCGACACCACCGTCGACGACGTGGCCGAGGCACTCGCGGTGAACACCGAGGAGTGGAAGGCCGAGATCCCGCTGATCCAGGAGTGGTTCGACTTCGTCGGCGAGAAACTGCCCACCGGAATTCAGGACGAATTCGACGCCCTCAAGCAGCGTCTGGGCGCGTAGTATTCAGCACACGGAACGGGGCTCACCGAGGGGTGGGCCCCGTTCTGGCTGTGCGGGTACCTGTCAGCCGGTGAGGGCAGCCGCGCCGTACACGGTTCCGAGCCCACCCAAGGCTGCCGGTACCACCTGTAGGCCGTCGAGGAACTTCAGGCGAGCGTGCAGCCCTATCGACTCCCGAATCGGATCCCACAGCGGCGGGCCTGCCTGAGCGAACCCACCGCCGATCACCACCATGCGCACATCCACCAGGGCGACGGCCGACGCGATCGCCTGACCCAGTGCCACTCCAGCGCGCTGCAACGACGTGATCGCGACCGGCTCTCCGGAGGTGGCGGCTGCAGCGAGTTCGGTCCCGGTGCTGCCGGTCCAACCCTGCTCGCGCGCCCACCGCACCGCAGACGGCCCGCTCGAGACGGTTTCGACGCATCCGATGCCACCGCACGCGCAGGCCGTCGTCGATCCTGGAACGACGATGTGACCGATGTGGCCCGCATTGCCGCTGGCACCTCCGACGATCTGGCCGCCGAGCACCAATCCGCCGCCGATGCCGGTCGAGACGACCAGGCTCAACACGTCCGGCACCCCCACGGCGGCCCCGAACCGGTGTTCGCCCAGAGCGGCTGCGCTGCCGTCCATCGCCAGGCGGACGTCGACGTCGGGAAAGATCTCGGTGATGCGGCCCGCCAGCGCGAAGCCGTTCTTCCACTCCGCGATGTTGATCGGCGCGACCGATCCGGTGTCCAGACTCACCGGACCGGAGCAGGCGACACCGATGCGGTCGATGTGCTGTCCGGGAGCGATCTTCCGAAGCAACGACGCGCAGGCCGACCACACTCCGGACGCGGGCGTCGGCACCGTGACCGGCTTCTCCGGACGCCCGTCGCGGCCGACGAGTGCCGCTGTCATCTTGGAGCCGCCGATGTCGAGAGCCAGTGCCGTCATGGGTCCAGACTAGGCGGGAGTGGAGCCTGCGGAATGACCCTTCGAGGGTGGGAGTGGAGCCTGCGGAATGACCCTTCGCTAGGCGGGAGTGGGGCCTGCGGAATGACCCTTCTTTAGGCGGGAGTGGAGCCTGCGGAATGACCCTTCGAAGGGGGGTTCGGTGTCAGTACGAGGACGAGGTTGCTGCCGAAAAACTCTCGGAGCAGCGGAACACGCATCATCCACCATGCCCATCGCGGGTGGTATCGAGGGAATGCGGCCAGCAGTGTCGCGTTGGGAGTGCTTTTCGCCCAACGTAATCCGTCTGCAGCGCTGATGTCGAACAATGATTCGCCAAATCGGTTCTTCGGTTCGTGGCCGGTGGTGCGGGTGTAGCGCCGGGCGGCGTATTCGCCGCCGAGATAGTGCCAGGGCCTGGTCTCGTGGCCACCGAAAGGACCGAACCAGATCGTGTAAGACAGCACGGTCAACCCGCCGGGCTTGGTGACACGCAGCATTTCCTCGGCCATCGTCCACGGCTCACGTACGTGTTCGGCGACATTCGAGGAGAAACAGATGTCGACGCTGTCGCTGCGGAACGGCAGTGCCATTCCGGACCCTCGTACCGATCCGGGGATCTGCAGTCCGGCTGCGTGCATCTCCGACGCATCGGGTTCGACGGGAAGGTAGCGCTCGCAGGTCTCCCCGAAGACCTCGGCGAAGTATCCCGGGCCGCCGCCCACGTCGAGTACCGTTGCCGCGGACATGTCGGTGCCGGTCAGGCCTCGGTACAGGTCGCCGATCAGTTCCACGGAATCGCGGGCCAGGGCTCCGTAGAAGATGTCCGGTGCACTCTGCTCGTGGCCGAAGTCCTTCAACAGACTCACCGAGCGGCGCAGTGTCGCGCGGGAGGCGAACAGGCGTGTCACGGCGGAAGTCACGAAAACGAACCCTAGCGGTTAGTGTGGCAGCGGTGATCGACGGCGGTCGAGACGAGCATGGGGAAATTGGGTGAAGCAAGCTGTGCGCGAGGTTCTGTTGCTGTGCTGGCGCGATACCGGGCACCCGCAGGGCGGCGGCAGCGAGCGTTATCTCGAGCAGGTGGGCGCGGGTCTGGCTCGACGCGGCGTCCGCGTCACCCTCAGAACGGCGTCGTACCCCGGTGCTCCTGCCGAGGAGATCGTCGACGGGATTCGGATCAGTCGCGGTGGTGGGCGGCTGTCGGTGTACCCCCGAGCGCTTGCCGCGATCGCTGCCGGGCGGCTCGGATTCGGACCGCTCAAAGGCATTGCTCCCGATGCGGTGATCGATACCCAGAACGGAATCCCCTTCTTCTCACGCGTCGCGTTCGGCGTGCCGGTCACGCTGCTGGTGCACCATTGCCACCGTGAGCAGTGGCCTGTCGCAGGCCCCCTGATGGCCAAGCTGGGCTGGTGGTTGGAATCGACGGTGTCCCCGCGAGTGCACCGCCGCAACCAGTATCTGACGGTGTCGTTGCCGTCCGCAGACGAACTGATCGCCCTCGGCGTGGACCGCGAGCGCATCGCTGTGGTGCGAAACGGTGCAGACGAGATCCCGTTGTCGGTGCGAGAGGGCGACGAGAGCACCCGCACCGCGCATCCTTCGCTCAGCGTGCTGTCCAGGCTGGTTCCGCACAAGCAGATCGAGGACGCACTCGATATCGTGGCGGCGCTACGCGGACGGATTCCCGATATCCACCTCGACGTCATCGGCGGCGGCTGGTGGGAGCAGAACCTGCGCGACTACGTGAGCGAGCTGGGCATCGAGCACTACGTCACCTTTCACGGGCACGTCGAGGAGGCGCGCAAACACGAGCTGCTCGGTCGGAGCTGGGTGCACGTCCTGCCCTCACGCAAGGAGGGCTGGGGCCTCGCGGTGGTCGAAGCGGCCCAGCACGGGGTGCCGACAGTGGGCTACCGAAGCTCCAAGGGCCTGACCGATTCGATCATCGACGGGGTCACCGGCGTCCTGGTGGGCGGACAGTCCGTAGAAGACAGAGACGTCGCCGGCCTGACAATGGCGGTGTCGGAACTGCTGCTCGATGCCGAAGCACGAACTCGGCTGGGAGAGAAGGCGCGAGTGCGCGCAGGAGAGTTCTCCTGGGAGCAGTGCGCCCAGGGTGTGTACTCCGTGCTCGACGCCACGACGCGGGGCAGTTGGTCGTCAGGGCTGGTCGGATCGGCCGGCGTTGTGCCGCAATCCGATTCGGCGCAGGACTCCTACCGCTAGACCGCCGAGAAGCAGCAGTGCCCAGGCCAGGTGGGCCACCACGACGGCTGCGGTGGGACGGTGCTGGGCGATCAGCGGATCCGGCACCCGGTAGAGCGTGAGCTGTGCGTCGGAATAGGCAATATCGAGTGGTTTCAGTGTCTGCTCGGATTCGCCGAGTTCGCCGGGGGTCGTGTTCTCCACCAGCACCCAGCCGACGCCCAGTTCAGCGAGTGCGTCGGCAGATTCGCCTGCAAGCAAAGCGTTCTGGACGTCGGTGGCGCGTGCCCCCTCGCCGCGTACCGTGCCGCCTGCCACGATGAGTTCGCCGGTCTGCAGCACGTCCAGTGGCAGCATGCGCGGGGCTGGATCGAGGACCGGAGCATCGCCGCTGTACGGGAAGCGGCGAAACATACCGGCAGGAAGTACCGCGACATCACCTGTGCTGCCGTCCAATTCGGCCGCTACGGCGCGCCACGAGGGTGGATACGTCACGGGTCTGACGGAATTGCCGACGCCCCAGGCGAGGTCCGGTAGCGCAATCAACAGAGCCAGCACCGTGACCGTCCCCGGTAGCCATGCGGTGCGAAATCGGGTGCACTGGGCCGCGCTGGGCGCGGCCGGCTGCACCCGATTTCGCCGTCGGCCCCGACACATCTGCCCGATTCCGGCTGCAGCGGCGAGAACGTAGAAGGGCATGGCCAACGCGACCCACTTCTGGGAATCGCGGAGCAAACCGGCTCCGGGCACGATGTCACCCATCGCTCGGGCCACGGCCAGCCCCGGTCCCGTCGCCGCGAGCGCCGGGATCACCACGGCGCAGAGCGCAACAACGCCGAGCCCCACGATCACCGGATTTCGTCGACGCCTGATCAGCGGCCATACGCCGAACGCGACCGGCGTCAGCAGCAGAATCGTACCAACGAGAGCGAAAATTCCTGTCCGAGAGCCGGGTACGGCCTCGGAGTTCCAGATGCCGCCGAGGCCGGCCAGGCTGCCGAGGGTACCCAGCCCCGGCTCCGCTCGTGCTGCAAAAGCCGCCCAGCCGGCCGGATCCGTCTGGTCGACGCCACCGCCCGACACTGCCGTCGCCACCAGCCACGGCGACGACGCCACCGCCGCGATGCCGAGGGTGACGACCACGCGCAGGCCGCGTCCGGAACCCCCGGGGGCGGCGAGCACGACGAGCGCGATGAGTGCGGCCAGCAGTGCTCCGGTGGGGGTGAGGCCGGCGGCGGCGAGACAGACTGAGAGCGCCCACCACGAACGACCTTGCCTGACCGCGAGTGCGGCGACCACGGTCCACGGTAGGGCGGCGTATCCGACGAGCAGGCTCCAATGTCCCTGTAGCAGTCGCTCGGCCACATACGGGTTCCACACGGCGATGGTCGACGCGACGAGCAGTGCAGGTAGCGAGACTGCCGGAAGCACCGTTCGTACCATGACGGCCGCGCCCCACCCGGCCAGCCACAACGCCAGCAGCAGGATGGTCTTGACCACCAGGCCCCCGTCGAACACCGTCGTCAGGGCCGCTATCACCGCATCCTGCGGGACTGCGCGGGCGGCAGCATCTGCAATGCCCCAGGCGGAGTCGGTGAAGTAGGAACGGGGTGTGCTGACGGCGTCGCGCAGCAGCAGGTAGCCGGGGCCCAGCAACGGGCCGAGAACGACCGCGGAGAGCAGCAGGCTGTAGGCGGGCGGCGTCCACCTCGACCTCGACCACGCCATGATCGGCACCCTATACCGTGGGCGCATGTCTTTCCGCGCCTCGTCCGAGGCAGACCATTCCGCCGGTGCCTCGGTCGCCGGGATGGGGATGGTGACGGCCGGTTCGATGTTCGCGAACGTCGCGGCCTATGTGCTGCAGGTGCTCGCGAGCCGGATGCTCGGCGTCGAGGGCTACGGCGAGTTCGCGAGTCTGCTTGCTGCACAGTTGGTTCTGGCAGTGCCCGCGTTGGCTTTGCAGTCGGTGGTGGCGCGTGAGGTGGTACGGGGCCGCAGTTCTCGGGAGCTGCGGACCGTGGGGTACCGCTGCGCGGCGGTGGTGGGCGTGTTGGCGCTGGCCCTGGCACCTGCCCTGTCCGCCTCGATGGATGTCTCGATGGCGTCGACGGTATCGGCGGTCATCGCTGCCCCGGTGCTGGTGCTGCTGGCCGCCGAACAGGGGTTGCTTCAGGGGCGCGGGCGATTCGGGGCCCTCAGTGTCGTACTGGCCGCCGCCGGCTTCGGCAAAGTGGCTCCGGCCGTGCTGGTGTTGGGGCTCGGTGGTGGTCCCGGTTCGGTGCTGTTGGCCACGGCCGCGGGCATCGGGGTGGTGGCGCTGGGCGCGCGATGGACCGCCGGGGTGCCGGTGCACGCGGTATCGGAAACGAAGGTCACCGTGCTGGCCGTCTTACAGGCCTCGCAGGTGCAACTGGTGCTGATCGCGATGTCGGCGCTGGATCTGGTGCTCGCTCGTGCCGTCCTGAGCACCAACGAGGCCGGCCTGTATGCCGTCGGTGCCGTTGCGTCCAAGGCGGCATTCTGGCTGCCGCAGGCCGTCGGCGTTGTGCTGTATCCGCGGATGGCGGACCCGGTGCATTCCGCCTCCGCGGTCCGATCGGCGCTGGCCGTCGTCGCAGGCCTCGGCACGGTGTTGGTGATCGGCGGCGCGGTGGCGTCGCCGCTGCTGCCGTTGGTGGTCGGCGATACGTACTCCGGTGTGCAGGGCTATGTCTGGCTGTTCGTGTTGCAGGGTGCGTGCCTGGCGGTTCTGCAGAGTGCGCTGCTCTGGGCCATCGCGGGCGAGCGCACCCACCTCGCTCTCGTGGCCTGGTTCGCCCTCGGCGTCGAAGTGGTGCTGCTGCTGTTCGTCGCGTCGACGCTGGCACAGTTCGTCACCGTTGCCGCCGTCACCGCGGCGGTGACGATGGTGGTGGTGGTCGGCTTGGTGTTGTGGGGAGGAAGCGTCAGTCGGCAGAGGGACGGATCTCACTGAGGATCTCGAAATCGACCTCGCCTGCCAATGCCAGGTAGATCGGTTGAGACACATGGCCGTTCGACAAAGACAGACGTCCGCGGGCACCGGTGAACGTCACCGAATCGGAGATGGATTCGATCACGCTCACGTCCGCGGTACCCGCCCTGTTCAGCAGTGCGCCCAGAAGTTTGATGCCCTCGTAGCACGATTGGCCCAGGGCTCCGACGATGGGCGCGTCCACTCCGAACGCGCGGGCGAATCGAGCCGAGAATCCCAAACTGTCCTCGGTGGCCAGTGTCTCGAAGTATCCGGATGCGACGTACAAGCCATGAGTGTTGTCGCCGCCGGCCGCAATCAACATGTTCTCGTCCATCAGCGGACTGAGCCGAACGCACCGAACATCGAGACCTGCAGCTGCAAATTGTTGATGGAAATGTACGGCGTCATCGCCGAGTAGCAGCACCACGGCACCATCGGCCCCGGATCGCTCGAGTGCGGCGACGGAACCGGTGAAGTTCGTGCTTCCGACCGGCCGAAAGTCCGCATGCACCACGGCCGCGCCCAGTTCACGTAGGCGTGCGGCTGCGATAGCGGCGCTCTTGCGGGGCCAGACGTAGTCGTTGCCGACGATCGCCCAGCGCCTTCGTCCGAACTCGTGGACCAGGAAATCCAGGGCCGGGACGAGTTGGTTGGTTGGCGTTTCTCCGGTGATGAACAGGCCGGGGAAGCGATCTCCGCCCTCGTACAGTGAGGTGTAGACGTACGGAATTCGGTTCACGGTCACGGGAATGACAGCTCGTCGAACCGCCGATGTGTGCATCCCTGCGACGGCGTCCAGGGCACCTGCGTCCACCAGAGTCGAGACCTCGCCGGCCACGGCGGCAGGGTCTCGGCCACCATCGATTGCGATCAGTTCGACGGAGCGGCCGAGTACGCCATCGGCCGCATTGAGCTCGTCTCTGGCCAGCTGCGCGGACAGCTCACTCGACGGTCCGACCAGTCCGAACGGTCCGGACATCGGAAAGATCAGGCCGACCCGGAACGGGCCGACCCGATCGCTGTTCATCGTGCTGTCCATCCGATCCGGCTCGATTCAGTGTTCGCTTCGCTCTAGAATCGCTGAGGAGACTGTAGCGCCGACGGCGCACGACGAGCAGAGGGGCGCGATCGCGTGAAGCACGACGAGGCCGGCTCTGCTGCTCGTTTGCTCACGGTGGTCGAGCGGGCCGTCTCGGATCGGCTGCGCAGCGCGCTCGTCTCCTGGGAGCTCGATCTCGAAGAGTGGCGGGTGCTGTCGTTGTTGTCGGACGGCGAGGGGCACACGATGGCAGAAACGGCGGAGTTCGCCCTGCTGTCGCCACCGACGCTGACCAAGGCCGTCAATCGGCTGGTCTCCAATAATCTCGTGCATCGCCGAAACGGCACGGTGGATCGTCGCCAGGTGCTCATCAGGCTGACTGCGCGCGGCAGAGCCATGCACGACGAGGCGGCTCCGGTGATGGAGACCATCGCCGCGTCGGTGTTTGCGTCGGCGTCGGAGCGCGAGCTGTTGGAAACGCTGCTGCGCGCCCTCGAGACCAACGCGAAAGCGTCTTCGGTCACTCACTGATAGGCCTGATAGCCCCGCGTAGGGCATGTGCTGTGCCGTCTTCTTGCTGGTCGGGAACTCTCGTGATCTCTTTTTAACATATTTCACCTTGCAATAGTGTCCAGGGAAAGTATTGTTCCGTGGCAGCGCAATCAGCGCTCTACCCGCGATCCGAAGTGGACACCCGTTCATGAACATGAAGAAGTATTTCGAGGGGCCTGCGACCAGCCTCGACGATCAGATCGAAAGTTACGCAACCTCCCGCGTCCCCGATAACCAACGCTGGCGTCGTCCGGCGATTCTGCTGGTGCTCACCGGCAACGTCACCGCGATGTTCTGGTTCGCCCTCGGCGGCCAGATCGGCTTCCTGGTGGGATGGCCGATGTTTCTGATCCCCGTCGCGTACATGGTGATCGGCGCGACGATCGTCGGCAGCCTGATCATGCGCATCGCCAGCCAGGAGGGTCTGTCGTTGCCCCTGCTCACCCGTGGAATGGGCTTCGGAACCAAGGGTTCGGCAGTCGCATCACTGGTGTACGCCGTGAACTATGTCTTCTACTTCATCTTCGAGGGCAGCATCGTCTCGCACGGTCTGAGCGAAATGGCCGGGATCGACATCAATTCAGCATGGGCGACAGTGGTATTCGCCCTCGTGGCCCTGGTCGCGCTGTTCTTCTCCTGGCGCGGGATGCACTCGATGAATATTCTGCAGCGCTTCGGCATGCCTATCTTTCTGATCCTGTTCGCCATCGGCATGTACATGCTGGCCAGCGGGTACGTTCTCGTGGGCCCCGGTCAATGGGAGGCCACGGGCGGACTGACCGCAACCGCGATGTGGCAGGCTCTCAGTCTCGCGAACGGGCAGGTGGTGTTTCAGGCACTCATCGCCACCGACTACGGACGGTTCGTCAAGAAGAGCGTCAGCTATGTCGGGACGGCCGGGCTGATGCTCGCCGAATTGTTGATGATCGTCGTCGTGATGATTCTCGGTGTCTTCCTCGGCTTCACCATGCTCCGTCACTTCACCGGAAGCACTGCAACACCAGAACTTTCGGCGACCGACCCCGGGCTCTACTTTGCCGTGGTGATGGGTTTGCTCGGCGTGATCTTCGCCGTCGTCACCCAGGTGCGCATCAACGTGATGAATCTGTACTCGGGATCCCTTGCACTGTCCAACGCCTGGGACGTGCTCTCGCCCCGCAAGGTCGGACGCCAGTGGTGGATGGTGGCGCTGCTCGTCGTCGGTGTGCTCTGCTATCCGGTCAACATCCTGCAGTACACCGACAAGTTCCTTGCCGTCACCGGCATCATGACCAACACCTGGATCTTCATCCTGCTCGCGGACTACTTCGTCTGCAGGCGGATGCTCGGCCTCGCACCGCGCAACAACATCGAATTTCGCGAAGGGCGCGTACGTAACTGGAACCCCTGCGGCATTGCCGCCATGGCAGTGGGTGTGGCCGTGGGTGGCCTCGGTGTGTTCGGTCTCTACCCGTCGTACTACGCCTCGTTCATTGCGATGATCCTCGGACCGATCGTCTACGTCCCCCTCACCATGGCCACCCGAGGCAAGTACTACCAACCGCCGGTCTCGGCCGGAGCTTTTGAAACCGAAAGGACTGCAGCGCTATGACATTCACCGCAGCAGCCATCCAGTTCGAGCCCACGTTGTTCGCCAAGGATGCCAATATCGAGTCCCTGGCAGAGCTCGTCGAGAAGGCGGCATCGGACGGGGCGGAATTGATCACGACACCCGAGATGGCCACCACCGGTTACTGTTTCCATGACGGCGAGGAAGCGGCCACCGTCGTCGAACAGATTCCAGGGCCGACCACCGGCGTGTTCGAGGAGATCGCAGCCCGCCGCGACTGCTACATCGTGCTGGGGATGCCGGAGGTCGATCCGGACAGTGGATTGTTCTACAACAGTGCAGTTCTCATCGGACCAGAAGGAATCCTCGGAACCCATCGCAAGACGCATCCGTACATCGCCGAACCCAAGTGGGCCGCACCGGGCAATCTGGGGCATCAGGTTTTCGAGACCAGACTCGGCCGCATCGCGATGTTGATCTGTATGGATCTGCATTTCCTCGAGACGGCCAGGGTGGTCGCGCTGCAGGGCGCAGATGTCATCTGCCACATCAGTAATTGGCTCGCCGAACGGACTCCCGCCCCCTACTGGATCAGCCGGGCGTTCGAGAACAACTGCCACGTCATCGAAAGCAACCGATGGGGTCTCGAACGCACCGTTCAGTTCAGTGGCGGCACCTGCATCATCGAGCCCGACGGTACCGTCGCCCAGCGCATCGACGTCGGAAACGGCATCGTCTCGGCGCAGATCGATATCCGACGCGGCGGTCGGGGCCTACCGGAGCGCCGGCCGGAGCTGTATCGCGAACTCCAGATCAATTCGTACGCGTGGAACCCACTGGACTTCTTCACCTTGTACGGGCACGCTCCGCTACCGACCGGGGCGACATCCACGGTCAGCGTCGTCCAGTGCACGCCAGGAACATCGGTCGAGGGCAACCTTGCCGACATCGAGTCCTGGGTCGAAAGGCTCTCCGGCTCCACTGATCTCGTGGTCTTTCCCGAGTTGTCGATCAGCGGGTCGGTCTCCGAGCATCGGCCTCCGCGTGAGATTGCCGAGACCCTGGACGGGCCCTCGATCACACGGATCGCCGAACTGGCTGTTCGTCGGGACGTCTCGATCGTCGTCGGACTTGCCGAGCGCGACGCCGAGACGGGGCGGGTGTACAACTCGGCGGTTCTCATCGGTTCCGACGGAGCGTGCACGGCCTACCGACAAATTCACTTGTCCGCCGAACACAGACCGCTGTTCGACGCGGGAGACTCGTGGACGGTCGTCGATCTGCCGACAGGACGCGTCGGAATACTGGTCGGAAACGACGCGCTGCTACCGGAATCCGGTCGAATTCTGGCGCTGCGTGGGTGCGATCTGATCGTGTGTCCATCCGCACTGGCCGGGACGTTCGTCGGATCGCATCCCGGGACCGAGATTCCCCATGCGGCCGAGGTCCCCACCGGCGTCGACGCCCTGCACTGGCACCACATGCGGGTGCGTGCGGGCGAGAACAACGTCTACTTCGCGTTCGCCAACAGCATCGATCCGAGTCGCGGAATTCATGGGCACAGTGGGGTATTCGGGCCGGATACCTTCGCATTTCCCCGAACCGAGGCCATCGTCGACGGCAGCGAATCCGGCCACGCGACGTGCGTTGTGGATACCACCCATCTCGGTGGCCCGTACCCCACGACAGTGGTGCGACGCAAGGATCTCGTTCTGATGCGGCAGCCGCATCAATACGGGACGCTGTCGACTGCCTGACACACGCCAGTGGCGTGGTCGAGTGCCCGTGAGGGCACCTGACCACGCCACTGTGCGTAGCGCACTCGCTCGTGCGCGGCGGACCTACTCCTTGGAGAGATTCGTCCTCGGGATTTCTTCGGTGCGATCGGTCGTCCAATCGCGGCCCGGAGCGGGTGCTGCTCCACCGGCAGGGTTCGGACGCGGGGCGTTGTCCGCCCGGGCGGGCTGACGGCGGTCACCGTTTCCGCCGCGCAGCAGCAAGAACGCTCCGGCGATCAAGGCGATGACACCGAGGACAGCTGCGACGATCGGAATCGTCCGGCCGAAGAGTGAGATCTTGTCCTGACCGTCCTTGGCCTGCTGGATCTGGTACTCGACGGTGTTCTCGTCGAACGTGATCGGTGCTTTGAGAACATCGACCTCGGGCGTGCCTGCTTCACGCGCGTAGTACTGGTGCAGCTGCTCCTCGCCCTTGACGATCACACCGGTCTCGGGTTCGACCCACACAGTGCGGGTGTTCTCGTA
This sequence comes from Rhodococcus sp. MALMAid1271, assembly GCF_049195265.1. NCBI lineage: Bacteria > Bacillati > Actinomycetota > Actinomycetes > Mycobacteriales > Nocardiaceae > Rhodococcus > Rhodococcus sp. MALMAid1271. Next base: position 85,273 of record NZ_JBMIRQ010000052.1, on the reverse strand, counting down.
CCAGCGGGTCATCGTCACCGGTTCGGTGCCGCCCTCGACGCCCCAGGTGTCGGCGGGCAGCGTCACCTTGTTGGTCGGCAGGTTCACCACGGTCGACAGATCGACCGGACCGACGGTTTGCTGGTACTTGTACACCGGGGTGCCGTTGATCTCGGTGGCTTCGACGAAGTCGATGTCCTTGGACGCTCGCGCGTTGATGTCGAAGTACGGGTAGCTCTTCTGCTCGGCGTTGAACGGGAACTTGTACTGCAGGCCGGTGTGGGCAACTTCCTCTGCGGGCTTGTCGCCGGAAACCTGGATCGTGCCGATCGGGTTGTCGACGGGCATCGAGGTCTTGCGGTCGACGGTGACGCGGTCGACGTTGGCCGTCAGCAGCCCGGTGTCGGCCTGCTTGTCGCTGCGGCGGAGAGTCTGGCCGGCCTGCAGCGTCATGATGTCGGCGTTGGAGGGGTCTTCGACGGTGACGAAACGCTGCGAGACGAGCGGAACGTTCTCGTCCACCACGGCCCGGCCCGCGGCCAGAGAGCTCGAATTGAGCACACTGCCCTCTCCGGTCGAGACGGTGGTGACCTCGAGATCCAGGGGCGTCTTCTCGAGCGCCGAGACCGTGTATGTGGGAATGAGGATGGCGGCGACCACCAGAAATGCACCCAAGCCGATGAGTACGAGGGCTACTATCCGGCTCGGCCCTGAGCGCTCCGCCATGCTGACTCTCCTTAGTTGACCGCTTCATTGGAAGACACCGCAGGCGGGATGAAGCTCAGCCCCCCGCACGATGCCCGTTTTCTATCGACACGTCGCAGGTGACAGTAACAGTCGACAGTGGTGCCGGTCTCGTCTGCGCCGGTTCGACACGGCACACTTGACGGCACCATGAGCACTCGAGTCGACTCGGCATCCGTCGTACCGCTACGCGGGTTCATCCCGGCACTGGAGGGGATGCGTGCGCTGGCCGCGATCGGCATCGTCGTCACCCACGTCGCCTTTCAGACCGGGGCTGCCACGTCGCCGCTGATGGGCCGGGTATGGGGCAGGTTCGATCTCACGGTGGCGATCTTCTTCGCGCTCTCCGGATTTCTGCTGTGGCGTCCGCACGCCGCGCAGGCCAGGGGGCTTGAACAGGCCCAGAGCGCCCGCCGCTACTTCTGGTCGCGGGCTGTGCGCATCCTGCCCGCGTACTGGGTCGTCGTCGTGCTGGTGTTGCTGTTCCTTCCGCACGCGGGTGGGGACTACCGAGTGTGGTTGGCCAATCTGTCTCTGACGCAAGTGTTCGTGCCCCTGACGTTGACCGAGGGCATGACGCAGATGTGGTCGCTGTCGGTGGAAGTGGCTTTCTATCTGCTCCTGCCCGTGTTCGCATGGCTGATGGTGCGCCTTCGAGGGGCGTCGGCCCGGTATCGGATCTGGGTACTGCTCGGCGCAGCTGTCGTGACGCTGTCGTGGGCGTTCGTGCCGGTCACGACCGCAGACGCGATCCATCACGACAACTGGCTGCCCGGGTATTTCCCATGGTTCGCGGCCGGGATGGTGTTGGCGGAAGTGTCCGTCGGACCGCAGATATGGGTGCATCGCTGGGCACGGCGCAGATGGGTGATGCCCTCGTGTGCCGTCGCGGCCTTCGTGCTGTCGGCTACCCCGTTGGCCGGCCCACAAGGATTGGTGCGGCCCGAGCCGTGGCAGTTCGAGTTCAAGATCGTGGTGGGGGCGGTCCTCGCGTTCGCGATGCTCTCGCCTCTGGTGCTCGCAGATTCCGGCCGACGCCACCGAGTACTCGAGCATCCGGTGATGCTCACGCTCGGCCGGTGGTCGTACGGAATCTTCATCTGGCACCTGGCCGTTCTAGCGGTGGTGTTCCCGGTGTTCGGAATAGTGCCGTTCTCGGGAGGGATGTGGTTCGTGTTGGCGGTGACCCTGGCATTGTCGATACCGGTGGCCGCGGCCAGCTACGCGTTGGTCGAAGAACCTGCTCGACGACGCCTGGTGCCCCGCAAGAGTGATGTCACGGCTTCCGCATCGCGCTGATCGCCAACGCGACAACTCCGATCAGAGACGCCAGCTGCACCCAGTAGGACCCGCCGACGTATCCATCGGGAGACCGCCACGGTCCCAATGACAGGAGTGCCGCACCCAGCAGGGCGAATCCGCCTGCCACACAGACCGAGACACGGGCCGAGAGTGCTCGCCCGTAGCGGCGGTCCAGGAACACGGCACCGGCACCGAGCACGGCAACTGTGACCACCCCGGTTGTCCCGGCCAACACGATTGCTGCCGCAAGCAGGGCCACGAACGCAGCGCCGACGCTGCTCCACGGGCGCGGCGACGGGTCCGAATTCGGCACACTGTGAGGCCGCCGGATCGCGGCGAACAGCAGCGGGATCAACAGCAACAGGCCACCGAAAATGCCGAGTCGGTACCAATGGTCGGTGGTGAAATCCAACGAGACGGTGCCTGATGCCCCTGCCGGAACCAGCCAGGCCTGTTGCCACCCGTCGACGACTACGGGGGTCAGCTCCGTACCGCCGGAAGTGGTTGCGCGCCAGCCGCTGTTGTTGCTCTCCGGGATCACCAGCAGACGATCCGCGGATGCGGAGGCGAGCGTCACCTCGCGGTGATCGGCGCTCCAGGCGGTCGTCCGCGCAGGCTGCGGGCTGGAGCTGGTCGGCCACTCGGCCGGAATGGGCATGGTGCGCAAACGAATACCGTCGACGAAGAACGACGCTCCTGGTTCGACCACCACGTCCTGGCGGCCCTGGGGCAGCGAGACCGGGTTTACGAAGTTCTCGAGCGCCGGAGTAGCGGCGTCGCAGACCGAGGCTTTCAGGGGTTCGCCGGATCGGAATTGGTCTGCCGTGGCAGTCACCGAGGTACGTACCGTCTGCCCGGCAATGGAGATCAGCGGACCGTTGAAGCAATCGACGGTGATCTCACGATTACCGTCGTACGGCGCACCGATCGCTTCGCCGTCGGACAGCGGTGTGACTTCCGCGAACCCGGGCGGTTGAGATTGCACGAATCCCAACGAGTTCCGATCCAACACTCCGTCCCAGTCCACGATGGACAGCACGATTTTGTCGGTCACGTGTGGCGGCAGTTCGAGTGTCGTCGAACCGTCTGCCTCGACGTCGCGTACCACCGGTCCGTTGCCGAGGTTGACCGCGACGCGGGTGGGATGGGCCGGGAGTGCACCCAGACTGGGGCTGAGCCGCAGCCCGTCCACCAGTGTGGGAGAAGGCAAGTCGATGGTGAGCGTGGGGTAGGTCCCGGCCCGGTCGGTGATCGACTTCTCCGGCGCGGTCCAGGACGTGCGCGGATCACCATCGGTGGCCGCGAAGGCGGAACCGCGCAGATCCGCGACGTCCGATGCCCCGGTGGCCAGCGGCCTACCCGGTTGCGCCAGCAGGGCCTCGAGTTCGGGGGACTGTCGCGTCCGTACCGTCAGCTCGGGGATGACTGCTGTGCCCATCGGCACCTGGATCGTGCGCGAGAAGCGGCCCAGTTCCTCGGGTGCCTTGGACAGGCCACTGCTACAACGGATCCGATCCTCGGTGTCGAGGCATCCGGAGCGTCCGGGGAGCTCCTGGCCGAGTTCCCAGGCCTCGACGCTCGCCCCGGCCGGGGTATCGGGCAACACCGCGCGGTGCACGATCGACACCGGCTTCGGATTGTCTCGATCGGAATAGTCGTCCACCGAGACTTCGCTGATGCCGAACTGGCTTCCGCGGGTCCCGTCGACCGTCGACTTCGCGGTGATCCGCAGCCACGGTGTGTCCCCACCGGGCAGCGATACCGTCATCGGGTCACCCGGTTTGTCCACTCGCGCAGCCGTGGACCCGTTCGGTGTGGTGATCTCCACCCATTTCACCGGGTCTCCGATCGTCCCCGGGCTGGTGCGCATGTGCAACAGGCCGCCGCGTACCGGGGTATCGAAGTCCAGTTGAAGCCATTGCCCCACAGCGCGTTCGATGCCGTTGCTGATCCAGCTGGTCGCCAGATCCCCATCCACGGCCGCAGCGACGCCGCTGCCAGGGGAGCTGCCACCGATCTGCGTCGCGTCCGATGCCGAACTCGACGCCGTCAGAGTGGCACCCTCCCACTCGCCGTCCACGGTCTTCGCCCCGTACACCGGGTAATCGGGAACCTCGTTGAGTGATCGCCGAGGTTCGTCCGCAGCCCGCAGCGCAGAATTGTGATTGTCGACCTGGCCGAAGTCCGTCTCGCGGTTCATCGGCGTGTCCGTCACGGTCACCGCATCGACAGGTAGTCCGGCGGCAGCTGCGTCCGATGCCAGCAATGTGGGTCCTGCGGGTACTGGTGTGCGAATCCCGCTGTTGCGCAGTTCGTTCGAGCGCAAAATGGACTCGGGTCCACCCTGGACCACTGGAACTCGATCGAGATCGACGGTGTACGGGCCGGATGCGGGTACATTTGCCGAGCCACGCACCGAGTAGATCTCGACCGCAGGGTAGGGCGGTCTCAGATCACCGTCGAGCACGACGCCATCGACTCGACCGGGGGCGACGTCCTCACCGAATTCGGCCACCTTGGTCAACCCCGGCGAACCGTCGAGCACCTGGTGCACCGAGGCCGGACGGGTGGATCGGGAATCCTCGGGATCCAGGTCGTTACGCACGACGACGTAGCTGATGCCCTGCCCTATCAGGGTGTCGGCCAGCCCGGGCGAGGGCTGACCGTCGGCGAAGAGTCGTTGTACGGAGTCCAGAGCCCGAATGGCTCCGGGCGGAGTGAGCGGAACGGCGTCGCGGACCGCCCAGGGGGTGGTCGCGAGGGCCTGCAGTGGTTCGTCGCGAGTCAGTCCCCAGGTCTGTAGCGCGAAGGGGGCTCCGGGTACGACCAAGGCCCGCTGCGCGTCGGAGCCGTCCGGACTCGAGCCCGACGCATGGTCGGTGAGCCAGTCCGCGGCGTCGTGCCAGTACTGCGGAACTGCCTCGTACGCCCCGCGGGGAGCGAGCTTGCCCGTCCAGGCCAGCGAGGTGGACAGCGCCAGTGCCACCAGGACCAAGGCGGTGACGGCCAACATCGGGTGCTTCTCGGGGTGCGCGGCGGCCGACCGCCACTGCGGACGCGGCACGGACCCCGGTAGTGGGACGCGGCCCACCAGATGAGCCAGGCCGAGCACCAACGGAATGCGAATGACCGGCTCCAGCTTGTGCACGTTGCGTAGCGGAGCGCCCCCGGAATCGAGGAACAGCCGGACGCTGCCGGCGAACGGGCCGTCCAGGTCGCCGACGAATCCGGCTCCGAGACCGACCAAGCCGACGAAGAGCATCACCGTCAATCGGCCACGGGCAGGCATGGACCGCATCGCCAATCCCGCGATACCCGCTGCGGCGATCAATCCGGTCGCGATGACGGCGGCAGGCTGGGTCACCAGCACGGCACCGGCCACGCGTTCGGGAGAGACGAACGGTGTCCAGCTGCCGGTACCGCGCAGCACCTCCGTCAGCGATGTCCATTGGGTGGTGGTGCCCGAGGACTCGATGTAGTCGAGAAACGGTGGCGAGACCTTGCCGAGCAACAGCAGCGGGACGATCCACCACAGTGTCGCGAGCACCAGGAAGCCCGCCCACCAGGCACCGAAGACGAACCAACGTCGATTCGGACGATGCATCAGCATCCAGATCACCGCGACCAACACCGCTGCGGCGGTCGCGACGGCATTCACCGCGCCCATCAACGCCGCGGCAAGTGCTGATTGTGCGGCGGCGCGCTGCACCGTGAGTGTGGCGGGCACCGAGCCCGGATCTCGGGGTGGTTCGGCGCGATCCACTCTCAGATAGCGCACGATCGGGATCAGTACCCACGGCGCGAGCATCATCGGCAGCGTCTCGGAGGAGATCGATGCCAGGGTGGTGATCACGCGCGGAGACAGTACGAACGCGACGGCAGCTATCAGACGAGAGCTGCGGCTACCGATGCCGAGCGCTTCGGCGAGCCGGACGATGCCCCAGAAGCCTGCGATGAGCAGGAGCGCCCACCAGATGCGTTGGGTGATCCACGGTGGGATGGACAGCAGGTCGGCACCTGCGAAGAACGCTCCGTGTGGGAAGAAGTAACCGTAGGCCTGGTTCTGCACCTGGCCCAGCGGTGCGGCACTGTTCCACTGATGCGAGGCGCGTTCGAGAAATCCGAGAGGGTTCTGCGCCAGGTCGTACTTGGTGTCGGCGACGGTGAAGCCGGGGACCTGCAGGAACGTGAGGAGAAACGCCAGAGCCGAGACGCCGAGAAGCCATTTACGGCCGAGCGGCTCGGCCGAGATCATCGAACCACGAGAGCGACCAGCGTCAGCGGCTGCCGTACTCAACCTGGTTCAGCAAGGAGGAGTCGGCGTTTCCGGTGCGATCGATATCCGGACGAGAGTTGTCGGCTGCGGCGGCGGTGACTCCGAACACGACGCCCGCACCCAGCACGGCACCGACGACGGCGGCAATGACACCCGGGACAGCGAACTTCATCTCGGTTCTCCAGTCAGTCGGCTCAGGTCAGAGATGGGTGAGGTGGACCCCCACGCGGGCATCACGGTATCACTGACAGGAGTGAAGCCTGCGGAATGACCCGATTGACCTCGAGTGAAGCCTGCGGAGGACGGGTGCGTTACTGGCCGGGCGGGACGATCAGGACCGGGCGGTGGCTGTGTCGTAGCACGTGCTCGGCCACGGAGCTCTGCAACAGTGCGCGCAGACCGGTGGCCCCTCGGGTGCCGGTGACGATGATGTCGACATTCATCTCGTCGGCTTTTTCCACGATGGCGCTCCAGATGGCGGTGGTGCATTCGGTGCACTGTCCCTCCACCTCGAGGCCGGCGGCTTCGGCCAGTGCGACGCCTTCGCTGTTGGTGACTTTCGCGTCGGTGAGTGCGACGTCCTCGGCTTCGTCGTCGGGGACCCATTCGGGCTGCATGACTCCTGAGAGACCGGACATTCGCGCGGCCTGACGGACCATGGGCTCCCAGGCGGTGACGACGATTGCGCGCGAGGTGGTGAGAAACCGTCCCGCGTAGTCGATTGCTCGTTTGGCGTTGTCGGAGCCGTCGTAGGCAATGAGTATGAGATCTGCGGTCATGGTTCGAAACCCTCCTCATGTCGCGTTGGTCCAGATTACCGCTCCGGTTGGGATCGATGTGGCTTCCAGTCGCTCGGAGTGCACAACAAAACCACATCGATCCGAAACCCCGGGGCGATGGCAGCCCTTCCGTTCTCGGCTACCGTCTTGTTCCATGCGACTTCGGTTTTCGGTTCGGTCCGCTGCGGTGATGACAGTCGGTGTGGGTTTGTTGGTTTCGTGCTCCACCGAGTCCGCTCAGGTTGCGTCGACGCAGTCGGTGACAGCCGACCCGACGACGACGGTGGCCGGGAGCACCGAGATGCAGCCGGCTCCTCCGGTCGACGCGTGCGTTGCGTTCGTGGACGGGTTGTCGGAGCGGCAGCGTTTGGCTCAGTTGCTCACCGTCGGAGTCACCGGAACGCAGGACGCGGTCCAGATCATGTCGACCGAGCAGGTCGGCGGAATTTTCATCGGGAGTTGGACCGACGAGTCGATGCTGAGAAATCGGGAGGTACCTCAGGTGCTCGACGCGTCCGCGGTGGCTCCGATGGTCACGATCGACGAGGAGGGCGGGCGGGTCTCGCGGGTGGCGGATCTGTTGGGAGAGGCGCCGTCGGCGCGGGTGTTGGCTCGGACGATGTCGGTGGACGAGGTATATCAGGAGGCCCTCACCCGCGGCCGAGGGTTGAAGGATCTGGGTGTCACCGTGGATTTCGCCCCGGTGGTCGACGTGAGCGCGCAGCCCGACGATTCGGTCATCGGCGACCGGTCGTTCTCCGATGACCCGCAGGTTGTCATCGAGTACGCGGGGGCTTATGCGCGGGGCCTGGAGGATGCAGGAATCAAGCCGGTGATCAAACATTTTCCGGGGCATGGTTCGGGTTCGGGCGATTCGCACACCGGTGCGGTGAGCACGCCCCCGCTCGACGAGTTGAAGACCAAGGATCTGTTGCCGTTCGCTGCTCTGGACGACACCGGTGTTGGCGTCATGGTCGGGCATCTCGATGTTCCCGGGCTGACCGATCCCGGTGTTCCTGCGAGCATCAGCCCGGCGGCGATGGCGTTGTTGCGCGATGGCGTCGGCTTCGGGGCGCAGCCTTTCGACGGTCCGATCTTCACCGACGATCTCAGCGGCATGGCGGCCATCACTGCCCGGCTCGGGATCGTCGACGCGGTGGAGGCAGCGTTGGTTGCGGGTGCCGATGTGGCGCTGTGGCTGACAACCGATCAGGTGCCGGCGGTGTTGGACAATCTCGAGGACGCGGTGGCCAGTGGGCGTCTGTCGGCGGCCGAGGTGGACCAGGCCGCAGCGACGGTGGCCCGGTTCAAAGGGGCGTGCGGCACCTGATTGGGTGTACCGGACCTTACTGTGGAGTAACGTCTAGTGCTTCGTACGTATTGGAGGGTCCATGGCTGGCGGCACCAAGAGATTGCCCCGCGCCGTCCGCGAGCAGCAGATGCTGGACGCGGCGGTAGATGTTTTCTCCGACAACGGTTTTCACGAGACGTCGATGGATTCGATTGCCAAGAAGGCCGCCATCTCCAAGCCGATGCTGTATTTGTACTACGGGTCGAAGGAAGAGCTGTTCGCCGCCTGCATCCACCGCGAGGGTCTCAAGTTCGTCGAAGCGTTGACCCCTGCGGCCGATCCCACTCTCACTCCGCGTGAGCAGCTGCGCAGGGCGTTGATCGGTTTTCTGGGATTCGTGGGCGAGAACCGCAAGTCGTGGATGGTGCTCTACCGTCAGGCGATCGGACAGCAGGCCTTTGCCTCCCAGGTGCAGAGCAGCCGGGATCGTCTGATCGAGTTGACGGCGGGTTTGCTGGCGATGAGTACCAGGGATCCGGAGCAGTCTCAGAACTTCGGTTTGATGGCCGTCGCGCTGGTCGGTGCCGGTGAGGCTGTGGCCGACAGGGTGGCAGGCGGCGAGATCGAGGTGGATGCGGCCGCCGACCTGCTCGAGAACCTGGCGTGGCGCGGCCTGGCAGGCAAGAAGGCTGCCACTACCTAGTTGTGCCCAACTCGAAGTCATGGACGAGATTCGCGAGGAATCCGTCCATGACTTCGAGTTCGGCGGGCAGAGCTGAAATCAGCGCAGGGTGCCCGTCAGATGCGGGTAGCCCTTCTTCGGGTTCTTCAGCGACAGGTCCCACCCGGTACCGACGGCATCGGCGTAGGCGTTCACGGTCGCGGGCAGAACGATCGGCTTGCCGAAGCGGATGCGGTAGTTCACCGCTTCCGGGATTCGACCCTCGACGGTCTGCAGAACTGCCGCAGCGCTCCACATTCCGTGCGCGATGGTCTTCGGGAAGCCGAATGCCTTTGCGCCGAGCGAGGATACGTGGATGGGATTGCGGTCTCCGGAGATGGCCGCGTACCGGCTGATGATGCGCTGGTCGACGCGCAGTGTGCGCGTCGGGGGCGGCGGAACCTCGTCGGCGGGCGGTGCCTCGCGAGGACCACCGGACAGTGAGGTCTTCTGCAGGCTCAGGAAGCTCGAGGTCTGCTTCCAGACCAGCTCCCGGCCCACATTGACCTCACTGATCACGTCGACGAGCAATCCCTTGCGGTGCTCACGCAGGTTCTCCGCGTGTACGCGCACGTCCAGCGGCTCGGAGGCGGAGATGCCGCGGAATTGTTCGATGACGTTCTCGGCGTGCACCGAGCCCATGGCGGCGAACGGAAAGCCCTTCGACACCATCAACTTCATCACCGTAGGGAAGACGAGGGTGAACGGATAGGTGATCGGAAGGCGATCGCCGAACCGTAGTCCTGTCGTGCGGCAGTAGCCGGCCAGGTTGTCCGGGTCCACCCGGAGGCCTTTGAGTTCGTAGACCGTGCTGGGAACCGAGGACGACTTGGATCCGAAGAACGGCAGCGCACCCAACGCGGCCGCGGTGTAGAGATCGGACGTCTTCGGCTGCGCGGTCAGCGTGACGGTGCTCATGCGCCGATCAGGCTCTGGCCGCACACGCGCACCACCTGTCCGGTGACGGCGTTGGATGCCGGAGATGCGAAGTAGGAGACCAACTCTGCGACGTCCACGGTCTCGCCGCCCTGTAGCAGTGAGCTCATCCGTCGTCCGGCCTCGCGGGTGGCGAACGGAATCGCAGCGGTCATCGCGGTCTCGATGAAGCCGGGGGCGACGGCGTTGATGGTGATGTTCTTCTTCGCGAGCACGGGTGCGGAGGCGTGTACGAGGCCGATGACGCCTGCCTTGGACGTGCCGTAGTTGGTCTGGCCGCGGTTGCCTGCGATGCCGGCAATGGACGACACGTCGACGACGCGGCCACCGTCCTTGAGGGCACCGGATGCAATGAGCTCGTCGGTGATGCGCTGCGGGGCAGCGAGATTGACGCCGATGACCGAGTTCCAGCGGCCGTCGTCCATGTTGGCGAGCGTCTTGTCGCGGGTGATGCCTGCGTTGTGCACGATGATGTCGGCTCCGCCGTGACGTTCGAGCAGGTGCTTGCTCAGTACCTCTCCGGCGTCGGGCGAGGTGACGTCGAGTGCGAGCGAGGTGCCACCGACCTTGTTGGCCGTCTGCGAAAGAGCTTCTCCGGCAGCGGGAATGTCGGCTGCGATCACGGTTGCTCCGTCGCGGGCGAGAACCTCGGCGATGGTGGCACCGATGCCGCGGGCTGCTCCGGTGACGACGGCCACCTTGCCTGCGAGCGGCTTGTCCCAGGATGCGGGTGCTGTCGAGTCGGCGTCACCGACGACGATGACCTGGCCGTCGACGAAGGCGGACTTCGCCGAGAGCAGGAAGCGCAAAGTCGACTCGAGTCCGGAGAGGCCGGTGGAGGCATTGGGGGAGATGTAGACCAGCTGGGCGGTGGAGCCGCGTTTGATCTCCTTGCCGACGCTGCGGGTGAATCCTTCGAGGGCGCGCTGCGCGACGTGCTCGTCGACGCTCGAGGTCTCCTCGGGGGTGGTGCCGATGACGACGACGCGTGCCGACGGGGCCAGGTTGCGAATGACCGGCTGGAAGAACTGGAAGAGCTGCTCCAACTCGGCGACGTTGCCGATTCCGGTGGCGTCGAACACCAGCCCGCCGTGCTTGTCGTCGTGCGGCTGCGACTGCGGGTAATCCGAGAGCAGTTCACGCAGGGGTTCGACGAGACGACCGCTGCCACCGATCAGTACCGGTCCGGCCAGCGGCGGTTCGCCTGCTTTGTGGCGACGCAGCTTCTCGGGCTGCGGCAGGCCGGCCTGCTTGGCGATGAAGGCTCCCGGCGCGGACGCGAGGAACGTTGAGTAGAGATCTGGGGCTCCCTTGGAGGCTGCCACTGTCGTACCTTTCATTCAGCGCTGCTCGCTCGAGGAGCAAGGCGCACGACCGGGTGTCGACAACCAACTTACTCGCCAGTAAGATGAAACTCCACCAGGGCCATTCCCCACGATGCTGGGGACGATGTTTGGAGACGTCAGTGACAAGCAAGCAGCTACGACCGGTCGCAATCGTCGGTGGCAACCGCATTCCGTTCGCGCGTTCGGACAAGAAGTACGCGCTGGCGTCCAACCAGGACATGCTGACCGCCACCATCGACGGACTCGTCTCGCGATTCGGACTGCAGGGCGAGCGCCTCGGTCTCGTCGCCGCCGGTGCCGTGCTCAAGCATTCGCGTGATTTCAACCTCACTCGCGAGGTCGTTCTCGGCAGTGCGTTGAGCCCGTACACCCCGGCCTTCGACATCCAGCAGGCCTGCGGCACCGGCCTGCAGTCGATCATCGCCGTCGGCGACGCCATCGCATCGGGCCGTATCGATGCCGGTATCGGTGGCGGTGTCGACACCACCTCCGACGCCCCGATCGGCGTCAACGACGAACTGCGTGAATTCCTGCTCTCCCTGAATCGGGCCAAGAGCACCACCGACCGCATCAAGCTGCTCGGCAACGTCCGGCCCGGAATGCTCGGCATCGAGATCCCGCGCAACGGCGAGCCGCGTACCGGCCTGTCGATGGGTGACCACGCCGCCATCACCGCCAAGGAATTCGGCGTCCGCCGCGAGGACCAGGACGAACTGGCCGCAGCGAGCCACAAGAACATGGCGGCCGCATACGATCGCGGTTTCTTCGACGATCTGGTGACGCCGTTCCTCGGTCTGACCCGCGACGACAACCTGCGTCCGGGATCGACCGTCGAGAAGTTGGCCACCCTCAAGCCGGTGTTCGGAACCAAGCTGGGCGACGCGACCATGACGGCCGGTAACTCGACGCCGCTCACCGACGGTGCGTCGGCCGCGCTGCTGTCCAGCGACGAGTGGGCTGCCGAGCGCAACCTTCCGGTGTTGGCGCACCTGGTCGACTCCGAGACCGCTGCGGTCGATTACGTCCACGGCAACGGCTCGTTCAAGGACGGCCTGCTGATGGCCCCGACCTACGCGATTCCGCGTCTGCTCGCCCGCAACGGCCTGACCTTGCAGGACTTCGACTACTACGAGATTCACGAGGCGTTCGCTTCGGTGGTGCTCGCGACTCTGCAGGCCTTCGAGAGCGACGAGTACTGCAAGGAACGTCTTGGTCTGGACTCGGCGCTCGGTTCCATCGATCGCAGCAAGCTCAACGTCAACGGATCTTCGCTCGCTGCGGGTCACCCGTTCGCGGCGACGGGCGGACGCATCGTGGCCTCGCTGGCGAAGATGCTGGCGGAGAAGGGTTCGGGCCGCGGCCTGATCTCGATCTGCGCTGCCGGTGGCCAGGGCGTCACAGCCATCATCGAGCGCTGATCACTGCAGCGTCGGCTGCTCACGATCCGGGGGACACAGGGTCGGCGGATCCGGTAGACGAGGGGTTTTCGGATCTGCTGACCACTACGTGAAGAAGGGCACGCAGGGTTCGCTCTGCGTGCCCTTCTCGCGTCCGATCAGCCGGGAATGCCGCTGTCCGGCGGGGTCGACTCTCCGCCGGTGTACTCCACCACTGCCGAGTCACCGATATCCGTCTGCAGCACCGGAGTCAGGTACTCGGGCACTCCTCCGCGGATTTGGAAGACACTGGCACCGGAGATTCCGAGGTGACTCGAATCCGAGTACCGGAACGGAGCCAGCTGCGGGCCTTCGAAGTCCATGCCGCCGTCCTGGATGGCCGCGACGATTCCCTCGCGGGTGGGGTTCTCACCGGCCGCCTCCAGGGCTTGCACGAACGCATATGCCTGACTGAGCCCGTAGACGCGGTAGTTCGTCAACGGCTCACCGTTTCCGTTCTCCGCCCACACCTTCTGCCACAGTTGGGTCCACGGATTCTCCGGCGAGTCGACGCCAGGGATGTACTCCAGCGAGATCATCCCTTCGAGGGACTGCGCGCCATCGGTGACCGCACCCTGGGAGAACCGTCCGAGCAGAGAGCCCACGAGATCGACATCGGAACCGATCGAGCTGTAGAACCACTCGGGGTCGTAGTTGAGCCGCATGGCAGTCAGCTGGCTCAGCGCGGTGTACGAGGGCACGTTGAAGCCGAGGACCAGATCGGCTCCGGCACCCTGCAGAGCCGCGATCTGAGGTGCGACGTCGGTGTTGCCCGAGGTGTAGCGCACCACCTCGACTATCTGATCGTCGAGGTACTGGCGCACGGCCTCCTCGCTGTCTCGGCCGAGATCGTCGTCCTGGAGGAACAGGCCGACCTTGGCGTCGGGCCGGTTCTTCGTCACCCAGTCACCGATGATCTTGCCCTCGACCTGGTAGTCGGGTTGCCAGCCGAAGGTATTGGGGTACTTCTCGGGATCGTTGCCCCACATGATCGCTCCGGAGGAGACGAACAGGTCCGGCACACCTTCTTCGTTCAGGAAGTCGATGACGGCACTGTGGGTCGCCGTGCCGAGTCCACCGACGACTGCGAACACCTCGTCCTGCAGCACGAGTTCGTTGACGACCTGGGTAGTGGTGGTGGGATCGTACGAGTCGTCTCGAACCACGTATTCGATCTGTCTGCCGTTGATGCCGCCCGCGGCGTTCACATAGTCGAAGTACGCCTGCGCACCCGTGGGAATTTCGCTGTAGCCGGGTGCCGCGACCCCGGTCAACGGAAAGTGGGCACCGATCTTGACCGAGGTGTCGGTGATACCGACCGTCGAGCCCTCCGAGGTGTCCGTCGCCTCGTCCCTACCGCCCGCCCCGCAGGCTGCGGCCAACGAGACCACGGCGATGAGCGCGGTCGTTCTGACCGCCACCGATCCGATCTTTTTCATTTCTTCTCTTTTCTGGTTGAACGCAACTTTCGAAACATGCCCACCAAACCCAGTGGGGCGAAAAGGATGACCAGGACGGTGAAGATTCCTGTCACCAGTGGTGCGAGTTCGGCCGATTGCAGACTGCTCAGCCCCAGATCGAGCCCGAGGTTGGTCACTACCGGTGGGATGTAGGTCAGCAGCAAGGCCCCGATCAACGCTCCGGACAGGGTGCCGAGACCGCCGATGACGACCGCCGAGAGCAAGGTCAAGGACAGCGTCAGCGTGAATCCACTCGGGGCTGCGATCCGCGCGGACATCGCCAGCACGGCACCGCCCGCGCCCGCACATGCAGCGCTGACGACGAACGCCAGAATGCGGGCACGCCCCAGGTCGATACCGGCAAGTTCGGCGGCGACCTCGTCGTCGCGGACTGCGCGCCAGCGACGTCCGATCCGGCTGGACGAGATGTTCGCCAACAGGAAGAACACGATGACGAGCAGAATCCAGCTGGCGTATGCAACGAATTTCGTTCCACTGAGCTCGTTTCCGGTGACGAAGTACATCACGTCGTCGATCAGTTGTGGCACTGTCGGTGCCGGAACGACCAATCCCTGCTCGCCGCCGAGATAGTCCGAGAAGTACAGTGCCAGGCCGGGTACGGCGACGGCGAGCGCCAACGTCGCACCGGCCAGGTACGGCCCGTGCAGCCGGGCGGCGGCCACTCCGACCACAACACCGACCACGGCCGAGATCACCGTGGCGGCAAGCAGCACCAGGGGCACCGACCATCCCGAATCGTTGGCGCGGAGCATCAACGCCGCGGTGTACGCGCCGACGGCCATGAACGCGCCGTGTCCGAGCGAGAGTTGGCCACTCAACCCGGTCAGCACGGTCAAACCGCCGGCCGCGATGGCCAGGTACGCGACCGAGGTGAGCTGACTCTGGCGGAAGGTGCTCAGCGATTCGAGGGCAAGCACGATGACGACGAGTCCGATTACCGCACAGAGGAAATGGCGTCGTACCGGGGTTGCGGCGAGACGCGTGAGGGTTGCGTTCATCTCACACCCTCCTTGCTGCAGCGTTGGCGAACAATCCACTCGGTCGGACCAGAAGGACGACGATCAGGATCACCAGGGCCGCGCTCGATACGAGATCCTGACCGAGATAGCCACTGACGAAGCTCAGTCCGATGCCCATGAGCAGCCCGCCGACCACCGCGCCCGCCGGACTGTCCAGGCCGCCGAGGACGGCTGCGACGAAACCGAATACGACGATCGAGTCCATGTATCCCGGATGTACCAGTGACCCGCCTGCGATGAGCAGCCCTGCCAGTGATCCGACCACTGCAGCCAGAGCCCAGCCAAGGGTGAGCATTCGGCTCACGCGTACGCCGAGAAGTTTTGCGACCTCCTGCTCGAATGCGCTCGCACGCATCTTCAACCCCAGGTCGGTGAAACGGAACAGCAGGATCAGCAGTGCCAGCACCACCAGGACGGCGATGATCTTGAAGATGTCGTAGCCGGTGATTGCCACGTTGACATCGCCGATCCGTTGGCCGGTCAGGCCGAACGGTGCTGGAAAGGAACGGAATTGGTTGCCGAAGATGATTGCTGCCAGGGCGTGCAGGATGATGAACAATCCGAGCGTCAGAATCACCGGGTTGATATGCGAGGAACTGTCGACGAACCGGATGACGAGCCGTTCGACGAGCGCCCCGAGGAGTAGACCGCTCAGTAGTGCTACTCCGAATCCGATCCAATACGAGTAACCCGCGTCGATGACGACGAGTGCGACGTAGGTGGTGATCATGGCCATGGGGGCCTGGGCGAAGTTGACGATGCGGGTCGATCGCCAGATGAGAACGAGAGCGAGCGCGAATGCGGCATAGATCATGCCGGTCGTCACGCCGTTGATGAGGATGGTCAGCAGTTGTTGCACTGTGGCAGAAGTCCTTTCCGCTTGCTCTAGAACCCGAGGTAGGCGTGTCGGAGGGCGTCGTCCCCGGCGAGGGTGTCGGCGGGGCCTTCCATCGCGACCTTGCCCAGATCCAGGACCACGGCGTGTTCGGCGATCGACAGAGCGCTCCTCGCGTTCTGTTCGACGAGGACGACGGTCATGGATTCGGAATCGACCAGTGCGCGGAGAGTCTCGAAGATCTGCGCGGAGACCTTCGGGGCGAGTCCGAGTGATGGTTCGTCGAGAAGCAGTACCGATGGTGTCGCCATCAGGGCTCGGCCGATCACCAGCATCTGCCGCTCCCCGCCGGACAGGGTGTGCGCCGAGGACGCTTTCCGCCCGGTCAGTGGCGGGAACATGTCATAGATCCGGTCCAACGTGACTGCGTCGTGGCTTCGGTTGCGTCCCAGCGCGCCGAGTCGAAGATTCTCGTCGACGGTCAGTTCGGCTATCACTCCTCGGCCCTCGGGAACGTGCGCCAATCCTTTGCGGGACATACGGTCCGGCGCTATCCCGACCACATCGACGCCTGCGAGTTCGATGCGCCCGGACGTGGGTCGAAGCAGGCCCGAGATGGTGCGGAGCAGTGTCGTCTTCCCTGCTCCGTTCGCTCCGAGTACGGCGGTGATTGCTCCGGCCGTCACGGTCATCGACACCGAATCGAGTGCGGTGACCGGTCCGTAGCGAACGGTGAGGTCGACGATCTTCAGGTGAGCCGCGTCAGTCTTCATGTGCCACTTCGTTTCCGAGGTATGCAGCCAGAACGGCAGGGTCCTCGCGGATTTGCTCGGGTGTACCCTGAGCGATGACTTTGCCGAAGTCCAGTACGTAGATCCGGTCGCACACGCTCATCACGAGGTCCATGTGATGTTCGACGAGCATGACCGACGTCGCGGGTCTGTCTGGTTCGGAATGGCCCGGTAGTGCTGCAAGAGAGCGGATTTCCTCACCGAGTTCGCTCATTTCGTCGCTGGACAGACCCGAGGCGGGTTCGTCGAGCAGGAGCAGTGTCGGCTCGCTCACGAGAGCGCGTGCGAGTGCCACGCGTTTGCGGACCGCGTACGGCAGGCTCGGTGGTAGTCGGTGGGCGTAGTCGTCGATCCGCAGTCGTCGCAGTGTGGCCATCGCTGTCGACCGCACCGCTGCGTCGTCGGAGGCGCTCGACGGCAGGCCGAGGAGGCCGGCGAGAACTCCGGTGCGAGCTGTTCGGTCGGCACCGATCATGACGTTGTCGAGGACGGTCATTCGATCGAACAATCCGAGCCCCTGCAGTGTTCTGCTCATGCCGAGCCGGGGAAGGTCGTGGGGTCGCAGGCGGGTCAGGGGTTCGCCATTACGGCCGAGGGTTCCCGATTGCGGGCGAACGAGTCCGCACGCGACATTGAACAGGGTCGTCTTACCCGCGCCGTTGGGGCCGATGACGCCCAGGACTTCGCCCGGGCGCACTTCGAGACTGACTCCGGAGAGCGCGACGATTCCGCCGAAGGACACGTCTACATCGGTCATGGTGAGGACTGGGTCCATCGTGTCGAGAGAGTTCAAGTGATGCACCTCACAATCTGTTGCGATCACTATGGTGCGTTGGGCACATCGGGCGATATGGGCGCTGCGCACAGAATCTTTGGGTCGCAGGGCACCAGTACCGGTCAAATCGCCCTGTGATGTGGGCTGTGTGCGCAAAACTACGAGGGTGGGTGCTTCCGCTGATCAACGAACCTCGACGCGTTCGGCTGCCCGTGGCGCGGTGACGGACTCGGACCAGGAGAAGATTCGGAGTGCGTGGGCCGCGTTGACGCCCCGCGCCGACGCCATCGCAGACTCGATCACGTTGGCGCTGATCGAGCAGGAACCGGCGTACCTGGCCAGCCCTACTCCGGATATCGCGGGCGAGATCAGGCGAAGTACCCGCGAGCACATCGGTCAGGGCCTCCGCACGCTGTCGGGTTTGCCTGCTGCCAGCGACAACACCCGCGAAGTGTGGCGTCGTACCGGGAGGGAGCGAGCTCGCCAGGGTATTCCGATGGAGTTGGTGCTCAAGGCGTACACCCTCGGCAGTCGCACGCTCTGGGAGGAGTTGATGCTCGAGCGCGAGCAATGCCGGTCCAGAATCGACGAACATCTGCTTCTGGTGGCCGGTCAGCAGCTATGGCGTGCGCTCGACAGTCAGTACGAGACTCTCGTCGAGGCGTACCGCCAGGAGAGTGCTCGGATGCAGCAGCGAGACATCGCCAATGTGTTGGAAATCCTCGACGGGCTGCGCTCGGGTCGGGGCGGCGATCCGGCGTTCGTCATCGAGGCCCGTGCCACTCTCGGTCTGTCCGCGTCGCAGCAGATCGCCTGCGTGGTCGGACCGCTCGACGATCAGGGAGCGCCGCCGCTACCAGCGCCCGAGGACGCTCTGGATCAGATCGGTGCGGTGTCGCATTGGAACACCCGGGACGGACACCAGTTCGCACTCGTCGCGCTCGGCACGGGTTCGTGGAATTCGGTGGTGGAATCGCTCGCGGCTCAGGCCGTCGGGCCGGTCGGTGTCGCGCATTCCCCGGAGGGAGTGTCGTCCTTCGCGGCGGCATATCGTCTCGCGGCATTGACCGCCGAGACGGTCAGCGAGGCCAGCGGGGTGGCACTGGCGACGGATCGACTACCCCGAGTGATCATGGCCGCCGATGATCAATCCTCGGAATTGCTCGTGCGGCATGCGTTGGGCAACCTGTGGACGCATCCGGAACCACATCGAGGAACGCTGCTCGACACGTTGGCTCACATGCTCGCGTCCGACGGCTCGCCCACCAACGCCGCCAAGGCGCTGTACTGCCACCGCAACACCGTCATCTATCGCGTTCGCCGAATCGAGGAGTTGACCGGTCATGATCTGACCGATCCGCGAGATCGGCTGCTGCTCACTCTCGCGCTGGTCAGGACTGGTCATTGGGTCCGGGCCGTCGGAGAAGGCGACAGTTCGACATCGACCGGTTCATTCATCCGAATGAACTGACGAAACATTTTCGAGCTCGGTGTAACGGTCGGTCGAGGAATGCATATAGTCCCGGTGGCTCCGTACTGCTGCCTGACCCCCGACCCGGCAGCAGTGCGGGGCCTTTCTCGTTGGTCGCATTCGACTGTCTCGAGGTGAGCGCCGGTGTTCGGTTTGCGTAAGCTCGTGCCCGGGGTACGCCGGCCAGAAGCGAATCTGACATCGAACGGTGGTCCTGGAAGGGTCGAACGTGAGCGAGCGCAACAGTAGGTCGGGTGATGCGCCCATCGAGGGCGAATCGCAGCCCGACGTACCGCCGTACGATGCGCCCACCGAGGTCTTCGGGGCTGTCCGCGGCGAGGCCGACGGAACCGATCATGCGTCCGAGAACGAGGCGGATGGCACCCACTCCGAGCAGGAGCTCGATGCCTCGGTTGCCGATGCCGATGCTTCTGATGTCTCTGATGCCGATGGTGCCTTGGTTACCGACGAAGCCGACGCTGCTGTGTCCGACGCCGGCGAACCTGAGGCCGTCGATCCCGAGGCCGCCGAGCCCGACGTTGCTGAGTCCGAGTCCGAGTCTGAGGCCGAGGACGAGGACGTTGTCGCTTCGGCGGACGATGTAGAGACGAGTCCGCCGGTCGCGCACTCGGACCAGATGCCCGTCGCGGACGAATCTCCGACCATCGCACAGCCGATCGTTCCGGCGCAGCCGGAAACGCCTGCTCACAGCTCCGGTGGAACCGGGTTCGTCCCGCCGTGGAGGAAGATCGCCGTCGGTGCCGGTGCGGTGGTTGCCGTTCTGACGTTGCTGTACGCAGCAGACTGGTTGGCCTCCAGCGACCGGGTACCGCGTGGTGTGACCGTCGCCGGTATCGACGTCGGAGGCAAGAGTCACTCCGATGCCGAGGCCCTGTTGCGTTCCGAGTTGGGCCAGCGAGTCGAGCAACCCGTGCAGGTCGACGTCGGCGATCGGATGGTCGAAGTGGTCCCGTCCGCTGCCGGTCTCGATGTGGACTGGAATGCCACATTGGACCGCGCGGGGTCGCAGCCGATCAATCCGATCACCCGGTTGACGTCGTTGTTCGGCAGCCGCGAAATCGGCGTGGTGTCGACGACGGACGAGCAGGCCTTGACTGCTGCCGTGGATCGATTGCGGGACGAGACCGATCGAGAAGCCGTCGAAGGTGACGTGGTGTTCGAGGGCAGTACTCCGGTAGCCATCGCACCATTGGACGGTCGGGTGCTGGACGCCGACCAGACGCGTCGCAACCTGCAGACCGAATGGGCCTCGGGTGCAACGGAAGTCGCCTATGCGTCGACGCCCGTGTCGGTGACGCAAGACGCGGTCGACCGAGCCATGGCCGAGGTTGCGGTACCTGCCACATCAGCACCGGTCATCGTCGAGGGTCGGGAGAACGTCGACGCGATCCTGCCACCGGATCGAGTCGGCGAGGTTCTGCGCTTCGATCCGGACGGGCAGGGTGGCCTGACTCCGATCTACGACACCGATGCGGCCACCGGAATCCTCGCACCGCAACTGGTCAGCACCGAGATGCCGCCGAAGGACGCGTCGTTCACCTTCTCCGGCGGCGCGCCCACAGTCGTGCCAGGGGTGATGGGCGAACTGGTGGAGTGGCGCAAAACTCTCGAGCAGTTGCCCGCTCTGCTGGCCGCCAACGGAGATCGCACCACCGACGCGATCTACGAACCCGCCCCGCCCGCACTCACCACCGAGGGAGCTCAGAATCTGGGCGTGCGGGAGGTCATCGCCGAGTACACCACCGGTGGGTTCGAGTACGCCTCGGGCGTCAACATCGGACTGACCGCGCAGATCGTCAACGGCGCTCTCGTGAAGCCGAAAGAGACGTTCTCGCTCAATGGATACACCGGTCCGCGAGGCACAGCACAGGGCTTCGTCGAGTCGGGGATCATCGACAACGGGAGACCGGATCGCGCCGTCGGCGGTGGCATCAGCCAGTTCGCGACGACGCTGTACAACGCCGCCTACTTCGCCGGGATGGAAGACACCGACCACACCGAGCACAGCTACTACATCAGTCGCTACCCCGAGGCCCGCGAAGCGACCGTCTTCGAAGGTGCCATCGACCTGAAGTTCACCAACCCCGACGACACCGGCGTGGTCATCGAGTCGTTCGCGGATGCGTCCAGCGTGACTGTTCGGCTGTGGGGAACGAAGACGGTCGACGTCGACTCCATCACCGGGCCGCGAACCAGATTCACCTCTCCGAACACCATCACTCTCCCCGCCGGTCCGGGCTGCATCGCATCCGGTGGGGGCCAGGGCTTCACCGCCAGCGATACCAAGGTGATCACCGATGCCGCGTCGGGCAGGGAATTGTCGCGGAACACCAGAACGGTGAAGTACGACCCGATTCCCATCGTGAAATGCGTGGAGCCCGAACGCCCGGATCCTTCTCCGGAACCGGAACCGGAACGGCGCACCGACCCGAGACCTGCACCGGAACCCGAGGAGGGATCGGACGGTTGATGTCTGGGCATATCGGCTCCGATGGTGGCATCACCGCCGGATCGGGTGTTTGCTGGTGGTAGATGTGCGCTCGAAATGAATGTGTCCGTGCGGGGGTTGCACAGCGCAGGTGCGAAAACTGCATCACGATCGAAAGGGAGTGTCGTCCATGACCCTCACACGTACCGTTCTCGATCAGCAGACTCTGCGCGAGGCTTACGCTCAGTTCCCCAGCGGCGTCGTTGCGATTGCTGCGGAGATCGACGGGGCTCTGGTAGGTCTGGCGGCCAGTAGCTTCGTGTCGGTGTCGATCGATCCGCCACTGGTGGCGGTCTGCATACAGAACACCTCGACAACCTGGCCCAAACTGGAAGCGGCACCCAGTATCGGAGTCAGCGTTCTCGGCGAGGCCCACAACGATGCCGTCCGCACCCTGGCGGCAAAAACCGGTGACCGTTTCGCCGGCCTCGATCTCACCGTTACCGAAGGGGGAGCCGCCTTCATCGTGGGCGCCACCGCGTGGCTGGACACCACCATCGAGCAGCACATCCCCGCGGGGGACCACGCCATCGTTCTGCTTCGTATCCATTCCCTGGAAGTGCAGAGTGAAGTGAACCCAATCGTGTTCCACGGCAGCAAATTTCGCAAGCTCCAGCAGTAGCAGTTCGCCCGGGCCGCCATCACCGCGCCGCCCCATCTCCCGCCGCCACCCAGCTCGCGCCGCCCCGCCTCGCCCACCTCACGCCCGTCCCACCTCGCGCCGGCCCCACCTCACCCCGGCCAACCTCACCCCCGCCCCACCTCACCCCCGCCGGCAACCTCACCCCCGCCTCCCCCGCCCCGCCTCGCGCAAACGCGCGCGCACTTGCCAAAAGCGCGCGGATTGGTGCCCGCACGAGGGGCGATTCTGCGCGCGTCTCGCAAACGCGCGCGCTTTTGCGGTGAGGCTGACTCCCCCGAAACTGGTACATCCGTACCCGTATTCATCCACAGGCTCGAAACCGTCCACAGGCGACCGCATCTGCGTCGGAATCGCGGTGCGCATAGCCGAGACTCGGAGCATGAAGGATGACCGAATGGTGCGACGCTCGGAAGCATTGGCAGCCGGGAACGCCGACCACGAGCTACGCGCGCTGTATCAACGCGGAGGCTGGGATCGATTCGTGAACGGTGTCTACGTGCCGTCGTCGAGGCTGGTCGAGCTCTCGGGGCAGGAGCGACATCGATTGCTGATCGACGCCATGCTGCCGATGATGGCTGACGGCAGCGTCATCAGTCATCGTTCGGCCGCGTTGCTGCACGGATTACCATTGCCCGCAACAGGATTCGACAAAGTCCACGTCACCCGGCACGGCCGTGGTGGAGGTCGAAAGAACGCATCGGTGATGGTGCACCGCGCGGCATGGGTGCCGACGGTGAAGGTCGACGGTATAGCCGTGACGTCGTTGGCTCGGACGGTGGTCGATCTTGCCCGAACCGAATCGCTTCTGACGGCGGTCATTGCCGGTGATGTGGCACTGAAGCGTTGTGATCCACAGGAACTTGACGCGGAAGTGCAGCGCGCCCGCGGGTGGAAGGGGATTGCTCGGGCCAGACGAGCTGTGGATCTGATGGACGGGCGCAGTGACAATGCCGGTGAATCACAGAGTCGGGTCATTTTGTGCGAAGCCGGATTCGATGCCGAACCCCAAGTTGAGATCCTGGACGTCGATGGACGATTCGTTGCCCGCGTCGACTGGCTCGTCAACGGAGTGCTCGCCGCCGAGTTCGATGGCAAGGCAAAGTACACCGAGTATCTCCGGCCGGACGAGAGCCCAGGCGACGTGGTGTTTCGGGAGAAGCTACGAGAGGACGCCGTGCGCGAACTGGGTTATCCGGTGGTGCGCTGGACCTGGGCCGATCTGGCCCGTCCGGCGGAGTTGACGGCGCGAATCCGTCGAGCGGTGGAGCGGGCCGCCTGCCTGCCTGCACCGCTGGGGAGCGTGCGAAGTACCTCGTGTCCGCCACAGCCGCGCGCGGATTTGTCAGGCGCGCGCGAAATAGTGTGAGTATCGGTGAGAATATGCGCGCACCTGGCAAACGCGCGCGCATTTGCGCCCCAGCACGGGCGACCCAGCCCCCCGAAACACGACAACGGCCGCACCTGCGATCAGGTGCGGCCGTTGCTGGTCAGGGAATCAGAATGCTGCTTCGTCCAGTTCCATGATGTCGTTGTCGATGTTGGTCAGGATCGCGCGGGTGGCGGTGAGCTGCGGGAGGATGTTCTTGGCGAAGAACGAGGCCACTGCGACCTTGCCCTCGTAGAATGCCTTGTCCTTGCCTTCTGCACCGTTGTCGAGCGCGGTGATCGCGATCTCGGACTGGCGCAACAACATCCAGCCGATGAGCAGATCTCCGAAGCCCATCAGGAAGCGCACCGATGCCAAGCCGACCTTGTACAGCTCGGTGGGCTGATCCTGAGCGCCCATGAGGTGCTGGGTCATCGAGGTGACGATGGCCTGTACGTCCTCGAGTGCGGTGGCGAGCAGTGCCCGCTCGGCCTTGAGGCGACCGTTTCCTGCTTCGCTGTCGATGAACGACTTGATCTGTCCGGCAACGTGGGCCAGGGCTACGCCGCGGTCGCGGGCGATCTTGCGGAAGAAGAAGTCCTGCGCCTGGATGGCGGTGGTGCCTTCGTAGAGCGAGTCGATCTTGGCGTCGCGGATGTACTGCTCGACGGGGTAGTCCTGCAGGAAGCCGGAGCCACCGAAGGTCTGGAGGGACTCGGCGAGTACCTGGTAGGCGATTTCCGAACCGACGCCCTTGACGATGGGCAGCAGGAGATCGTTGACGCGGTAGGCGATGTCTGCGTCGGCGTCCGAGACCTGCTTTGCGGTGATCGGGTCCTGGTGTGCGGCCGTGTACAGGTAGACCGCGCGGAGGCCTTCCGAGTACGCCTTCTGCATCATCAGACTGCGGCGCACGTCGGGGTGGTGGGTGATGGTGACGCGCGGTGCGGTCTTGTCCGTCATCTGCGTCAGGTCTGCGCCCTGGACGCGTTCCTTGGCGTACTCGAGTGCGTTGAGGTAACCGGTGGACAGGGTGCCGATTGCTTTGGTGCCGACCATCATTCGAGCGTGCTCGATGACGTCGAACATCTGCGCGATGCCCTTGTGGACCTCGCCGACGAGCCAACCCTTGGCGGGGACGCCGTGTCCACCGAAGGTGAGTTCACAGGTGGTGGAGGCCTTGAGGCCCATCTTGTGCTCGACGCCGGTCACGAATGCGCCGTTGCGCTCGCCCAGTTCGCCCTTCTCGAAGTCGAAGAGGATGGACGGTACGAAGAACAGGCTCAGACCCTTGGTGCCGGGGCCTGCGCCTTCGGGACGGGCGAGGACGAGGTGAAATATGTTCTCGAACAGGTCGTCCGAGACGGCCGAGGTGATGAAGCGCTTGACGCCTTCGATGTGCCAGGAGCCGTCGTCCTGCTTGATGGCTTTGGTGCGTCCTGCGCCGACGTCGGATCCGGCGTCGGGCTCGGTGAGGACCATCGTTGCGCCCCATTCGCGCTCGACGATGACCTTCGCCCATTCCTTCTGCTCATCGGTTCCGTTGTGGTACAGGATGTTTGCGAATCCGGGGCCTGCGGAGTACATGAACGCTGCCGGCTGTGAGCCGAGGAGCATCTCGTTCATTCCCCAGAGCAGGTTGCGGGGCACTGCGGTGCCGCCCACTTCCTCGTCGAGGCCGACGCGCCACCAGCCACCGTCGTAGAGAGCCCTGAACGACTTCTTGAAGGACTCGGGCAGCTTCACGCTGTGAGTCTCGGGATCGAAAACCGGCGGGTTGCGGTCTGCGTCGGCGAAGGACTCCGCCAGCGGGCCCTCGGCGAGGCGCACGATTTCGCGCAGCATGTCGCGGGCTACTTCGCCGTCCATGTCGCCGTAGTTGTCGCCCGCGAGTGTCTCGTCGAGGCCGAACAGTTCGAAGAGGTTGAACTCGAGATCCCGAAGGTTGCTCTTGTAATGGCCCATTGCTCGTTCGCTCTCCCAGTCGGTGGTGCGGTCTCGTGAGTACCGCCCAAGTTAGCTACTCGTCGGTAACTTGGGCGATATTACCCCCGATCCGCCTCGCTGCCAAGGCCAGGCCTACTCGCCAGTAGTAGCGCGTCGATGGCTGTGCCCTCGCTCACGTTTCGGTACCGATTCTCGGCGGTCAGGACGGTCAAGCGAGAGCCGATGTCCGACGCCAAATCCTCTGGGCTGTAGAGGATCTCGGCTTCCTGTGGACCGCCGACGCCTGCCTCGATGTTGTCCGTATGGTGCCCGAGAATCATGAGGATTCCTTCAGGTTTCAGCGCCGATACCGCGGCCGAAACTGCCCTGCGGCGCTCCTGCGGGGGAAGGTGGAGGTAGAACATGAGGACCAGGTCATAGTTCGGCTCGGTTGACAGGTTTGTCACATCGGCATGAATCCAGGTCAACCGCTCACGCACGGATGCGGGTGCCCTCGCGGCGACCCGACTGGCCGAGGTCAGTGCCACCGAGGAGAAATCGACGGCATCGACGATCCAGCCACGCGTCGCCAGCCAGATGGCGTTTCGGCCCTGTCCGGACGCGAGATCCAGTGCGCGACCACGATGCAATGTCGTCGCTGTCTCTACCAGCGTGGCGTTGGGGGCCTCGCCGTACACGAGTTCTCGGCCTTGGTATTTACGATCCCAGTCTGCAGCATCCACTGGGAAAGCCTAATCAGAGCGTCGCGTGCAGCAACAAGACGTTGTAGTTCTGGTAGACCGTTGCCAGGAAGTACAGATCGCGTCCGGTCGAGAACGGGTGGATATACGGGGCGTAGATCGAGCTGACCTCGCGGGTGTCGACCAGAACCTCGGGTGGGCTCCAGGGGCCGACCGGCGACGGTGAGCGGCGCAGCACGATCGAGTTGGCGTTGTCGGTGGTCATCATCAGGTATTGGCCGAGAGTGGCGTTGTAGGCGACCGAGAGTTCGCCGACCCCGTCGACGATGGGCGCGGCCGCAGCGGGATCGCCCTTCTTCCAGTCCTGGCCGGTCCAGTACTCGTATTCGCCGAGCCGGGTGATGTCCTGTTCCTTGACTCGCGCGATGTAGCCGAGGTTGAACCGGCCGGGCGGTGTGCCGTACTGGTAGACGTAGCCGCCGTCCTTCAGATAGGCGCTCTGCTGGAAATTGTGATCGCCGCCGACGTTGGGTCGCTGGGTATCGGGCAGCGGCGTCCAGTTCTCTCCGTTGTCGTTCGAGACCGCAAGTCCGGAGAAGTTGGTTTCCCAGGTCCCGGGCGGGCCCCAGTTCTTCACCGACATCAGGTTCAGGTACTGGCTGTCGCCGACGGCTACGCCTGCCGTCGGGATCCGACTGATCTCGACGAAGGGAATCTTGGGGCTGGTGACGACCTCTTTGGTCTGGCCGAGTGGATCGAGCACGACGCTGTCGAAGTTCATGCCGTCGGCGAGGTTGTGGTCGTTGCTGCGCACGATGGCATTGCTGCGCCAGGACCACAGGCTGCCCTGCAGCAGGTTCGGAATGCCGAGCCCGGCCGTGTCACCGAAGGCGGTCAACACCTCGCCGTGGCCGTTGTCCCACATGATGCCGAGGTCGGTGCCGAGCATGTTCACGTTCTGAGTGTTGTTGGGGCTCGACATGCCGGTCACCTGCGCGACGGCCTGAGCCGGGCCGTGCAGCTGCGGCAGTCCGAAGGTGCCGTTCAGGCCGGCAATGGGGTTGACCGCATTGGGGTTTGCGAGAGCATTGGGGCCTGTGACCAGCAGTGATGCTGCAAGAGTCAGGCTGGCAACGGTCAATACTTTGGAACCCACGCGATTCAAGACGTTCTCCCGATTTCGAATCCACACCCCAGCGATGGGCGATACCATACCAGCGGTTTGTTCTAGCGTGGATAAATTGAGTGAACCGCTGTTTTTGCCGAATCGGGCGAATGCACCTCGGTGTCGTAACCTGGAGTGCGTGACCGATACATCCGATTCCCGCCTGGCGAGGGATCTGTCCGTCAGTGCAATGCGGCTGACTCGGCGGCTGCGGTTGCATGATTCCAACGACAGGTTGCCCGTCGCGCAGTTGTCGATCTTGACGACATTGCTGCGCGAAGGGCCGATGACGACGGGGGAGCTGGCTGTACGGGAGCGGATCAAGCCACCATCGGTGTCGAGGTCCTCGCACGCGCTGGAGGAGGCGGGACTGATCTATCGGGTGGCTCACCCGACGGACGGCAGGCAGGTGGTACTGCAGCTGACCGATTCCGGCACGGCAGTAGCGCGAGACGAGGTCGCTGCCCGAGAAGTGGCGCTTGCCGAACAGTTGGAGGGGTTGACACCGCAGCAGCGCGAGGCGCTGGCCGCGGCGGCGAGGATCCTGACCGAGATCGTCGAGAACGCCGACTGAACCGGTCAGTTCTCGTGGTGAACCTCGTGATCGAGTGAGGCGATGTCCCAGTCCTGCGTGGATCCCAATTCCTCGGAATCTCCCCGGCGCGCGACGCGACCGAACACCGTGGCGACAACTGTCGCACACGCCATCCATGCGGTGACGCCGATCCACAACCCGGTCATGTCCCCTTTTCTAGCACCTGTATCTGTGAAATCGCCGTGAAACGGTGGTTTCGCTCTATTTCAATTCGATAAGGGTCGTGTGCGGTCCGGCAATTCGGACAGATCGAAGCCGGTTGTTCCACAACACTTGTGGAGGTTTCTTGGTGCGTAAGTGAAAGAAAGAACCGACCTCCCCGAACGGACCATCGGCCCCGGTTATTTTCGAATATTTTCGACGGCAATGCGAAAGCGGCTGGCCGGGTCGCACAGCTGCGATACGGCGGCGAGGTCCGATTCGTGATCGACGTCTTGCAGAACTGCGAGCATCGTCAGCGACGCTCCGGCGGCGGCGAGGGCGGCGTGGGTGTCGACGCCTGTCGACGGTGCCGACATCGGCACACCGAGCAGTGCCTGAGCCATGGACGGGTCGCGCAGGCCCAGCGCCCACCAGCCGCCGTCCTCGGCCGCTCCGAGCACATCGCTCTCGGTCAGTGCTGCGGCCGCGTCGCCGAGCATCCGCGAGGTCACCTGCGGGGTATCCATTCCGATCTGCAGCACGGCACCGGTGGTTGCCGCATCGTTATGCGCGTGGGCGAGCCGTTCGCCCAGTCCGTCGCCGCGTTGTGAAATGACCGTGAACGACGCCAGAGCCTGGGTCAGTTCCTCGGCGCGGGCCGCGTCCGCGAGGGTGCCGGTGAGGGCTACGACGCGGCGATCGACCTCGGTGGCGGCGACGGCATCGAGGGTGTCCAGTAGTGACGCCGCCGCCAGATCGGCTGCAGCGGCGTCTCCGATCGTTGCCGCGAGGCGAGTTTTGGCCAGACCGGGTACCGGAGCTTTGGCGACGACGAGCGCGGTGACGATCACGAGAGCACCTTCCAGAAGTCGCGTACGGCGACGATGGTGCCCTTGACCGAGCCCGAAACCTTGGACGTGCCTGCCGTTCTCGGTCGGTACTGCACGTCGTGTTCGACGACGGTCCAACCGGCTTCGGCTGCCAGCACGAGCAGTTGCAGCGGATAGCCCGAGCGGCGGTCGGTGACGTCGAGATCGAGTAGGGCTTGGCGTCGTACCGCGCGGATGGCTCCGAGGTCGTGCACCGGCAACTTGTATTTGGTCCGAAGTCGCAGTGACAGTACGGCATTGCCGATCTTGGCGTGCAACGGTGAGCTTCCCTTTGCCGGACGGCGGCGACCGACCGCCAGATCGGCACCGTTCAGCGCGGCCACCAGTGTCGGCAGGTCTTGGGGATCCATCGAGCCGTCGCCGTCTAGAACGCAGACGATATCGGTCTGCGCGGCGAGGACGCCTGCGTGTACGGCGGCCCCGTAGCCAGGCACGGTCTCGAAGACCACTGTTGCTCCGTGGGCTGTGGCGACGTCGGCGGTGGCATCGGTCGAGTTGTTGTCCACCACGATCGCCCGATAGCCCTGTGGTATCGAATCGAGCACTGCAGGAAGGGATTCGGCTTCGTTCATGCAGGGGATGACGACCGTCACCGATATCTGCTCAGGCACGGGGCGGGCCCGTTCCCTCGGCGTCGCGCAAAGGTGCGTCGGCGAACGCGGTCAGACCCTCGCGGGGCATGATCTGCGCGCTGAATCCGAGGGTCTGTTCGGCCAGCCGTGCGCTGGCGACGATGTGCCGTACGTCGCCCGCTCGGTACTGTCCGGTGATCTCGGGGGCCGGCCCGCCGCGCGCCTCGGCGAGAACGGTGGCGACCTCGCCGATGGTGATCGGTTGGCCCGAGCACACGTTGAGTGCGGTGAAGCCGTCCAACTCGGCCGAGATGGAGGCGATGTTCGCTGCTGCGACGTCGTGCACGTGCACGAAATCGCGGGCCTGTTTGCCGTCCTCGTAGACCGTGGGGGCTCGCCCGAGTTCGAGAGACGACCGAAACATCGCTGCCACACCGGAATACGGGGTGTTGCGCGGCATGTTGGGGCCGTACACGTTGTGATAGCGCAGCGCGACCACCGAGCCGCCGGTGGCGATCGCCCAGGCAGAGGCGTAGTTTTCCTGCGCAAGTTTGCTTGCCGCGTAGGTGCTCCGAGGGTCGAGTCTCGAATCCTCCTCGACCAACTGCCAATCGAGCGGTTCTCCGGTATCGGGATCGACATTGTCGAACACCCCGGCGTCGAGGTCGGCGCGGGCGCGGGGGCCCGGAATCACGGTGTTGCCGGAGGAATCGACGTAACGCCCTTCGCCGTATACCACCATCGACGAGGCGAGCACCAGTCGCGAGCAGCCCGCCTCGTACATCGCTGCGAGCAGCACCGCGGTCCCGTAATCGTTGTGGCTGGCGTAGGCGGGTGCATCTGCCGCGTCGACGCCTGCTCCGACGACCGCTGCCTGATGGCAGACGACATCGACTCCGCGCATCGCCTCGACGAGTGCGGCTTTGTTTCGCACATCGAGATCGATGATGCCGTCCGCGTGGGCACCGGAGCCGTGGGCCGACTCGAGCATCGCGTCGACGGCGACCACGTCGAGGTCGGCACCGCGTGCGGCGTCGAGTACATGGCCCCCGATGAATCCGGCTGCGCCGGTGAGCAGCATCCGTGTCATGGCAGCTCGATCGGCAATGTCGTTCCGGCGTGCACGCGGCACGTGGGGCAGTCGCCGTCGGGTGCATCGCGGACGGCCGATCGGACGAGGCTCTTGAGCGGTTCGATGTTCTTCTGGAACTCCGCGAACACGTCGACGGCTTTGACGCCCTGACCGGATTCGATGCCTGCGTCGAGGTCGGTCACCAGCGCTATCGGTGTGTAACAGAGTTCGAGTTCGCGAGCGAGAACGGCTTCGGGGTGACCGGTCATGTTCACCAGTGTCCAGCCCTGGCGGGCGAACCACTGGCTTTCTGCGCGGGTGGAGAATCTCGGACCTTCGACGACCACCATGACGCCACCGTCCATCGCAGTGTCCTGGAGGGCGGCCGCGCGTAGGTGCGCGCAGTACGGGTCGGCGAATTCGACGTGTACTCCGCCCTTGTCGAAGTACGTCTGTGCCCGACCGGACGTGCGGTCGACGAGCTGATCGGGAATGACGACTGTGCCTGGGCCGTACTCAGGCACCAGTGACCCGACAGCGCACGGGGCGAACACTCGGCTCACACCGAGCATCCGTAGTGCCCACATGTTCGCCCGGTACGGCAACGTGTGCGGGGAGTACTCGTGGGCTCGGCCGTGTCTGGGAAGAAACGCGACCTGCCTGCCCTCCACCTCGCCCAACGTGATCGGGGCGCTCGGGGCACCGTAGGGGGTGTCGAGCTCGATCTCCTCGGCGTCGTCGGCGAAGAACGAGTAGAAGCCGCTACCGCCGATGACGGCAATTTCTGCCCGTCCGTGCACGTCCTTGTTCATCTGTTCATCCTCTATCACCGTCGGTCGATATGCTTGTTCTCAGTCGCGTCCGTCAGAATTGCGCAGGGAGAAAACACTATCCGTTACTGGAGAGAAGCCGTCGCCGGTACGCTGGCCGTCGCGCTCGTCGTCGTCGCGTTCATCGTGCCCTATGTGGGAAACGATCTGGTTACCCCCATCATCAACAGGACTCCGCAGCAGGTACGCGATTTCGCCGACGCGGCACCACTGTTCGGTTTCCGCGAGATCCACTTCGGGTGGGGAACCCCGTTCGCCGTCCTGCTTGCCGTCGCCACCGTGCTGTGGGGTCCCACGGTGGCTCGACGCCTGTCGTGGACGCGGTTGCTGTTCGTCGTCTGGGGTGCGTCCGCTGCCTGGGCGATGTCGTTGGCGATGGTCGACGGGTGGAAACGGGGTTTCGTCGATCGGTTGGCTTCGACCGACGAGTACCTGCACGAGGTGCCGGGCATCACCGACATTCCCGCGACATTGCGTGGATTCTCCGAGCGCATCTTGGATTTTCAGGCCGATTCGTGGACCACGCACGTCTCGGGGCATCCGCCGGGGGCGCTGCTGACATTCGTCTGGCTCGACCGGCTTGGTCTGAGCGGTGGAGCGTGGGCTGCGACCCTTTGTGTGCTGGTCGGTACCAGTGCTGCGGTTGCGGTCGTCCTGACGTTGCGCGTGTTGGGCGACGAGGACATGGCAAGGCGTGCAGCGCCGTTCGTCGCCATTGCCCCGGCGGCGATCTGGATTGCGGTGTCGGCCGATGCGTTCTACGCCGGTGTCTCGGCGTGGGGTATCGCGCTGCTGGCCATGTCCACCAAGCGATACCTGTGGCCGGCGTCGATCGCGGCAGGCGTGCTCCTCGGGTTCGGAATCTATCTCAACTACGGGTTGGTGTTGATGGGCCTGCCTGCAGTCGCGGTCCTGGTGGCCGGCCGCAGGATCATGCCGTTCGTGGGCGCGGTGATCGGTGCGGCGATCGTGACCGCGATCTTCACTGCGTACGGATTCTGGTGGTTCGACGGCTACGAGTTGGTGCAAGAGCGCTACTACCAGGGCATCGCGAAGGATCGCCCGTTCGAGTACTGGGGTTGGGCGAACTTCGCAGCCTTGTTCTGTGCCGTTGGTGTCGCGGTGCCTGCGGCGTTTCCTCGGATCTTCACCCGCATCGAGCCGATCAACCTGCTGGTGATCGGCGGCCTCGCGGCAGTGGTGATGGCGGATCTGAGTCAGTTGAGCAAAGCGGAGACCGAGCGAATCTGGTTGCCGTTCGCGATGTGGATGCTCATCGCGCCTGCGGTGCTTCCGTTGCGGACGCACCGTTTCTGGTTGGCGTTGCAGGTGATCGCCGCATTGGCGATCAATCATCTGCTCTTCACGAATTGGTGAGTGGCGCGGGCGTCATCTGGGCGAACCAGCGGCCGTCGATCGGTGCCACGTCGACCATTCGAAGGCCTGCGGCGCGGGCGAGATCGGCGGTGGCGTCGGCGCTGACGCTGGACCAGGCGAACCAGTCCCCGACCTTGGTGTCGGTCTCCCAACGCACGGTGCGGTTGCGAATTCCGTAGTGGCTCGGGGCATCCACCTCGGCGATGACGGCACCGTGTGGTGCCAGCAGGTCGGCCGCTCGGCGCAGGAGACGTACGGGGTCTCCGCCGATGCCGATGTTTCCGTCGGCGAGGAGCACGCAGGACCAGTTACCGGTGTCGGGCAGGGTATCGAAAAGGTCTCTCAGGACGGCGTTTCCACCGCGACCGATGGTCAGATCGACCGCAGCTTTGGAGGTGTCGACTCCGAGGGCCGATACACCGCGGCGAGCGAGCGCTTCGGTCAGCCGGCCAGGTCCGCAGCCGAGATCGATGGTGGGGCCGGTGCATCGATTGATCATCGCTTGGTCGGCTCGCCTGTCCTCCGGAGTCGAGGCGGTGCCGCCCATCCAACGCGCGGTCGGCAGTTGCTGCCTGCTGCCGTCGGAATCGCCGATCCAGCAGGGCAATCCAGCTGCTGCGCGGTGAAAGAGTGTATCGGCGGTTACGCTCATGCTCGGCTCCGTACGAGGATCAATCGAATGAAGTAAGCGGCTGCGCTCACCGTGAACAGCGCGGTAGTCAACATCAGCCATCGGCCGAGGAAGGGCTCTTGCGTCGAACCGGTTGCGGCCCGGTACGACTCCGCGCCCTGCGAGAGTATCCCGGGAAAGAACATCAGAAACGTCAGTGCGGTTCCGAGTGCGGGAACGCGAACGAAGTTCACCGGTGAGACGGCCCACTGACGGCGCGGGATACCGGATATCACGCGGTCGGCAAGTGAATACAGGGGATAGAGCACGGCGTCGTGCAGAAGTACCGATCCGAGGAACCACACGATGATCGATTGCCACCACACGTCGCTGTTCCACAGCGTGCGTGGGCCAGCGATCGCCACGACGTACCCGACCAACGCGAACGACAACAGCAGCCCGACCGCGTGTAGCGGGTGTCCGCCATAGATCTTGGTGAACGCTCTCATCCGAGGCTCCTGACCGTGCTCTGGAAACACCTGTGCGCGAGAGCCACCGCTTTCACGGTGACTCTCGCGCAGAGGGCTCAGGTAACTGTTACGCGGAGGTCTTGATCGTGATGGTCGCAACTCCGACGAGCAGTCCCGGTGTCACAGCATCGGTGTTGAACGTCTCGTTGAGCAGTCCGGCAGCGGTCTCCGAGATCTTGACCTCGGTGCCCTGCAGGATCGCGGTGTTGTCGGGTCCGGTACGCAACGGCTGGAGGGTGCGTCCGTCGAGATCGAACAGCACTGCGCCGGTCGCGGCGGATTCGCCGTTGACCGAGACGTCACCGGTCAGAACCGAAGTGCCGGGGTCGATATCGAAGTTGGTCAGTTCGACAACGGTGTCACCCGCGGTGAGCGAAAGTCCGCTTCCCTCGTGCATGATCTCGCCCTGTACGTAGGGGTCGACGGTGCCGGGCTCCCAGTACTTGACGTTGCCGCCGGTGATCGGGAAGCTGATGGATCCGTCTGCAAGAGTTGCGGTTCCGACTACACCGGGGGTGAGGCCGAGAGTGGTCAGAGCCTCGAGGAATCCGGGATCGAGGGCAACCGAGGTGTCGATGCCGTTGCTGAGGTCGGATACCTCTGCTGCGGGCTCGGGGGTGCTCTCGGTGGTCTCCATCGCCGACGCGGCCGAGGAGGTGGCGTTGTCGACTGCCGTGGAGGCGTCGTCGCTGGAGCATGCAGCGAGCGGGACGATCGTCATTGCACCAATTGCGGTGGCGGCCAAAGCTTTACGAACTGTGAACATGTCGGTCAACCTTCCGTGCTCGTCTCTCGAGCGTTGTGGGTCATTCGGCGCTGCTTGCCGAGCGGATTGGTTCCGTCTCGAACCGCTCAAGGGAGCGTGCAGACCTGTTACCCGGCAAATCGGACTGTCAAACCGAATGGCCCACGGCGGTCACCGAAGAATCAGATCGGCTGCCCTCTCTCCGATGAGTACCGAGGGTGCGTGAGTATGGCCGCGGATGATGCTCGGCATGACCGACGCGTCGGCGACACGCAGGCGTTCGACGCCTCGCACTCGCAGTTCGGGGTCGACGACGCTGTTGGCGTCGCTGCCCATGCGTGCGGTGCCCACCGGGTGGTAGAGCGTGTGGGCGTTCTGTTCCAGTGCCTCGGTGAGCAGGTCTGCCGGGGAGATGTTCGACGGCACCCTGGGTCGGACGATGTCACCGAGCATTCCCTTCAGCGAGGGTGTCTCGGAGATCGCGACGCACGCCCGTAGTCCTTCGAGCATGGCTCGGCGGTCGGCACCGTCGGGGTCGCTGAGGTAGCGCGGCTGCACGACGGGTTTGGCCATGGGGTCGGCGGAGCGGAGGGTGATCTCGCCGCGGCTCTCGGGCTTGAGCAGTACCGCACCGATGACGGCTGCGTGAGCGTCTGCGGCGATGAGTCCCTCGTCGAAGAATGGGGCCGGGCCGAAGATGAGTTCGACGTCGGGTAGGGCAAGGTCTTCGCGGCTCTTGATGAATCCGTAGGCCTCGGCGACGTTGGAGGTGAGCATGCCGCGTCGCCGGGCGAGGTAGTTCAGCAGCTCGGGAATCTTCTCGGCGTGGAAGAGGGAGTCCGATTCGGTCTTCCAGCCGATGAGTGCAGCGAGATGATCGAGGAGGTTCTGCCCGACGCCGGGCGCGTGGTGCTGGACGGTGATGCCGTGGGATCGGAGGTGTTCCTGGTCGCCTATGCCCGAGAGCATCATCAGTTGCGGGGTGTTGACCGCTCCTCCGGAGAGGATTACTTCCTTGTGTGCCCGCACGGTGTGGGTGGTTCCGCCGGAGGTGTATTCGACTCCCACGGCGGCCTTGCCCTCGAAGATCACCTTCGTCGCCTGTGCTTCGGTGAGGATGGTCAGGT
The DNA here is from genome assembly GCF_049195265.1 of Rhodococcus sp. MALMAid1271. Lineage (NCBI taxonomy): Bacteria > Bacillati > Actinomycetota > Actinomycetes > Mycobacteriales > Nocardiaceae > Rhodococcus > Rhodococcus sp. MALMAid1271. The sequence continues at coordinate 49,292 of NZ_JBMIRQ010000052.1, read as the reverse complement.
TCTTCCGCTTCTTCGCCGGCCGCAGGTATGCGTCCGCGGTGCTCCATCGCGCTCCGCGCTTCTGATTGACCACGGTGCGGCTGAAGCCCTTCGGCTCGGGAAGGTTGGCCGTTTCCACCGGGTAGCCGGCCTCTTCGACTCCGGAGAGGAACGACGATGTCAGAGCTCGGGGGCTGCGCTGGTGGGAGACGACGAGCGGGCCGTCGGTTCCTGCATCGAGTTCGGTTGTGCCCTCGATGTTCTCGATCTTGCGGAAGTATCCGACCACGTTCTCGAACGCCCACGAGTCGTCGGTCTGTGCGGCCCACTCGTCGTAGTCGGCGGCGAAACCTCGCACCCACATCATGGCGTTCATCGATGAGGATCCGCCGAGCATCTTGCCGCGCGGCCAGTAGATGCTGCGATCGCGCAGTTCGGGTTGCGGCTCCGAGAGGTAGTCCCAATCCACCTCGCTACGAAAGAGTTTGGAGAATGCCGCCGGTATGTGGGCGAACTTGTTCTTGTCCTCAGGTCCCGCTTCGAGCAGGACCACCTCGTTTCGTGGATCGGCACTGAGGCGGTTGGCCACCACGGCTCCTGAGGAACCTGCACCGACCACGATGTAGTCGACGGTCTTGTTCGCTGTGCTCATCATGTCCCTTCGATCGCTCTCGAGTGGTGGTCAGCCGCGAATGGCAGAGGCGAAGATTGCGGGCAGTTTGGTCCAGGATGGTGCCCCTGCGAAGGCGGTGAGCAGCTTGCCGGTTGAAGCCGCGGTTTTGTTCGTCACGAACCACGGGGGCTTGGGGGAGATGGACATCTCGCCGTTGATCAGGGAGCGCGAGAGGGGTCGGAACGGTCCGCGCACCACCGTCCGTTCGGCTCCGTCGATGAGCAATGCGTTGTGCACGATGCCGATACCGCTCTGCACATCGTCGATCGTGTGGCCAGGGTAGGCACCCCAGGTGGCGGCCGCGGTGAGGAAACCGAGTGCGGTCCAGGCGTTGACGGCGATGGTGCCGTAACGCAGCTCGGCGAGCATGGTGTCGAACTTGCCTCCGAGCTCCTTGATGGTGCTCGGGGTGCCGATGATGTTGATGCCGAGCGTTCCCGCGAAGTCCTCGTTGGCGGTCTCAGTGGCCTTGGCGGCGAATTCGGCTCCGCTGTAGGGCAATTCGATAACTCCCATGACCGGCGCGAAGTACTCGGTTCGAAGCAGGGGTGCGTATTCGCCCGGGTTCAGATCAGTGATGAGCACGCGGCCACCACCGTCGCCGAGTCGTTCGGCGGCCGGATAGCAGGCGGTGGCGTCGGACACGCGTTGGTCGCTGCCGGGATAGTAGGGAGTGCGTCCGGGTGCGCGGTCGAGTGCGGCGCGCAACGCGGCGATGAACTCGTCGCGCTGTTTCCACTCGGAGGACAGGACCACCACCTGTGAAGCGACACAGTTGTATCCGCTGTTGTGCAAGCGCTGGGTGGCGACGTGTTCGGCCTGGAACAGAATATCGGCGCGGCTCCACTGCCCGGGCAGCACGATCGTAGGCGAGACGCCACCGAGTTCGCTCGAGATCTCTTTGGTGAGAATCGGGTCGTTGGCAGCCTTGCGGGCGAGGCCGTCGGCCCCCCGACCGAAGACGATGGCGTCGTGCGTGATGGAGCTACCGGTCATATGGACGTGGTCGACGCGATCGTGATTGACCAGGTACGTTCCCACGTCGGCTCCACCGCTCAGTAGCCGCAGTGCACCGATCTCGACGAGCGGTGCGAGCACTTTCTCGAAGACCGGCATCAGCGGGTCCATGATCGGATTGAGCTTGAGTGCGACGACGCGGTTGAAGGCGATCAGTTCGTACAACGCGTCCAGTGGTGCGATCGAGGTGATGTTTCCCGCTCCGAGCACTACCCCGATGCCCGCGGTTCGAGTGGGGTCGAGTTGGGCGAGGCCTGCGGTGCGCTGTGCAGTTGCACCGTCGATGCCGGGCTCGAGCCACACCTCGGCGCTGAAGCCGCTCAGGAGCAGCCGCTCGAAGTTGTTGAGCGGCAATACCGACACGGTGGTGCGTCCACCGGGGGCGGTGCCGAACTTCGCGTCGGCGAGTGGGCTCTTGCCGGCTTCGAGGGCAGCGAGCGAGTGCGCGACGGTGGCGAGTCCGCCCAGGAAGGAGTACGGACCGGACAACCACTCTTCACCGACGAGGCTGGAGGAGGGATCGAGTCCCTTGATCGAGATGGCCGCGTCGACCCATTCTTGCGCGTGCGTCGAGGTCAGTGCGTGCATGCGTTCGAGCAGGGCCCGGCGCTCGGCCAAGGAGAGCCGCCCCCAGGTCGTCTCGCCCTGAGCCAGGTCGGCCAGGGCGGCGTCTACCGACGCCGGGTCGAACTCGGTGTTCGTTGCGGGCTGTAGGCGTGGGGTGGCTTCGCTGGTCAACTTCTCGGCTCCACTCGTCGTTCGGGTACACGGCTAGAAGTGTGATTGTCGTCGCATTCGAGGGCCCGGGGCTATGGGCGGCTGCTCTCAATCGGGCGGGGTGATTTGTGCCGGTGCACAGTTTCGATGTGGCGTGGCTAACATCGGAGCGGTTAGAGTTCGGGCATGACTGCTACCGAGTTCGAGCTGCATCCCTCACCGACCGATCTGGCGGCGGCGATGCTCGACGAGGTCGACGACCTGGCAACCGAGCTGGTGCGACGGATACTCGGGGCCGAGCACGCGTATCTCGAATCCACTCTGCTCACCCCCGAGCAACTGCACGAGGCGTCGCGGAGCAATCTGGCGTCGATGTTGGGCAAGTTGTCCGGTCGCGCGCCCATCCGGCTCGAGTCTGCACAGGCAGCCGGCCGGCTCAAGGCCGAGCAGGGAGTGCCGCTGGCGGCCCTGCTTCATGCGTTTCGACTCGGTGGCAGGTTGGTGTGGGACGAGCTGATGGTGCGCTCGGACGGCCGTGCGAGCCACGCATTGCTCGATATGGCTGCCCAGGTGTGGGCTTTGGTCGACGTGTATTCGGACGAGGCCGCCGAGGCCTATCGCGAAAGTGCCGACGTGCGTGCCCGCGAAAGCGCCGAAGCCCGCGGACGGCTGATCCGCGTGCTCTTCGCCGATCACGCGGCGAACCCGACAGCGGCAGCGGACGCGCTACGGGCATTTCGTATTCCAGACCACGGATACTTCGCGGTGGTCTCGCAGGAGCCGCTGGCCACGGCAGCGTCGATCGACGGGCTGATTGCCCGGCTTCGCGCGGACGGCACCGAATCGGTGTGGGATGCAGAAGTGGACGGCAGTGTCGGGTTGATCTGCGCCGCAACCGAATCGGAGCTCGACTCCGCGCTGGATACTTTGAGTGAGTTGTGTCCGGGGCGAGTAGGGGTGAGCTCGATCTTTCGGTCGCCGTCGGGTATCGGCGATGCGGTGGGTCAGGCGCGGTTGGCGCGTCAGTGCAGTTCGCTCGATTCATCCCCCTCGATGCCGGTGCGATACGACTCTGTACCGGTGCCACTGTTGTTGGTGCGCGACCCACAGTCCGGCCGCATCGCCTCTCGCCAGATACTCGGCGATCTGTTGACCCTGCCGCGGCCTGAGCGCCAGAGCCTCCTGGCCACGCTGGACGCGTGGTTTTCCTGCGGCGGTTCTACCAAGGCGGCTGCCGAATCGTTGCACTACCACCGGAATACGGTGTTGTATCGGCTTCGCCGAATCGCGGAGTTGACCGGACGCGATTTTCGCGATCCCGCGCAGGTGGCAGAGCTGTACGTGGGGCTCCGGGCGCACCAACTGCTGACCTGAGGGTCAATTGCTGGCGAGGACGACGTCGAGGATCCCGGCCCCGAGCGGCACCGGCACACAGTTCGGAGGACGCGCATTCGCAGGGTCGAGGGCGTTGAGGGCCAGGCGCAGCGCAGTGGGATCGTAGGTGAAGGTGAAGTGCGCGACCTCTGTACGCGGACACACGTCCTGCACCACGATGTTGTGTGCGCCCGGGTCGCGAAGCAGCGCGTTGGTGTACGGCTGAATGACTTCGTCCACCTTGGTCGCGATGGATGTGTACTCGACGCCCGGCACGGTGTCGCCGCCCGCGTTGAGCCGCTCGAGAAAGTCGGATCCGGCCATCAGCTGTGCCAAACCGGTTCCGAATTCGCCTGCCACCAAGCCGGTTCCGCCGGGTACGGCCTGCACGAGCGGGGCCACTCCGTACATGGTGCCACCGTAGGTCGGCGACGCGATGCCCACCCAGCGATCCACCATGCGGTTTCCGCCGAGCCGGTTGACGAAGTATCGAGCGACGGCAGCGCCCTGTGAATATCCGACGACGTCGACGGCCGCGGCACCGGTCTCGTCGAGGATGGATCGGGTGATCGATTTCAGTTGTGCTGCACTGTCTTCGATTGCCCCGTAACCGTTGCTCGTCCCGTCCGGAGACGTTCCGTAGTTGATGGCGAACACGCAGAACCCGGCTGCTCGGAGTATCGGTGAGAATCCGGCCCAGTCGGAGTATGCGGTGGAGTCGGTGCCGTGCACCAGGACAACGGGGTTGGGGTGTGCGGCAGTGGGAGTGCAGCTCATGTCGTTGGATCCGGGAGGAGCGGCGTCACGGTTGGTTGCTGCGTAGCGGATGGCGTCCGCGTGATCGGGTTGTGTGGGGGCCGCGGCGATGGGCATCAGTGGTGAGGCGTGTGCCACCGGTGCGAACAGGGCAGGAGTAGCTGCGACAAGAAGGGCTATCAGACTCCACCGTGGTCTGCGCATGCGTCGACCATATTCCTGAAACTGTGAAATATCCCTGCATGACATCGGTTCTATTGATAAAAGTCACAATAGTGGTTTTCGGGCTCAAACCGTGCCGAACGTAATGGCGGCGGCCGCACATGCCGAGGGGCTCAGCCGGCGCGGCTGAGCCCCTCGTTCGAGTGCGGGCCGACGTGCAGGTCAGAGCCGGCTCACACGCAACCAGTCGACACTCATCGTCTGTGGATACGGCGTGCTGTTCAGGGTCTTGCCGACCCAGTTGTTGCCTACGGCGACATTGAGCAGGATGTAATGCGGCCAGGCGCCCGAGAATGCCTTCCAATTCCCGCCTTTTGCCTCGTACTGCGCCTGAGTCAGGGAGTAACGCGCAATTCCGTCGACGAACCAGGTGATGCTCGTGGGCAACCAGTCGATTCGGTAGGTGTGGAACCCATTGCCGACCGGGCCCATTCCACCGCCGGTCTTGACATCTTGATTCGGATTCCACTTCGACGGACCGTGCAAATTGAATGACGGACCGTTCGTGCCCGGAATTTCGACTGCGTCGATCTCGCCTTGGCTCGGCCACGAATATTCGCCGCCGGGTTGGAGGCCGAGGGTCCAGAATGCGGGTAACAGGCCCTGGGCGCTCGGCATTTTGATCGAGGCCTCGATGCGAACGGGTGGGCTCACCGACTGCTTGCCCATACTGACCACGCGGGCGCTGGTGAAGTTGTACGGTGCCCTTTTGCGATCCGGTGGAGTTTCGCGGCGTGCGGTGATGTTCAGAGTTCCGTTGAACTGATTGGCATTGTTCCAAGAATTCGTATAGTACTGCTGCTCACCAGAAGTCGCGCCCCAGCGTCCGGTCTGGAACCCCCACTTCGAGGGGTCTGGGCCTCCGTAGCCGTTGAACTGGTCTTCCCACAGGAGTGTCCCGGCTTGGGTTCTCGGGGGTGCTGCGAGTGCGGGCGCTGCGGTAGCTGACGAAACGGCAACGGCCATCGTTGTCAGCGTGACCGCAATAATTGTCATCAAAGATCGCATGAGGGGGTTCCTGTCAGGTCATATGTCGTGTGAACAAATGTCGACAAATGTTTTGTAGCACGACAAAGAAGGCGACAGAAGTTTCTTCTCAAATGCAGGAATTCTTGCGAATACAATGAATGAATTTGTCTGCACTACTGGTCGGTAGCAAGGGTATCGACCGAAATTCGTCGGTGGTCGGTTTGTTTCAGGAGTGACCACAGTGACGGCAGGGTGTTCGTGATCCGGGCGTGGCGGACGCGGCGGCGCCGCAGAAGGGTGCCGGCGGAAGGATGCCGGTAGGGGATGCCAGGAGGGGCGGCCCGCGTGGGCGGGGCGGTGGAGCCGGTGACGGGAATCGAACCCGCCTCTCAACCTTGGGAAGGTCGCGTTCTACCAATGAACTACACCGGCGTGTGAAGCGGTGTTCAGATTAGCAGGGCGCTCAGATGTCGATGCGCACGCCGTGCAGTATCGCCAGGGCGGCGTCGGTTGATACTGGTTTGGAGAACAGGAATCCCTGTGCGCGGGTGCAGCCCAGTTCGATGAGGGTCTGTCTGGCGCTCTGAGTTTCGACGCCTTCGGCGATGATGTTCAGTCCGAAGGCGTCGGCGAGGCCGATGATGGACTGGACGATGGCGAGGTCGCCGGTGGCTCCGTTGCCGAGTTCGGCGACGAAGGCGCGGTCGATCTTGAGTGCGTCGACGGGTAGTTCTTTCAGATGCGACAGTGAGCTGTATCCGGTGCCGAAGTCGTCGATGGCTACTTGCACGCCGAGTTCGCGAAGTTCGCGAAGCGTCACCCTGGTTCGCGAAAGATCTTGCACCACTGCTACTTCGGTGATCTCCAGGCACAGTCGTCGACCGGTTATCGAGAACTCTGTCAGTGCTCGAGCGACGGTGGCGACGAAGCCGTTGGTCACCAGTTGCACGGGCGAGATGTTGACGCGCATCGAGATGTCGAGTTCGGGTATTTCTCGTTGCCAGTCGGCGAGCGTGCGGCAGGCGCGGTCGAGGACCCAGCGGCCGAGCTCGCCTGCGAGGTTCGTCTCCTCGGCCACCGGGATGAATGCGGACGGGGGTAGGAGGCCGCGGGTGGGGTGCTGCCACCGAACCAGCGCTTCGACCGCGGTGACACGTCCGGAGACGAGGTCCACCTCGGGCTGGAAGTACAGCGTCAGCGAGTTGCCTGCGATGGCGTCGCGTAGGTGGATTTCGACGTCGTTGCGAAGTCTGGAATCGGCGTGCATCTCGTCGGTGAACAGGGCGATATCGTGGCCACCTGCGCGCTTGGCCACCAATGCCGCTTGATCGGCCTGCCGCAGAAGCAATTCCGCAGTGTGTCTGCCAGGTTCGCCGAAGGCGAGGCCGATGCTTGCGCTGCGGCTGATCCGTTCTACTCCGAGGGTGACGGGGGCGGTGATGGCGTCGGCGATCACTTCGGCGTGGTGTGTCGCGACGCGGGCCGAGCACGGCCCGGCGAGTACGACGACGAATTCGTCGCCGCTCAGTCGGGCGACGATGCCTGCCGTAGTGCCGACGAAGGTCCGTAACCGATCGGCGATGGTCTTCAGGAAACGGTCCCCGGCAGCGTGTCCGAGAAAGTCGTTGAGGGCTTTGAGGCGGTCGAGGTCGATATGCATCACGGCGACAGGGCCGGGCATGGACACGTCGAGTCGGTTGTGGATGTGTTGGGTGAGGGCAGTGCGGTTCGGTAGCTGGGTCAAATCGTCGTGCAGGGCAGCGAACCGCAGTTGTTCCTCGGCGATCACCCGTGACTGCAACTGTGAGAGCAGCGCCGCAATTGCTTTGAGGGCGTTGAGTTCTTCCTCGGACCAACTTCGGTCGCCCACTTTGATCAAACCCAGGATTCCGGTGGTTCGGCCCGAGTGCAGTAGCGGCACCACCGACATCGACGTCGCGGACAGTCCCGAGCCCTGCTCGACGCGAAGGCGGTAACCTTCCTGTTCCGGGTTCGGCCGAAACACTGCCGGTTCGGTCAGTGTTTCGGCCAGTTTGAACACCGAGTCGGCGTCTTCGAACTTGACCACGGCCAACGGGTCCGGATCCGGCACGCTCAATCGAGGTGGCCATTCTGCGGTCAGCAGAGTGGCCCTGGCTTCGAAGTCGTTGTGTCGGAGGAAGCTGAAGTCGATGCCGAGGTGGTCCACGAGTTGACGCAGCACGGATTCGTAGGCCTCGCGCACCGTCGCCGCATCGACTCCCATGAGTTCGGTTGCGACGCCGGTGACGAGGACCTCGAGCGTCCGTGTGTTCTGCAGTGCCTCACTCCCGCCTCTTCGCAGACACAAGGCAGGACTGTTCCCCCTGGTCTTTGCCGGACTCTACCCCGATCCGGGTGCCGAAACAGGCAGTCTGCGACTGTATATCCCGGTTTTCGGGGCGCAACTGAGCCGCAACACCAGCGCGACCGATTCCGATTCGCTCAGGTCGAAGAGCGTACGAAACCTCGATGTCAACTGCTGCAACGCTTCTGCGTGATGAACGGACAGTTGTCGGTGTTCCTCAGGAGTGCGGGCGTAGATGAACGCCGGCGAAACCGGCTGCACGGCCACACCGTGCAAATGTGCAGTTACCCATACGTTCTCCGTTGCATATCCGCCCCGAATGTAATGTTCTGCAGTCGATCCGGGAACGACGACCACGGCCAGTGCCGAACTCGACAGCACCCGATCACGCATGTCGCTGCCCAATGCCGCACCGACGTTCCAGGCATCGACCAGTGCCATGACCTCCGGCCGTTTGACGATCTCGAGCTTGGACAGATCCGCGTCGTCGATCCCCAAGCTGGACACCTCGATCCCCTGATCGGGATCGCGGTCGCCTGGCCAGCGCAACTCGGAGAACATTTCCCGGTGCAGTTGCGGGGTGAGATACCGGATGCGGTCGGCCTCGCCGAGGATCTCGGCCGCCTCTGCCAACGCCTCGCGCGCGCTCAGCAACACCAGCCGCCCGCCTTCGGCCGCAGCCGCAGCGACGAGGTCGGCGACGACGTCTGTACCGAGCGGCTCGCCGGTGCCCAGTTCCCGGTTGGTGCAGCGGCCGAGGACGCCGTCGAGCAGACCTCGGTCGGTGATCGGGCCTGGTTGCCCGTCACCCAGCGAGATGTCGACTCCGCGCTCGGTGATCTCGGCGCTGTCGAATCTGCCCTGAGCGGTCGCTGCCACCCGCGCATTGAAGGCTGCAGCGCCCACCGCGACGTAACTACCTCGGTAGGCGATGTCGAGCGTCGAGGTGCGGGATGTGTCGACGCCGATCCTGACGGTGCGTCCAACGATCTCGATCGTCCACGGTTGACTGTTCCCGCCGGACGGCGCGCGCTGGGCGGCGTGGAGAACGAGTGCGTCGGGATCGACGAAGCTCGGCCGAACAGCGGCCGAGGGCTCGGGCGGAGCCGGTTCCGTCCGCCGTGTCGGTGCAGGCGTCGCGAGCGCATCGAGGTGGGTGTCGAGATCGATGCGAATCCGCCCGGACGGCAGGTGCGCTCCCGTGCCGAGGCGTCGAACGGCAGCAGCGATGGTGGCACCACCGAGTTGAACGTCGCCGCCGAGCTGGGGCCACGTTTCGATCGTCTCGCCCACCTCCACCATCGAGGCGGCCATGCGGGCCGAGAGCAGTGCGGCGTCGAGCTGGTCGAGCACGATCGGGATCTTCTCGCGTGTGCCGAGTCCGCGCAGGCTCGAGAAGTCGATCTCTCCGAGTATGCCGTGGAACACCGGTCGGTCGGGCTCGAGGTCGAAGCGTTCGACGTCCAGTAGCCCGCGGTCGGAGGTCTCCATCAGCACCGGGATTCGACGCGACCTGGCTTCTTCGCGGGCAAGGACCTTGACGTCGAGTGAGTCGCACTCCTCCACCAGCAGGTCGAGGCCGTCGAAGAATTCGGCGACGGTGTTCTCGGTGAGCCCTTCCTCGACGACCTCCACCCGTAGATAGGGATCGATTTCGGCAATGCGTCTGGCGGCGACGATCGCTTTGTTGACGCCGAGATCGAGGATCGAGGCCGGAATTCTATTGAGGTTGGACAGTTCTATCTCGTCGAAATCTGCCAGTCGGAGCGTCCCGCAGATTCCTTCGAGTGCCAACGTGTGGGCAATGGCATGCCCGACGCTCAGGCCGATGATTCCTATCGTGAGATCTCCCAAATTATTCTGTTCGTCCAGCGTTATCTTGTTTCTGTTTCTGTCGAGTCTCAGGTGTCTGAACGAGCGAGGCCCGAGCACGGCGACGACTGTTTTTCGCCAGGGAAAATAGATCCAACGGTCCGTTTCGTCGAGGAGGCTCTGCTCTGGGCTGGGCAGGAGATCCCGGAGTCCATTTCTTTGTGTCTCACGCTCGTCGAGGAATGTCAGGCTCGTGTCGCGCCTGAGTTCCTCGAGTGCGCATCGCTGTGTGGTGTCCGTCTCGTCGAAGATCACAGGCTGCCACTGGTGATCGATCGTGGTTTTCTCGCTCATGAGGCCACCGCCTGCGGGAGCACGATTGCCGATCGATGGTGGGCGAGCAGTGAGGCGGTGTTGCGCCGCATCCGACGCCAGGTGGCGAGTTCGGCCTCGAAGGCGAGAGTTTTCCTGTCCCACCAGAACACCTCTGTTCGGTACCGCTCGTCGGGGTAGGGGATCGGTTCGATCTGTGTGGCGATGACTGCGCCGGTCTCCAGCCAGGCAGCGCGAACGTGGGAGGCCGCCGTGGCCAGTGCATACCGCGCGCCGAGCAGAGCCGTGCTGTATGCGGGAGATTCGGCGATCATCGCGGTGATCGCGCGACCGCGGGGTGCGTTGGGAGCGACCCACGCCGATTTGAGTTCGACGACTCCGTGGTCGATGCGCTCGTCGAGCATGGCGTGGACGTGGCGTCGACCGTGGGGATGTTCGTCGAATTCGACGAGCGCGTGTGCCTGATCGACTGAGGAATACGGGCCTTGCACGCGCACCCCGCCGAGTATCGTCCCGGAGTGATCGAGTGCCGCGAAGAACAGTCGGGTGGTGTGTCCGTCCCGGATTGCCGATATTTCCAGTGCCGCGGTGACACCGTGTCGCGTATAACTTTCTTGCGCGCCGTCGAGAAATTGGTTCCACAGCACCGGATTTTCTTCTGGTGTGGTCGCAACAATGCGGCACTGGGATCGATGATCCAGGTACGACGGAACGTCGAACGGAATTCTCATTTCACTCTTCCTTTTAGGAGTTGCCCGAATGTGAAAGGTGGTACCGCTCGATTGTCCGGCTTTTCTTTTGTCGAGCGCTCCCTCGACTCAGGGGCTCGGGTGTGTCGCGGGAGGCGGTGGCGGACCAGTAGCCTGCAGTGGTGCTGCTCTCCGACCGTGATATCCGTGCCGAAGTGACCCAGGGCAACCTGGGGATCGAACCTTTCGACCCGTCGATGGTTCAGCCGTCGAGTGTCGATGTGCGGCTCGACAAGCTCTTCCGTGTGTTCAACAACACTCGGTACACGCACATCGATCCGGCGTTGCAGCAGGACGAGTTGACGTCGCTGGTCGAGCCCGCGGCCGGTGAGCCGTTCGTTCTGCACCCGGGTGAGTTCGTGCTCGGCTCCACGCTGGAGTTGACGACATTGCCGGATTACCTGGCCGGTCGACTGGAAGGAAAGAGTTCGCTCGGACGGCTGGGCTTGCTCACTCACTCGACGGCGGGCTTCATCGATCCCGGCTTCAGTGGCCACATCACATTGGAGTTGTCCAACGTCGCCAATCTCCCGATCACGCTGTGGCCGGGAATGAAGATCGGCCAACTGTGTCTGTTCCGGCTTTCGTCACCAGCCGAGAATCCCTACGGCAGCTCTGCCGTCGGCTCGAAGTACCAGGGGCAGCGCGGCCCGACGCCGTCGAAGGCATACCTGAACTTCATACGGTCCAGCGTCGATTAACTGGTCTCATGGTTTGTTTTTGTCGAGAAAACATGATTGATAGACGGTTGTAGCGGTACTCTGGGACGTCCAGCGTGGGTTGGGGTCGACCAGAGCGAGGATTTCTCATGTCCGCGGTTACCGGTGCATCCGTACTCGGTGCGTCGTTGGGATCGAGCGGTGTTCGTAGCGTGATCAGCGACGACGCTCACTCCGGCGCGGTCCTGGAAGTGCACGAACCAGTGTCGTTGCAGCCTGCACCCAACGGTCTTGCGCCCGATCCCTGGGACTCCGTCATCACCTCGGTGCACAACCTGGCGAACGAGTATGCCTCTGCACACTTCTATCCGGTACTCGCGCTGCGCGAAAGCGAGCCGAGGACGGCATACGACCAGGATTTTTCGGACGGCGTCGTGCTCGTTTCGGAGCTCGGTGCCCAATTGGTCGCGCTCGAGCAGACGGGCGTGCTGGCCGGTGAGTTCTGCGTGGCACTGTTCGACGTGGGCGCGTCCGGTACCTCGGTATCCGTGGTGGAGGTGGGCAGCGGTCGGGTTCTCGCCTCGCGACGCACCGGTGAACTCAGCGGTGACGAATGCGATCGGCTGCTGCGAGATCACCTGATCGGCATGTTCGGTGCGGCCGAGGCGCTGACGGTGGACGCGCGCCGTCGGCTCGTGTCGGACGTTCGAGTCGGCAAACACGAACTTTCTCTGCTCCGCAGTGTCTCTGTGCGGGGGCCGTTCGTCGGCGGACGCGCCTCTTTGTGGCGTGGCAATCTCGACGAGCTCATCGGCGACGCCGTACACCGGGCCGTCTCGATGGCCGTCGATGTGCTCGACGAGGTCCGAGCACGCGGCGCACATGTCGACGCCATCGTTGCCGTGGGTGGTGGTGCCAACATGCAGATCGTCCGGAAAGTACTGTTCGACGCGGTCTCGATACCGGTCTACGTGCCCGAACAGCCGGAATTGTTGGCGGCGCGTGGTGCTGCTGGGATCGCTCGGATGCTGGGCGTCCGGCCTGCGCCGTCGACCGACGACGCGCGCACCGAGCAGATCGCGGCCGTCGGGCATGATGCCGATGTGTCCGCGGTTGTCACCGCGAGTGCGGTGGCCTCCAAGCGCCCGCGGCACAGCGGAACCTCGGCCACGCGCATGGCACGGGCACACAAGTCGCGGCATCTCGGTCGTGCTCTGGCCGCATTGGTTGTTCTCTGCGCAGCCGGAACTGTCGCTGCTGCCGCGGCGCGGAGCACCGGCGAGGACGCGTCACCCGTGGTGAGCAGCCCGACCCCGTCCACACAGGCCACTCGCTCCCAGTCGGTGGTGCCTGCTGCGGACGGTTCGCCAGCCGGTCCAGAGGAGTCCTCGTTGCCGGCCCCGACCGTGACGGCTGCCCCCACGTCGGACGATCGCCCCGCGCCCTCTCCGGTGGCCACCACGGTGACCGATATGGCCACCACTACCTCGCCGCTGCCTCTCACGCCGTCCGGCTCACCCTCGGGGAGAGACGATTCGACGGTTCGCGAGAGGTCCGCCCCAGGGCCGGCCACAACAGTGCCGACGACGGAGTCGTCGCCTACCACCACGCGCGCTCCGTCCACCACGACCTCGGTCCAGACCACGACGGCTCCGTCCACCACGCCCGAGCCGACAACGACAACGACGACACGATCGACGACCACCACACGACCCACTCGGACGTTCGACTTCCCGTTCCCGAAACTGGGTCTGCCTGGGGGCTGAGCGGTCTGCGGGTTTCCGACACCATCGGCACCGGTGCTCGAGGCAGGATAGTCGGTATGGAGTCGATTCAGACCGAGCGCGAAGACAAATTCGACGTCGACGAAGATTTCCAGTTGCCCTCGCTCACGTCGCTGGTGCCCGCCGACGGCGCAGTGGTGACGAGCGAAACCCACCTCGTCAGCGAGTACTTCGATACGACCGGGCAGGATCTGTTGCGCCGAGGAATCACCGTGCGACGACGCACCGGGGATGCCGACAACGGCTGGCACGCAAAGGTTCCGGCCGACAAGGCGCGAACGGAGATTCGACTTCCTCTCGGCAGCGGTCTGCACACTGCAGTGCCGGACGAGCTGATCGAGGTGCTTCGCGGCGCGGTGATCGGCGGTGCGTTGTCCGCGGTCGCGACCCTGACGACGCGTCGCATGGTGCATACCGTGTCGGATGCCGATGGCGGCGTGGTCGCGGAGATCGCCGATGACGAGGTGTCGGTGGTACTGATCGGTGGTGCGACGGGGCCGCGGTGGCGGGAGGTCGAAGTCGAACTCGGCCTGGCCGGCTCGGAGTCGTTTCTGAAGAAGGCGGGCAAAGTATTGCGTGCCGCCGGGGCTCGCCCATCGGCGCATCCCTCGAAATTGCACCGCGCGCTCTCGGTAGTGCGTGAGATTCCGGCCGCTGCCGGTGTGCGGTTGCTGACGGATTACCTCGACGAGCAGGTGCAGGCGATCGTCGCGGGCGATGTGTATCTGCGCCGAGGGCTGGATCCGATCCATTCGACGAGGGTGGCCATCCGGCGGTACCGCAGCACTCTTCGGGTCTTCGGAAGCCTGTTCGAGGACGAGTCAGCAGCTCATCTGGAGAGCGAACTATCTTGGTACGCAAATATTCTCGGCGAGGTTCGAGACCGCCAGGTGCAGCGCGCTCGGTTCGCGGCCGCGCTGCGCGAACTTCCACCCGAATGGGTGCTGGGGCCGGTGGCCGCACGTATCGAGAACGATCTGTTGGCCGAACAGATTCGCTATCGCGAATCGGCGATGGCCGAACTCGACGGAGACCGCTATCTCGCGTTGCTGACGATGTTGTCGGCATGGTCGCGTGGGCTACCGATCGACGGTGAGGTCAGTGAGAAGGTGTTGGTCAACCTCGCGCGGAAGGCAGGCAAGAAGGCGATCGATCGCACTCGACGCGCGGTGCGCGGCACCGACGACGAGGCGTTGCATCGTGCCAGGAAGGCATCCAAGCGGGCCAGATATGCCGCCGAATTGGTCGACCCGGCCGTGGACAAGAAGGTCTCGAAGGCGAACATCAAGCGTTACAGAACAATTCAGGAAGTTCTCGGCGAGCATCAGGATGCGGTGATCGCAGCGGACATCGTGCGCAGGCTCGGCGCGCGGGCCGGTTCGACGGCTGGTGAGAACGGATTCACCTTCGGTCTGCTCTTCGAGCGCGAGCGCCGCGCCGCCGAGTCTGCCCGAGAGCAGGCCGGCAACCTCGAGTTCTGACGCCGAAAACAGTTCGATCGCCCGATTCGGCGCTCGAAGTGTACTCTCGGTCCGAATCGGATTCGGGGGAGTCGACGCATATGTCCATTGCACTCGGCGTACACGTGGGTGTCGACGAGATTTCGGCTGTTCTCATCGAGGCCGACCTGCCCGAACTCGGACCGGTTGCAGCCCGCACCGCGGCTGTTGCGTCGGTGCCCGGCGGTGTCGGTGACGCCGCGACCACGATGCTCGGCATCATGCGTGTGCAGGCCGCGCAGCAGGACCTACTCATTGCTCGCTCGGCGATCGTCTGCGACAGCTTGCTGGTGTGCGGCATCGTGCGCGCTGCATTGACGGCCCATCAGATCAGCGACGTGCTCGTCGTGGATGCCGGAGATCCGCGGTTGGACGGCGAGCTTCCGCTGGGAACCGCCGCGGCTCTGATCGGTATCGCGGTAGCGCCGTCCGAGTGGACCGACGACGGGGACTCGACCGATTCCGTTCCGGCTGAACCTGCACGCGGAGCGCGGCTGGCGGTGATCGGATTGGGCGTCGCGGTTCTCGCTGCGCTCAGCGGTGCGACGGTCTGGGCGCTGACGTCGATCGGTCCGGCGGAGAACTCTGTGGTCGGCACCGCGGACACCAACGATGTCGGCGCGATTCCGCGGAGCGGTAGCACTGCGATAACGCCGTCGTCGACGCAGGCGGTAGCAGGTGTTGTGCATTCGCCTGGAGACCCGTCGACTATCCCGCCTGTCGAGACGGAGCTGTTCGAGTCACCTGTGTTCGGGCCGGTTCCGGTGGCCTCGTGGAGCGAGGCCCCACCTGCGGCTCCGGTCCCGACGCCGGCCGAGGAGGTTTCGGCCGGTGGCGGCGGATCGGACGGTGGTCAGTCCGGTGGTGGTCGGAAACCCGGTGGTGGTGTCGGCGGCGGCAACTCGAACAACGGCAACTCCGGTGAGGACAGTGGCGGTTCGGGCGGTGGGAACTCCGATGGTCACAACTCGGGCGGTGGCGATGCGGGTGGTGGCGATGCGGGTGGTGGCGATTCGGGTAGTGGTTCGGAGGAGACCGAAACGCCGACGGTCGATCCGGAACCCGAGACCGAGGAGCCGACCACCGATCCACCGTCGACGACCACCGATGTTCCGGCCACCACCGAGGCCACCTCTACGGTCTCGGAACCGTCGGAGGGCCCGGTCGAGTGACTCGGATTCGTCTATTTCATTGCGAGCAAGCGATTTTGATACTCGGACAAGTCGGCCATATGACAGGTGTGTGAATTCAGCTCCGGCATCTGAACTTCTGCTCGAGCGTCGCTACCATCGAGGCATCGACCAGTAGACGGTGAGTATTCGATGACCGACAATCCCGCAGCAGAATTGGCGACCCGCACGACCATCGACAGGGCGGTGGGTGTCCTCATCGCGCTGCGTGGCTGTAGCCCCGAGGATGCGTTCGCCGAGTTGGCGGCGCACAGCTTCCGTTTCGACGTTTCGCTGGTGCAGTCGGCCCGTTCCATCGTCGCTGCCGCTCGCGGTCTGGACTCGGCCAGTGGTGTGGCAGGTGCGGCCATGACATCGGCCCAGCAGGATTGGGGATCGTTACTGGCCGTCCGCCGTGATCCCTTCGATCACGTCGCGTGACTTCGACCGAATTTCGGCCTGCCGCTTGTGGGATCTCATAAAACAAACCGTTAGTTCATAAAAATCGACGGATTGCTGTCTTGTGGGTGGTTAGAAGGTTACTATCGGCTGGTCGGAGTAGCCAATCGAGTCGAGGAATCATGAAAACAGTCCTTGGTGTCTCGGTGGGTTCTGCCACTGCCCGAGGTGTCGCGGTCGATGCGATCGACGAATCCGTGCGGTCTGCCCACATCGTCCATTCGTTCGATCCGGGGGATCACCTCCAGGTGGCCCTCGATCTGGTGGATTCGATGTCACGCGATCAGTCGGTCGAGCGAGCCGACATCGTGTTGGCTGTACCCGACGATCCTGGTGCCCGCGGCCGAACGTCCGCATTTTCCATGTACGAGGCCGATCGTCTGCTGGTCGCGTCGGAACTCGGTGCCCAGCTGCGGTATCTCCGAGGCACGGGCCAGCTGGAGGGTGCTCGTACCGTCGCCATCTGTGACATCGGTGCGTCCGGCACGACGATGTCCATCGCAGATCCGGCCAACGGCAGGGTATTCAGCTCGGTGCGCACCACATTGTTCGGAGGCATCGGGTGCGATGAGCAGATCTCGCGCTACCTGCTCTCGACGTACGGAGCGGACGAGTTGGAATCCGAGCGTGCCCGAGCTGACTTGATGGTCGCCGTTCGGACGGCGCGTGAGCAGCTGTCCAGGCTGCGGGTGACCGAGGTGGCAGGGCCCTTCGTCGGCGGACCAGTCCGGTTGTGGCGCAATACATTCGACGATATTCTCGAGCGCAGCATCCGCTCGTTGGAGGATTGGGTAGCCAGCGTCATAGTCGACGCGCCCTGCGCTGTGAACGCGTTGGTGATGGTCGGTGGCTGTGCCAATCTCCCGTCGCTTCGTCGGTTCTTTCGTCGCGATCTGCTGTTGCCGGTCTTCGCACCTGCCAACCCGGAGTCGCTCACTGCGCACGGTGCTGCCCTGATGGCCGTCGATGCGGTCGCTGCGCGACAACATCACCCGCGGGGCGCAATGAGTCGGGCCGGTGGCCCGTCACAGCACGGCGCGATGGTGGGCATGGTGGGCTATCGTGACGCCCCGCGACACCGTTCAGCCTGACACCCAACCTACCCAACCAGCGCCGTTGTTGGGTAGGTTGCTCGGGTAATGATCAACATCAGGGGACGAGATGGTGGGACGACAGTGGCAGAGCAGGTAACGGAGTCCGGCGCGGCAGCAGCAGACGAAGAAGCATTCGACCCGGCAGAGCACGCGCGGAGCATGGTCGGTTATCACTACCGCACCGAGGACTACTACGAGGTGGGACGCGAGAAAATTCGCGAGTACGCCCGTGCCGTCCAGGACTTCCACCCCGCCCATTGGGACGGCGACGCTGCGGCTGCGCTGGGGCACAGCGCTCTCGTCGCACCTCTGACGTTCATGTCTCTGGTCGGCACCCTCGCGCAGAAGAAGCTGCTCGAGTCCATTGCCGAAGGTTACGACCTCAGCCAGATTCTGCAGACCGATCAGGTGCTGGTGTTTCAGAAGCCGATCCTGGCCGGCGACCAGCTCACGTGTGACGTCTCGCTCGATTCGTTCAAGACCGTCATGGGTCGCGACATGATGGTGACCAAGAACGTCGTGTCGAATCAGAAGAACGAACTGGTGCAGACCACCTACACCACCCTGCTCGTCGGGCGATCCGGTGAAGTCGATCCGGCCATCGCCGATGCAGCACGCAACCTGGTGATGTTCGGTGCGTCGATGGACGCCGCTGTCGCCAATGCCAGCGAGCACGACAAACTCTCCACTCCGCAGGAACACGAGCCGTTGATCGTGGAGGAATACCGTGGTCAGCCGACGCCCAAGTTCGACGAGGTGAATGTCGGGGACGAACTACCCACCCGTACGGTACGTCTGACCCGTGGCGATCTCGTCAACTACGCGGGCGTCGCCGGTGACGCGAACCCGATTCACTGGAACGAAGGTTTCGCCAAGCTGATCGACCTCGAGGATGTGCTGGCCCACGGCATGCTCACGATGGGCGTCGGCGGCGGCTTCATCAGCGAGTGGCTCGGCGACCCAGGTGCAGTGAAGGACTACACGGTTCGCTTCACCACCCCCATTCCGGTCGGCAGTCACAAGCCCGCCGAGATCGTCTTCAGCGGCAAGATCAAGTCGAAGGACGAGGAGTCCCGTACGGCCGTGGTCTCGATCGGCGCAACGTTCGAGGGCAAGCGAATCTTCGGTCACCGCGCAACGGCCACAGTTCAATTGGCCTGAGTTCAACTCCTCGGCCGATGCGCAGGTGAGTCGGGATTTCACGCCCCGGTCGGTCGGTGCGGATTGCGACGAGGGGCGTGGATGTGGCGCGTTCACGCCCCCACGAAGATGCAGAACGGGTGGCCCGCAGGATCAGCGTAGATTCGGATCGGTTCTTCGGGGTCGTCGTGTAGATCGCGCAACAGTCGCGCGCAACTCCACTGCGCGCGAGTGTTCTTCGTCCAGCAGTCGAGGCCCACCTGCCGTATCGAAATGTTCATGATCCGCGCTTCTCCTTCGCATGGTGTCGTGCGCGCACGCGCGCGATTCCCGGCACGCACTGCGACGCCATTGCTGATCAGGCCGATCCTGCAGAAACAGTTGACCGCATCGCGGAGCGTCGCACAACGCCAACCGTGCACGATCAGACCCGTTGAGTAGATCGATGACGGCAGACGCCGCACGCGCGCACAGTGATTCGATCGGATCTTCGGTTCCCACAACATCTCCGACACCACCGCCGTCGCCGAGATCGAGCCGTCGGGTCACCGGGTGGCGTCGGGCGATGCTGTCGATGTGTTCGACGCTTTCTCGCGGAACATCCATGTTCGACGCCACCGCCCGCAGTAGCGACGTACTCGTTGGCGAGGAGTCCGTACAGGTACCGTCAGGAGGTGGGTAATCGGTATTCGAGGCGGCGTTGCTATGTCCTGGCGGTTTTGGCCGTCGCCGTCGCCGTCGCGGGCGCCTTGGCCTTCTACAGAAGCGCTGGAGAGCCTGCGTTCCGTGGAGCGTCGTGGACTTACGGCCCAGACGGCAGCATCGCTGATGTCGTTTCCTCGGACGATGCTCAGCCGTTCATCCCCGAGCCGGTGGACACCTCGACGACACGGGCGGTGGTTCGCGAATTCAACGGTGACGAAGGCTGGGGTGTTCTCGATGCTCCCGAGCTTCCTGGTGGCTGTTGGGTGTTCTACTCCAGCATCGAGGGATCGGGGTTGCGCACGCTGTCCCCCGGTCAGTACGTGACGGTCGAGTACGTGGATTTGGTTGCAGAGTTCGGGCCCGGTGCCGACCAGGATGGGTACCGATACCAAGCGGAACGGGTGAGACCGCTCTCTTCATGATCGCTTGTGGCCGTCTGCGACGCGCAGGCCAACTGCGAAGACGGCACCGATCACGATCGAGACGGTCAGACATTCGATCAGGAAGACTGTGCTCGAATCGCGGAACACTGGAGACCGAGACAGCTGGGCAGCGATGGAGTCGGGATGAACCATGTCGATGCCGCCGCTCGCTGGCGGGTTGATGGTGGCAACGGTCCACACAGCGATCGCAAGCACCACCGAGGTCGGCAGGGGCCACCACGTGCATTGTTTGTTTGACGCGTCGGTGTTGTTGCAGTCGAACCGGTTTCGCGCCTCGGCAGCTACAAGTGCGGAGCACAGTGTGACGGCAGAGATGATCATCGAGGAATCACGCCAGTGTGGGCCTCTCTCGGCGAATGCATACGAATAGCCGAGGATGGACAGACTCGACGTTTCGCCGTCGGAGACCGACGTCGCTATCGGGCCGAGAGGTGCCGCGAAGTGCCACAACAACGAGAAGGCGACGGCCAGAGTCAGTCCGAGAGCTGCACCGATCCACCGCGTCGTTGCCACGGACTCAGCGTATCCGAACCCGGAGCTCGTTCATCGGCACTTCGGAACCGCTGTCGTCGGTGACAGCCACATGGATGGCGTCCCCCTGCGGATCGACTACCTCGAGTGGTCCGTGGTCGTCCTGTAGGTATTTGTCGCCCCACTGCATCAGGCCCAGTACGACGGGCAGTAGATCCTCGCCCATCGTGGTCAGAACGTATTCGTGGCGCGTTCTGCCTTTGTCGGGTCGGTAGGGCTGTTTGACGAAAATTCCCACATCCACCAGTTCTTTGAGTCTGGCTGCACTGCTGGCGTCGGTGATGCCGACGCGTCGGCTGAACTCGTCGAAGCGGGTTGTGCCGTAGAAGGCCTCGCGCAGGATGAGCATCGTCGACCGGTTTCCGACAACCGACAGCGCGCGGGCAATGGAGCATCGGTCGCCCGTTGTCCAGGTGGTCAGGTCCGACAGTGGGCCGTCCATGGTGAGTGGCATGCCACGATGATACTGGCTTTACAAAACTAAAGCCAGCTCCTACGCTGGAGTCAGCGATCCGACAGGAACGGATCGATCGGCCACAAGGAGCCGTCATGAGAGACGCAGTCATCGTCGAGGCAGTCAGAACCCCGGTCGGACGAGGGAAAGTGAACGGCACTCTGCATCCCGAGCATCCTGTGGACCTGATGGCGCACAGCTTGCGGGAAGTCGTGCAGCGCAGCGGAATAGATCCGATCCAGATCGACGACGTCATCGGCGGAGTCGTCACCGCGGTAGGGGATCAGGCGTCGAACATGACTCGGCGCGCAGCCCTCGCGGCGGGATATCCGGAATCGGTACCCGCAACCACGGTGGAGCGTCAGTGTGGAAGCAGTCAGCAGGCGATTCACTTTGCGGCGCAGGGTGTGATCTCCGGTGCCTACGATCTGGCGATCGCGGCCGGTTCGGAGTCGATGAGTCGAATCCCGATGGGTTCCAATATGATCGGAACCGAAGATCCTGCAGGTGCGGGATTTGCCGAAAGGTATCCCGAGGGACTGGTGCCGCAGGGAATCAGTGCCGAATTGATCGCCGCGAAGTGGGGCATCAGCCGCGCGGAAATGGACGAGTTCGCTCTGTCCAGTCACGCGAAGGCCGCGGCAGCCACCGAAGAGGGACGCTTCAAGCGCGAAATCAGCGCCATCCACGGACTCGACCGAGACGAGGGCATCCGTACCGGATCCACGCTGGACGCGTTGGCCGGTTTGCGCCCGGCTTACTACGACGACGCGATGGCGACGCGATTCCCGCAGATCGGCTGGAACATCACCGCGGGCAATGCAAGTCAGATCAACGACGGTAGCGCGGCAGTCATGATCACCACCAGCGACAAGGCGCGACAACTGGGCCTCACCCCGATGGCCAGGCTGCACAGCTTCGCCGTAGCAGGTGACGATCCGCTCATGATGCTCACCGCAGTCATCCCGGCTACGAAGAAGGTGCTCGCCAAAGCCGGATTGACCATGGCCGACATCGATCTGTTCGAGGTCAACGAGGCGTTCGCGTCGGTGGTGATCGCGTGGGCAATCGAGACCGGTGCAGACCTGACGAAGGTGAACGTCAACGGCGGTGCGATCGCCATCGGTCATCCCCTGGGTGCTAGCGGGGCACGCATCATGACGACGATGGTTCACGCCCTCGCGGAGCGCGAGCAGCGATTCGGATTGCAGGTGATGTGCGAGGCCGGCGGTCTCTCGAACGCCACCATCGTCGAGCGGCTGTAGTTCCTCAGCCACTCACCGTGTTGTGGAAGTCGTTCTCGGCGGCCAGCATCCCTGCGAACCACTCGTCCAGCGTTGCATCGTCCACACCGTCCATGAGGTCGACCTCGCGGGCGAGGGCGTCGACCTGCGCCACGAAGGCGGGGCGGGTGTGCATTTCGATCCACTCCTGCAGTGCCGGTTCGCGATCGACCGAGTTGTCCAGTGCTGTGCGGCACCAGGACAAGTACAGGGTCTCCGCGGCGAACATCGCCACCAGAGCGGCGGCTCTGCCTTCTCGCCGCGCGAGACCCAGCGCGTAGTTCGACAGCACCGATGAGTTCTGGATCAACGTCTGCGCGTCACCGTCGTACGGAAACTGTGCACGCAACCCGGCGAAGTATGTGCGTTGTTCGCCGACGAGGTTCGACAGCGACATCACGTGATCGGTTGCCTCGTCGAGCGATTCCGATTCCGCAACCACGAGGCCGAGGATGCGCACCGCGGTGAGCACGAACGCTTCCTCGATCACCAGGTATCTCCGAAAGTGGTCCTCGCTCAACGTGCCGTCGATCGAGTCGGTGACGAAGCGGACCGATCGCGCGGCATCGAGGTTGTGCTGTTGCCGCGCAATCAGTTCGGTGGATCGACTCATTTCTGGGACAACCACGAGATCAGGCCGTCGAACAGATCGGTGTATCCAGGCCACTGCTCGCAGAACTCCGGCGGTGCCCAGTGCGGCGAGCAGTCGGAGGTGAAGACGGCCGAGCGACCCTGGCCGTAGGAGGCCGCCGCGACGAGCGGATCACCGTTGATGGTGGCGGGTACGGCAACTCCCTCCTTGGCAATCACCCTGTTGTAGCCCAGCAGTGCAGGCCACTCGGTACCGCTTGCACTCACGATGGGGTGCGTGCCATCGACCACCACGGGCACCATGCCGCCGGGGGTCTCCACGCGATCGTCCTCGGCGAGCATCGTCACCGGCAGTACGTCCGCGAGTGCGGTCTGTCGAAACGCTGCTCGGGCCTGGAATCCCGAGAACGAGAGGTATCCGCCGATCATCATCAGCGCACCGCCGCCGTGCACCCAGTCTCGGAGCGCGACCAGTCGATCGTCACCGGCCTGAAAGCGATCGAAGACGCTGGGTGCGAGCTGAATCGAGTTGGCTCCGATGTCGGAGAGCACGATGACGTCGTAGGCAGCCAAAGCCTCTGCGCTGCCGGGGAACTGGGTCGGTACCAGGTGCGCAGGCATGTGCACAACCTCGTGGCCACGGGAGATCAGAGCATCTTTGAGCGGTCCGACGCCCTCGACGTAGGAATGCACGGTGAATTCGTCGACGCCTTTGACGTGGGTCGAGGTGGTCATCCAGCTTTCACCGGCGATCAGAACTTTCTTGCCCATGGTGGTTCTCTATCCTTTTCCGGCGCTCTCGAAGAGCGACCTGGGGTTGTCTCGCATGAGCGAGGAGACGTGCTGTGGATCAATTCCGCTGCGCACCAGTCGTGCCGCGAACGAGACCGGTACGTAGGCCAAACCGTTGCCGCCGAACGCGCGGAGCATCGATTTGAGGAACAGGTCGTGACTGAGGAGTAGCTGTTGCCGGTAACCTCCGCCGATGAGACCGGCGACCGCAAGAGCGGTGTCGGCGGGCGAGGGAGACTGCCCCTCGCCGGGGAACTCGAAGGGCATGCCGATCATGTCGAATTCCAGGTACACCCCGCGATCACCCAGTGCGCATTGGTAATCGGGATCATTGCCCGACGGGTCCATGTGGCAGAGCACCACGGCACTCGGCTCGACACCCATCTCGTCTATGACGATGTCGAGCACCTCGTGCCCACGCCGTTGCCAGCCGGGAAGGTGAACGAACAGGGGTACATCGACCTCTCGTTGGGCGACGCATGCGGCGCGCAGCGCCTTCGCCTCGGCGGTGGTGAACGAGGGCGAGACCCCGATCTCTCCGATCACGCCGGGTCTCGGTCCGTCATCGCAGGTGAACTCGGCGATCAGCCCCGACGCGAGATCGTCGACGCCGAGAGATGCGACCTCGGCGGGGTGTGTGGGCTCGAGATACCATCCCGAGCCCATGACGACTCGGACGCCCGATTCGCGGGAGTACCGTTCCAAGATCTCGGGTCGACGCCCGATGCCCGGCGGTGTCAGATCGACGATCGTCGAGCCACCGTTGTCGGCGAACGCTTTCAGGTCGGACAGTACGGCCACCGCGTCGTCCACTCGGCAGTTGTCTGCGCTGTGATACGGGTTGTCGTGCAGAAGCCAGGCGTGCTGGGCCGAGATCGGTCCGGAGAGTAGCTGCGCCACCGTAGGATCGGGCGATTCGGAGTAGGCCACCGAGGCATCGTTGTGCAGATGCTCGTGCGGCAGAACCAGCCCCAGTTCGCTGGAATCGACCGATCCGGTGACCGTCTGGACTATCACTGTCTACCCGGTGCGTTCTGTAGGTGCTTGAACAGCGACGCCAGCGACTGCCCACGCATGTTGATCCAGATGGCCACGAGCAGAACGATTCCGGTGATGATGGGGGTCAGGAAGGGGCTGACACCCAGCAGGGTCAGTCCGTTGGCGATGATGCCGGTGAGTACGGCACCGATCACAGTACCGATCACAGTGCCCCGCCCGCCGAACAGGTTGGTGCCGCCGAGTACAACCGCTGTGATGACGGTGAGTTCGAAACCGTTGGCGGAGTTGGCGGAGCCGGATCCGAGCCGCGCGGCGATGAGCAGGCCGGCGATACCGGCAGCCAGACCGGTGAACACCAGCGTCATCATCAGCACTCGGCGGGTGTTGACACCGGAGCGTCGAACGGACTCGACGTTGGAGCCGATGCCGGTGACGTAGCGGCCGAAACGGGTGCGGCCCAGAGTGACTGCGCCGATGATCACCACGGCGAGCGCAACCCAAGCACTCGCCGAGAATCCCAGCCAGGATGCGGTCCCGAGTTTCGCGAAGGCAGTGCTCGGGGGAATGGGAACAGAGAAGCCTTCGGTTCGATACAGCGCGATGCCGCGGATGATGGACAGCGTGGCGAGGGTGACGATGAACGGCGGAATACCTTGATACGCCGCGAGCCAACCGTTGACCAGTCCCCATGCCGCGCCCATCAGCGGTGCTGCGACGAAAACGACCGAGGAGTCGACGCCGGCAGAGATGAGTTCGGCGCTCATTGCGGCGACGAAGGCGACTGTTGCACCGACGGAGAGGTCGATCTGGCCGGTGGTGATCACGAACGTCATCGCGACGGCGATGATCAGGACCGGTGCGATCTGCGTCGCGAGGTTGGAAATGTTGGTGAACGTCAGGAACGACGACGTCGTGACCGAGAAGACGATGGCGACCGCCACCGTGACTGCCAGCATGGCCAGCGTCGGCTTGTTGGTTTGCTGCCACAGTGAGGGCCGCGCAGCGAGTTTCGTGACGCTCGGCTGGGCGGTCTTGTCGACAGTGATCATGGTCGGCCTTCCGTCGTGGACGGTGAACGCTGGGGAACCGGAGTGCGAGTGATCAAGCCGACGAGCGACTCGATGTTCAGATCCCCGATCGGTTCGTCGTCCACGCTCTGCCCCTCGTACATGACGGTGATGCGGTCGCAGACTCGGAACAGATCCTGCAGGCGGTGCGTCACCAGAATGACGCCGACGCCCTGGGCGGCAACGTCCGTGATCAGTTTGAGCACTGATTCCACTTCGGCGACGGCCAGTGCGGCGGTCGGTTCGTCGAGGATCAACACGTCGGGCCGGAACGACACGGCGCGGGCTATGGCGACCGTCTGCCGCTGTCCGCCCGAGAGTTGTCCGATCTCCTGGTACGTGGACTTCACCTTCACGTGCAGGTCCGCGAGGATCTTCGCGGCGCGTTCGTGCATGCCGTGACGGTCCAGGAACGGTCCTTTGCGAGGTTCCCGTCCGAGAAACAGGTTGCTCGCGACGTCGAGGGTGTCGCACAACGCCAGGTCCTGATAGACGATCCCGATCTTCTGCTGTTGTGCATCCAGTGGCGTCGAGAAGCGAACCGGTTGTCCGTTGACTCGCATCTCACCACCGTCGTGTTGAACGGCGCCGGCAAGGATTTTCATGAGCGTCGACTTGCCGGCGCCGTTGTCTCCGACGACTCCGAGTACTTCGCCGCGGGAGAGCCGAAGATCGACTCCCTGCAACGATTTCACCGGGCCGTACGATTTGGTGATTCCCGATAGTTCGATCAGTGGTGTGGTCGGATCATGTTGTGCCATAGAGCTACTTCTCCAGGTAGTACATGTAGTCGCCCACGTTGGCTGGGGTGACTATCTGCGTCGGGACCGGAATGTCTGCGGGCACGGTGCCTCCGCAGCTCAGGTCGATGGCGGAGTTCATTGCTTCGTATCCGAACTCGAAGGTGTTCTGCTGTACGACGCCTTCGAGCCAACCGGCCTGCAGTGCAGCGACGGCCTGATCCGACAGGTCCCAGCCGACGGCCTTGATTCGGTCCTGTGCGTTCTGGCTGTTCACTGCGGCGACCAGGCCGATCAGCGCGGGTTCGCCGGTGGCATAGACGTACTCCATGTCCGGGTTGCCGGTGAGTAGGTTCTCCGCTGCGGTCTGCGCGTTTTCCTGAATGTTGCGGCCGTCGACCACGGTTCCCACGGTCATGCCGGCGGCGGTGACGGTGTCGGTGAAGCCTTTCTGGCGTTCGAGCTGGATGGTGCTGTTGAGCGCACTGACGATGCCGACGGTCCCGGTGTCGTTCGCGAGCTCGGCCAGCTTGTCGCCGATCTGAGCACCTCCCTCGGCGTTCGCAGTGCCCACCTGGGTAGAGATACCAGGTGCATCGACGATGGCATCGACGGCCACCACCGGGATTCCGGCCGCGGCGGCCTTGGCGACGGAGGGCTTGATGCCGTCGGTGTCGATCGCGGCGACGATGATGGCGTCGACATCGGAGGCGATGAGGTTGTCGAAGGCATTGGCCTGCGTGACGGAATCGTCGTTGCCGCTGATGATCTGGAGGTCGACGCCGGCTTCGTCGGCCACCCTCTGTGCAGCGCTGTTGATCTGGTTGAAGAACAGTGCCTGCAGATTGATCGTCACCAGGCCGACCTTGAGGCTGCCGGTCTTGCCCTCGCACGTGTCAGCGACCCGAGAGGGCCCGGGAATGGAGGACGCGGCCGAGTCGGTGCCGCCCGTGGTGTCGCTGGTGGAGGCGGAGTCGCAGGACGTGAGGGTGAGGGCGAGTGCTGCACCGAGAACGAGGGGGAGTGCGCGTTTGATCATCGGATCTCCTGAAGGTCGACAGTGGCGGGGGTGGCGGTGAAATTGTTCAGTTCGGTGATGCTGGGGCATCCGCGTGGTCCGGCGGTCGCGCAGGCCAGAGCTGCCGAGACTCCGGCGAGTCGGGCTGCCCGAGCCGGGGGTTCGCCTGCGTCGATGAAGGCGATGTAGGTGCCGCAGAAGCAGTCTCCGGCGCCGACGGCGTCGACGACGTCGACCGGTACAGCGGGTTCGGTGATCGTCTCACCCGAGGGTGTCACCAGCGTCCACCCGTGTTCGCCGTCGGTGACGACGAGGTGGGTGTCGTACTGGGCGGTCAGCGTCGACCACCGTTCGGCGTCTATGCCGAAGCTGTTCTGCCACAGGCTGCGTCCGACGATGACGTGATCGGCGAGGGCGAAGGCATGCAATGCGGCATCGCGATCGTCGCATCCGTCGAGGTCGATGGCCAGGCTGACATTGTCGGGTAGCTCGGGTGGGAGCATCGCCGCTCGGTAGCCGTCGACGAACAGCCGTCCGCCGTCGGCGGAGAGCGTGGTCAGGACGGAGGCCAGGCGTCGAGTGTCGTTGGGATCGTCCTGGCTGATGATCGAACGGTCGCCACCGTCGGCGATGAGAACGACTGCGGTGGAGAGAAATGCATCGCGCGGTGACCAGCTGGTATCGACTCCGTCGCGTTCGAGGCCGGCGAGGAATTCGCTGGACCTGGCATCGGGGCCGACTGCGCCGGCGAAGGCGACGCGGGCACCCATGCGGGCTGCAGCGACCGCGGCGTTTGCGGTCATGCCGCCGTCGATGGCGTCGATGGCGGTTGCCTGCACCCGCTCTCCGAGTACCGGTACATGGGGAACGTGAACCGTCACATCGTTGTTGGCGTAGCCGAAGAAGACGATCATCTGCTACTTCCCTGCGGCGGTGGCGACGGCGCGGACCTTCTCGCCTGCGACGCGACCCCACCAGCGGGCGTTGTCCTTCACCGAGGAGGCGATGATGGCCCCGTCGCATTCCTTCATCAGCTCGCCCACGTTGGCGGCGGTGATGCCGGATCCGATGATGACGGGGAGCGTGGTGTTGTTCTTGATCACCGAGACCTCGTCCACGGAGGCGGCGTCGCCCGTGCGTGAACCGGTGGCGATGAGGACATCGGCGTCGAAGAACTCGGCGTCCTCGGTCTGTTCTGCGATGGTGCGGTCTGCCACGATCGCGTGCGCACCGTGTTTGACGTGCACATCCGCGAAGATCTTGACGGGGTCGGCACCGATACGGTGCCGGAAGCGCGTGGTTCTGGCGGCCTGGCCCTCGATGAATCCCTCGTTGGCGATGTAGGCGTTGGCCCACTGGTTGACCCGGACGAAGCTTGCGCCTGCCGCCCACGCTGCGGCCACGCCGCATTCACCGGCATTGGACAGGATGCTCACGCCGACGCGGCTGCCGAAATCGCCGACGACGGCGGCAGTCACGACACCCATGCTGGCCGCGGTTTCGTAACCGTGTTCGCCCGGCTTGAGAAAGGGTATGTCCCAATGGTTCTCGACGATCACGCCATCGAACCCGTTGTCGATGTAGGCGTGTGCCTCGGCCAGGGCGAACTCGGAGATCTCGTCGACCGGCCGGCCCTTGTAGTGCGGGCTGCCAGGCAGTGCGGGCAGGTGGATGGCACCGATGAGCGCCGGTGTCGAGGCGAACATCTCGGCCAGTGCCGACGGCTTGCTCGGAAAGACACCCAGCGAGGGGGCTGGGTTTCGGTCCGACGGGGACGTGCTCACGTAGGGGGCTCCTCGGGTGTAGACCTCGGCGACAGGCGATGTAATCGATTGCCTTGTATGTATGCACCGTAAGGGATCGACACCGGTCCGTGTCAAGGAATTCTCAATTCGTTTATGTAAACGATTACCTCTATTGTGTAAACAGCGCCGCAAGCGACCGAACGGTTCGATAGCCTCGGGTCCACAGTGAGAGTAGGAGTCGGATGCGTAAAGCAACCATTCGCGACGTTGCGGAGCGCGCGGGCGTTTCGACGGCCACAGTGTCCAGGGCGCTCTCGGGCTCACGTCCAGTCTCGGAGGACGTCGCCGCGACCATCCGGCAGGCAGCCGAGGAGCTCGGCTATTCGGGCAACATCATCGCTAGCTCTCTGCGCCGCAACAGGACCGACACCATCGGGATGGTGGTGCCGAGCATCGCCAACCCGTTCTTCACCTCGCTCGTCGTCAACGTCGAACACGTCCTCTCGCAGCGTGGACTGCAGTTGTTCCTCTGCGATTCTCGATCCGATCCGGACGTCGAAGCACAACGGCTGCGCAGTCTGGTATCGCGTCAGGTCGACGGCATCATCATCAGCCCGTGCCACGGCGAGCGGTCCGCCGAGGCCGTGCGCACGTCCGCGCGTGCCATTCCTGTCGTTCAGCTCGACCGCTTCGCGCTCGACACCCACACCGACTGGGTCGGCGTCGACGACGACGCCGCGCAGGCCCTGCTGATGGATCACCTCGTTGCGCTGGGAGTTCGGAGTGCTGCCTTCATCAGCTCCGAGTTGACGAACTCGTCGACAGAGTTGCGGCGAGCTGGGTTCTTTCGGCATGCACAGCGGGTCGGTATCGAGACCCGAGACGAGTGGACGCTGTTGGGTGACTACTCGATCGACTGGGGACGCGAGTCGTCCCGGTCGATACTCGAGGCCACGTCACGACCCGATGCGGTGGTGTGCGCAGACGACCTGATCGCGCTCGGTGTCCTGCAGAGTTGTCAGGCGCTCGGGCTGTCGGTTCCGGCCGATGTCATGGTGACCGGATTCGACGATATTCCGTTTTCGGCGTTGAGCAATCCGCCGTTGACCACCATCCGTCAGCCGCAGGAGCGTATCGCGGCGGAGGCCACTCGGCTGCTGGATCAGGCGATGAACAGTGACGAGACCGGCACCGCACACATCGCTTTGCAGCCGGAGTTGGTGATCCGTCAATCGACTGTCGGCCAGGCCCGAGTCACCGCACTGTAGGCGGCGATCGCTGCATCGAGCTCGTCGATAGCCACTGTCTCGTCTGCGGCGTGCATCAGGGCCGGTGTGCCCGGGCCCCATACGACGATCGGTGCGCCCGGAGCGGCTGCAGCGATGATCGAGGCGTCGGTGAAATAAGTGACCGGCTCGCGCGCAACGGAATGCGGCAATTCGGAGATCCAGATATTGCCGCCGTCGGTCCGGACTCCCGGCAGGTCGATTCGAGCGTCGACCCGATCGACCTCGGGTTGCTCGCGCCACCACGACAGCAGTTCCGAGCCGTCGCCGACAGTTCGATGATCGACGACGACGTGCGCGGTATCGGGAACGATGTTGGGGGCGGACCCGCCGTCGATCAAACCCACATTGAACGTCTCGGTGCCCAGGAATGCGTCGGTCGCCACAGGGAGCTCGTCACGCGCTCGTGCCAGGACGTCGACGAGCTTCATGATGGCACTTTCGCCGCGGTGGGGCGTACTGCCATGTGCAGCAACGCCTTTGGTGGTGATATCGAGCCACAGTGCACCGCGATGCCCCAGGTGTACTCGGTTGCCTGTTGCTTCGGGTACCACGACCGCGCCCACCGAGCACTCGGTGACGGCGTGCCGCGCGGCGAGAGCTCCGAGCGAGCCGATCTCCTCGTCGCTGGTGAGCAACAGTGCCGCGGGAACACCGCCTTCGAATGCGTCGAGCACAGCGGCCGTTGCCGCCACCAGGCCCGCCTTCATATCGGATGTACCCCGGCCACGCAACACGCCGTTCTCCACATCGGCGGCGAACGGATCGAACTGCCAATTCGAAAGATCGCCCGCTGGAACGGTATCGACGTGGCAGGCGAACATCAGCCGCTGCGCTTTCGGGTGGGCGTCATTGGTGATCAACAGCCACGGATGCGGGCCGTCTCGATCCCCGTCGACGGTGATTGCGGCCGTGCGCGCGTTCAGCACGGATACGACGGCGTCCATCGCCGAGCGCTGGGGCTTCGGGTCGCCGGAGACAGTGCGCTGAGTGACCAGTTCGGTGAGCATGCCGACGGCAGCGGCGGGATCAAGCGTCATGGGAGGCACTCGACCGCACGGCGGCGGCAGCCGCGTCCGGTCCATGTGTCGGGATCCAGTGCGAGACGCCGGGCAGCACCGTCATCGTGTATGTCGCGTCGACGTACCGTTGGGTCCGCTCGACGGCTGACCGGCCGATGAAAGTGTCACCGTCGCTCCAGACCATCGAGGTCGGCACGGTGATGCGCAGGCGTCCGATGCCGGGGCTCGAGAACGGTATTCCTCGATACCAGGTGACCGCGAAAGGCAGTGCCCCGTAGTCGATTATGTCCGCCTGCGTAGTTTCCAGCTCGGATTGGGTCATTCCGCTCTTCTCGTACCATCTTTCGGCGTTGTGTCCCGGTCGTGTCATCCATTTCTCGGGCAGTATCGGCAACTGGAAGAACGCGAAGTACCAGGAGTGCAGAATCTGCTTCGAGCCGAGCAGAGCCGTCATCATGGCACCAGGATGCGGAACCGAGAACGCAGTCAGTGAGGACACCAGCTCCGGGTGCCGGCCCGCGGTGACCCAGGCGACCATCGCTCCCCAGTCGTGCCCGGCCAGATGGACCGGGCGGCCGATGGTGTCGATCAGGGCGACGACGTCACCCACCAATGCGCCGACGCGGTAGTCCCACCGACGCCTGGGCCGGGCCCGCGGCGAGTAGCCGCGCTGGTCCGGTGCGACAGTGCGGTATCCGGCCTCGTTGAGTATGGACATCACCGCCGACCACGACGCCGCCCGTTCGGGAAAGCCGTGCAGCAGCACCACAACCGGGCCGTCGAGAGGTCCCTGGTCGATGACGTCGAACACCAGACCGTCATGGATGTATTCGGTGATCCGCGTCGAATCGGAGCCGCCCATCAGCATGTGCTCGGCACCGATTGGCCGGCGAACTCGGCCGCGAGAAATTCCATGGCGGCCTTGTCGCTGACATCGTGGCCCTGTTCGGGCTGCTCTTGAGCGACGATCGAATCTCCCAGAGCACAAGCCCTTTCGACGCCGGCGGCAGTCCACTGCGGTAGCACGATGTCGTCCTGCGCACCGTAGGCCACGAACATCGGGAACTGGGTCGGCACCTGCGGGAGTGTGTAGCGTCCGACGAGGTCGAGCAGCTTCTTCTCTGCTTCCTCGGAGGCGGCGGCGAACTCGTCAGGGGCCATCGCCTGTACTGCGCTCTCCTTGGCGTCGGTGTCTCCGCCTTGGCAGGTGAGCAGGAGTTCGCTGTTGGCCTCGGCGACGCTGCCGCTGTAGTCCTTCGGATCGACCGTCGGGTCCACCTGCTGTGCGCCGTAGAGCAGGTACGGCAACAGTTCTTTCTGCGGCCTGGTCAGTGTTCCGTCCATCCCGGACCGAACCAGGGGCGTGAGATCTGTCGGTGGAGACAGCGACACCGACGCCACCAGATCCAAGCCTTGGCCGTAGGATGCGGCGAGTTCGTTTGCAGCCCATGCTGCTTGGCCGCCCTGCGAGAGGCCGACGGCAGCCCAGCGCGTGGACGTGTCGGGTATCGCGTTGTGGGCGGCGCGGGCGGCGTCGATCATGTTGTGGCCGGAGGTGCGTGGCTCGAGATACGGGTGGGTGCCACCGCCGGTGCCCAGACCTTGGTAGTCGGGCAACACGGTCACGTAACCGAGTGCGGTGAAGTCCTCCACCGCGAATTGGTAGCCGAGCAGATCCGGATACAGGGTGGGGCCGCAATCGGCCTGCACTCCGGTGGTGCCGTGCCCGTAGACGACGATCGGCCAACCCCCTTCCGGCGGTGTGCCCGCCGGTACGGCGACCACACCCGATACCGCGGTGGGGGAATTGTCGACACCCGATGTCGATTCGTAGACCACTTGGTACAGCGTGGCATCGGTATCGGCGAGTTCGGTGGATCGCTCGCCGAAGTCCTCGGATTCGAGAACGGTGCCGGGCGTCCCCGTCAGGTCGTACCGAGGAGCCGGTGGGGTGGATGTCTGGGATGGCGTCGGCGCGGACTCCGGTGTGGAACTGCAGCCCACTCCGGCGGCCGCCACGACGCAGCAGAGGGCAGCAGCAGACAGTGAGCGAGCGGAGATGTGCACAACGTGTGTTTACCAGAATCGAGCTCTCGCCGGTTTGCGCCCGAATCATTCCGGGGATCTGTCCACCCATGAAGACAGTGGTAATGGTCAGTGCCGTGGCGGCCGTGGTCGTGTCGTTTCTGGGTTCGGGAGCGTGGATCGGGACACCCATTGCCGAGGCCGCAGGCGGGGCATTGAGCGCTACCTCGACGTTGGTGGCACCCGCGGGCCCGGCGTTTTCCATCTGGTCGGTGATCTACACGGGCCTGATCGTCTACGCCGTCTGGCAGTTCCTGCCGGGCCGAACTGCGCGGCATGACGCGTTGCGCGCGCCGATCGTCGCGTCGATGCTGCTCAATGCGGCGTGGATTCTCGCGATTCAGCTCGGGCAGGTGTGGCTCAGTGTGGTGGTCATCGTCGCGTTGCTCGCCGTTCTTGTCCGTGTGTTCGTGCTGTTGCAGCAGCGCACACCGGAGGGTCTCGCCGATGCGGTGATCACCGACGGCACCATGGGTCTCTATCTGGGGTGGGTGTGTGTGGCCACCATCGCGAATATCTCGGCGTGGTTGGTGAGCCTGGGAATCACCGACGGTGCGAGGGTCTGGGCGGTCGTCGTGCTGGTTGTGGCAGCGGCAGTCGGAGTGTTGTTGGTCCGGTATTCGAGCGGCGCGATCGCTCCGACGCTGTCGATCGTGTGGGGGCTGGGGTGGCTGGCACAGGGACGTTTGTCCGGCGAGCTGACCGACGCCCCTGTCGGGTGGACTGCCGTCCTCGCGGCCGCAATAGTCGCGGTATCGACTGTGGGAACGAGGTTGCGATCGAGCGGGTCTCAGGCCGTCGCGGTGTAGTAGCTACCCCATTGCGTGTGTAGGAAGCACGACAGCGAGTTGCGTTGCTGCGCATCGGAATCAGTGGCGCGCCAGGCGACATGGCCGTCGGGCCGGACGAGAGGTATCGCCGCCGCGATGTCGGCCCGCAGTTCGGTCGATCCGGGGACGTTCGGGTGCAGTCGTCTCGATCGGCTCATGTGCTGGGCAAGTTGGCCCAGGCTCAGGGGCCGCAGCCCGAGGAGCAGACCGTACGGACTCGGCTCGAGGGCTTCGTTCTACGGCATATCGAGTTTCTGCGAGACCACCGTGCGCTGTACCTGCGCGTGGTCCGCGAGGAGGAGTTCGGCGAGGCTGGGGTCGAGAGCGCGCTTCGGCAGGCCCGCGCTCGTCGGTGCTGCGATCTCCGGGTGGACGGGGTTTCTCGATCGCACCGCGGAGGCCTTCTTCGAGTCACCGGATGTCGAATTGGACGCCCTGGTGGCGTTGATCGTCGACGCGTTCGAGGCGGTGGTCGAGTCCGCTTCCCGCCGAAGCGATCGATCCGAATGATCAGGACGACAAGAAGCGATCACCGAATGGGTGTGCAATGTGTGCAGGGTGCACAATCCGATCGGTCACTGTTGCGCAGCAGGTGAGCCTCTGGTCGACTGGAACCGGCCGCGTTCCCAGCCGCGACCGACTCGGCGCTTCGCAATCCGAACGCTCGCCTGAGGGGGTGACGGGGCCACATCCGGTCCTGTCTCGTCCGCTCGATGTGCCCTTTCGTCGCCAACTTCAGGAGTCTTCGGCCATGACCAGTCTCAGTTCGACCGCAGACGATTCGGCCGCCGGTGGGCGCGAAACCCTGCACGAGATCTCCGAACGCGTGCTGTGGCTCTCGACGTCGATGATTCACCACGCCAATCGAATCCGCCCCAATCCGACGGGGTTGAAGGTCGGTGGGCACCAGGCGTCCTGCGCCTCGATGGTCACGATCATGACGTCGCTGTGGTTCGAGCAGTTGACCGCAGCAGACCGCGTGTCGGTCAAACCGCATGCGTCGCCGGTGCTGCACGCCATCAATTACCTGCTCGGTGAGCTGGACGAGAAGTATCTGACGACGCTGCGCTCGTACGGCGGTCTGCAGTCCTATCCCTCGCGTGCCAAAGATCCCGATGCAGTCGACTATTCGACGGGGTCGGTGGGCATCGGTGCGACGGCTCCTATCTGGGGTGCGATATCGCGTCGTTTCGTCGACTCGGCATTTTCCGAAGACACCCCGAGTGGGTTTCGCGGCCGGCAGTATTCGCTCGTCGGCGACGCCGAGTTGGACGAAGGAGCCGTCTGGGAGGCCGTCATCGATCCCGGCATCGGCGAACTGGGCGAAATCGTCTGGATCGTCGACCTCAATCGTCAGTCGCTCGACCGAGTGGTACCGAACATCGCGGCGCGGCGTCTGGAGAAGATGTTCGACGCGGCAGGCTGGCAGGTCATCACCGTCAGGTTCGGAAGGCTGCTGGAGAACCTGTTCGCACGTAGCGGTGGTGACGCCCTTCGTCGACGTATCCTCGACATGCCCAATCCCGAGTATCAGAGGCTGCTGCGTTGTTCGGCGACCGAGTTACGTGATCGATTGCCCGGCAAGGGTTCCGATGTTGAAGCGATCGCCGAACTCATCGGCGATCTCGACGACGTGATGCTCACCGAGGCGATTCGCAACCTCGGTGGTCACGATCTCGACGCATTGCGTGAGGCGTACGCGCAGATCGACGATACTCGTCCCACCGTCGTCATCGCCTACACGGTCAAGGGGTTCGGGCTCCCCACCCAGGGGCATCCTCAGAACCACTCGTCGCTGCTGACAGTCGATGAATATCGCTCTCTTGCAGAGACTCTCGGCATGGACGCTGCTTCACCGTGGGGTCGATTCGGCGAGGGCACCGCGGCCGGTCGGCTGTGCGCCGACACCGCCGAACGTCTCCGCCGTGAGCCGGTGCCCTCGGCGACGCCGCCCGCAGTCCCCACTGATATCGGCCGTACTCCGAAGGGCACGGCCACGACGCAGGCCGCGCTCGGTCGCACGCTGCTCGACCTCACCCGTGAGGCACCCGATGCTGCTCGACGCGTTGTCACGGTCAGCCCCGATGTCAGCTCCACCACCAACCTCGGTGGCTGGGTCAACAAGGTCGGAGTGTGGTCGTCCTCGGCGCGGCACGATTGGTTCGGTGACGATGCCGAAACCATCATGCATTGGCGTGAGGGCCCTTCCGGGCAGCACATGGAACTCGGTATCGCCGAGACCAATCTCGTCGGGCTGATGGGCGAGCTGGGTGCGACGTGGAGTCGGTGGGGTGAGCCGCTGTTCCCGATCGGGGTGATGTACGACCCGTTCCTCGAACGTGCCCTCGAGCCGTGGTCGTACGGCATCTATGCCGGTGGTCAGTCGATCCTCGTCGGTACGCCGTCGGGTGTCACCCTGGCCGCGGAAGGCGGTGCGCATCAGTCGATCAAGACTCCGTCGATCGGTCTGGAGCAGCCGGGATGCATCTCCTACGAGCCGGCGTTCGCCATCGACGTCGAATGGACCTTGCTGGCGAGTATCGCCAAGCTGGGCCGCCCCGACGGCACCTCGGCGTACCTGCGCCTGTCGACGCGTCCGGTCGATCAGACGCTCGCCGACGTGCCCAGCGATCCGGCGGCGCGTGAACGCAGGCGTCGGCAGGTGGTGGCAGGCGGTTACCCGCTCGTTCGGCGTGACGGTGCCACCGTGACGATCGCGGCGATGGGTGCGCTGATGCCCGAAGCTCTGGACGCGTCAGCACGTTTGGAGCAGATCGGCGTCGTGGCGGATGTTCTGTGCATCACCAGCCCCGGCCAACTCTATCGGGCCGTGCAGGCGCGCCGTGGTCACGGGGACGCCGAATCGTGGATTCTCGATCAGCTGTTGCCTGCAGATCGGGCGACACCGATGGTGACCGTGCTCGACGGTCATCCCCATACCTTGGCGTTCCTGGCGGGCGTCAACCGAGTGGCATCGACGTCGTTGGGCGTCAGTACATTCGGTCAGGTGGGATCGTTGGACGAGGTGTACAGGCATCATCACATCGACACGGATTCGATCGTTGGCGCTGCCTTGGATGTCACCGGTCGGTAGCGCCTACGTTCGCTCCTCGACCTTCTTCAGTGGGGTGCGCCGTCCGGGTTCGTGGTGAGATCGAGCGCGGCCTGCACCCCGCCGGTGTACGAGGTAGGAAGCTCTCGGCTGCAGAGGGTTTCGGCCTCGTCGGCGGATACTCCGAGGGCGCGTAGAACTCGCTGGGTGGTGCGGTCGACTGTCGATTCCTCGTCGCGGTCGGGTTGCTCCAGAAGCAGTCGGCCCATGGACAGCAGGGCGCCGGCCACCAAGGCGAGCGCGAGATCGGCGTCCTCGACATCGAATTTGCCCTGGGCTGTTGCCGATTCGATGTCGCGGCGCGAACGTGGTGCGAGGCCCCCATCTGCGGCGACTGCGGCGGCTTCGGAGTTGAGTAACACCCTGCTCAGTTCCGGCTCGAGCCGGAACAGGCGTCCGGAAAGTCGAAACGACTGGGTGAATTTCTCGACCGGGTCGTGCAGATCGACGGTCAGTGAGTCGAGGTAGTCGCCCACCGATTCCAGGGCGGAGTCGATGGCCGCCTGCCACAGCTCTTCCTTGCTGTCGAAGTAGTTGTAGAAGGACCCGTTGCTGACGTCGGCTGCCTGGGTGATGTCCAGGACGGGTGCGTTGGTGTTTCCCGTTGCCAGGAATCCCTGTGCAGCTCGCACCAGCGCGGCCCTTGTGCGTGCTTTCCG
The DNA here is from genome assembly GCF_049195265.1 of Rhodococcus sp. MALMAid1271. Lineage (NCBI taxonomy): Bacteria > Bacillati > Actinomycetota > Actinomycetes > Mycobacteriales > Nocardiaceae > Rhodococcus > Rhodococcus sp. MALMAid1271. The sequence goes on along the minus strand of NZ_JBMIRQ010000052.1, from coordinate 11,199 downwards.
GCGCGCGACACGGCTGCCTTCGACCACGATCTGCTCCTACTCGATGAGGTTTGTTGAGGGAAAGCCTAGTCGCGAAATTATGACGATTTCGTCAATGTCCTTGACTGTCGACAGCGTCATGGGTGACGATATCGTCATTATTCGAAGACCGTCACCCCCAACGGGCTGCATCGAGGACTTGATGAAAACCACTGTTTCGATACCGCGGTATCCCACCGACATCTACTCCACCGACGCGATCCTCGATCCGTATCCGCACTACGCGCGACTGCGTGCGCTCGGCCCGGTGGTGTGGCTCCCGAAACAGCAGGTGTTCGCCATCTCGCGCTACGCAGAGTGCAAGCAGGTGCTGCTCGACGACGAGACCTTCATCTCCGGCGATGGAGTCGCGCTCAATCCCGTGGCCAACCGGCTGGGCCGTGGGACGACCCTCAACAGTGACGGCGAGGAGCACTCGAGCAAGCGTTCGGTGCTGGCCCACCGACTCACCCCGAAGGCCGTACGAAAGATGAGGCAGGCGGTCGAGGAGCAGGCGGAGAGCATCGTCGATGCCGCGCTGCACAAACGATCGGTCGACGGTGTGGACGATCTTGCGACGGCGTTGCCGATGTCGATCGTCCCGGATCTGGTCGGGTGGCCCGAGGACGGCCGCGAGGATCTGCTTCGATGGGCCGGAGCGACATTCGACTCCCTCGGACCCGTCAATCGGCACTCGATCACAGCCGCGAGGGGTGCCGCAGAAATGTTGTCGTTCTCGAGGCGGGTGGTCAGAGAACGATCGGTCATTCCGGGGAGCATGGGTGCCGACGTCCTCGAGGCCGCCGACGAGAACAAGATCGCCAAGTCCGCGTGCCCTGCGCTGATGGTCGACTACCTCGGTCCCTCGCTCGACACCACTATCGGAGCGATCTCCGGTGCCCTGGATCTTTTCGCTCGGCACCCGGACCAGTGGCAGGCAGTACGGCAGAACCCGGACCTGATTCCCAATGCCGTCAACGAGGTCGTGCGCTACGAGTCGCCGATCAGGGCGTTCTCGCGTCGAGCAATGCGTGATGTCGAGATCGCCGGATCGACAGTGCCGCGAGGTGCCCGCGTCGTGGTCGTCTACGCGTCGGCCAATCGTGATGAGCGCGAGTGGGATCGTCCCGACGAGTTCGATATCACCCGGGATGCTGCACGCCAACTGGGCTTCGGATCCGGCGTGCACGGCTGCGCGGGACAAGGTCTGGCACGACTGGAAGCGCAGACCATGCTGCAGGTGCTCGCGCGTCGAGTCGACCGAATAGTGCCTGCGGGAACGCCGAAACGGGCTGTCAACAACATCATTCATCGATACGAACGATTGCCACTGGAGTTGGTGGCGGCAGAAGGGACACAGTGATGAGAGTCGACGTCGACTGGGATCGGTGCGAGGGCCATGGTATCTGCGCGGAGCAGGCACCGAAGGTGTTCGAGCTCGATGACGAAGGCGAATTGCACTACGCGTTCGAGGGCAAGGAGATTCCCGAGGATCTGGCGTCCGCGGCTCGGTCTGCGGTCGGCGTGTGCCCCGTTGCGGCACTGCGAGAACAGGCGTGAGCTCTTCGGGCCGAGGGATCGTCATCGTCGGAGATTCGATCGCGGGGTGCACCGCCGCCCGTGAGCTGCGTGCCCGCGGGCACGGTGGCCCGCTCACCATGATCGGTGCGGACGCGGACGGTTGCTACGCCCGGCCCCCGTTGTCGAAGCATGTGCTCAAAGGTGAAGCAGCAGCGGCCGAAACGTGGGATCTCTCTGATCTCGACATCACCACGATCGGCGATCGCGCGGTGTCGGTGGATACCGAAACGCGCACGGTATCCACCGCCGGCGGCACCCACGTTCCCTACGACTCGTTGATCGTGGCCAGCGGAGCGGCCGCACGCCGCCTCGCCGGCCCGGATCAGGCGGGCGAGACGGTGTTGCGGACATTCGATGATGTGCGGGCACTACGCCCGAAACTGGAGGCGGCGCGGGCGGCCATCATCATCGGCGCAGGCTTCCTCGGCATGGAGGTCGCCAGTGCCTGCGTCTCTCGCGGTATCGAGGTCACCGTCGTCGACGTCGACCCGCCGCTGAAGCGCCTGCTGGGTTCTTTTCTGTCCGACGCGATCTCCGCGCGTGCCGAGGACGCGTCGGTCCGGTTCGTTCGGACGGAGAGCCCGGTTTCGCTGTCGGGCAGCCCGGTCACCGGCGTCGAGTTCGCGGGCCGCACACTCGAGGCCGATCTGGTGGTCACCTGCGCAGGCGATGTGCCGGAAACAGCATGGCTGGCCGGGGCCGGTATCGCGGACGATCGAGGTGTTGCTATCGACGAACGCTGTGCGACAGCATGTTCCGGAGTTTTTGCGGCCGGAGATGTTGCCTACTCTCGCACCGGCCCCGGTCGAGCCCCGTTCTGGTCCAATGCTGTCGCTCAGGGAAAGGTTGCTGCTGCCTCCGCGCTCGGTCTCGAGCCCGCGTGTGCACCCACCGACGACTACTTCTGGACCGAGATCCTCGGATTGTCGATCAAAGTCGTCGGACCACTTCCTCTCGACGGGAAGCCGACCGTGCTCGAAGGGTCGGTGGAGCAGGGATCGGCCCTGCTGCAATGGAATCACCGCGACGGGCGCACCACCGTCGTGGCCTTCGGTATCAAGAAACCTGTCGGCCTGCTCCGGCGGCTTGCTCGCGGCAGCGTTGCCGCCACCAACCAAGGAATTCACTCATGACTATCGGCAACACACTTGTTCGGCGACTTCCCGACATCGTCGGGCTGGGCCGCGCTGCGATCGGGATCGCCCACATGATCGCCCCCACCAGGGCCAACGAACTCCTCGCCGGTCCCGACGCCGCGGTGGCAACCACCCGAGCTGCCGCGCGCACCTTCGGAATTCGCGAGATCTACATCGGCGGCGGGCTCTTTGCCGCAAATCGATATGCCCCGGCGGCGGTGCGGCCGCTGCTGCGGGCGGGGGTGGCGGTCGATGTGTGGGACACCGCAGCATTCGCACTCACCGCGCACCTGCCGCAACGAACGAGGACGGCCGGTTGTGCGATCGCCGGGGGCTTCGCGATCGCCGGTGCCGTTGCCGACCTGCAACTGGATCGGCGGTAGGCAGTGCACTGGGCCGCGCGGGCGTTGCGAGCAGCGAGCGTCGATGCCGTGCGCTTCTATCACCGACTCGAAGTGTCGGTGGCGCAGCCGGTTCCGGACACCCCGGTGTTGTTCGTCGCCAACCATGGGTTCGGCGGCGTCATCGATCTCAACGTGTTCGCGTTCGCCGCCGCGTATGACGAATTGGGTGTCGATCGTGAGTTGATCACGCTGACACACCAGATCGCGTGGACGCTGCATGTCGAGAAATTGATCGAGCCCTTCGGCGCTCGGCTCGCGGGCAGGCAGACGGCGCTCGATGCGTTCGAGCAGGGCGCCAACGTACTGGTGTTTCCCGGGGGCGATGTCGATGCGCTCAAGGACTGGAGGCACCGCAACGAAATCCTCTTCGACGGGCGCACGGGCTTTGCCCGGTTGGCTGTGGAGGCGGGGGTGCCGATCGTGCCCGTGGTCACTGCAGGAGCGGGCGAGTCCCTGCTGGTACTCGACAGTGGGAGGCGCTTGGCGAAGGCGCTCGGGTTGGACCGAGCGTTCAGGCTCGAGACCTTGCCGTTGTCGTTGTCGATTCCCTGGGGTCTCAATCTCGGTATGGTCGGAATGCTGCCGTACCTGCCGTTGCCCACGAAACTCACGACCTCGGTATTGGAGCCTATGCGTCCGGGTGCCGACGAGACGGTCGAGGAGTTCGCCGCGCGGGTGCACGTGGTGATGCAGGCCGAACTCGACGAGATGACCGAGGATCGGCGACCCATCATCGGATGATGGCTACGCCTGTGCTCTGCGTAGTGCGTGAGCCCCGTTTCCCCGAGGGGTCATAATCGGACCATGCGGTCGAAGCGCAAGATTCTGGATGCGACGCTCGAGTTGATTGCCGAGTCCGGCTTCGAGAGTGTCACCATCGCGGCCGCTGCTCGCTCTGCCGGGGTGACGCGGCAGACGGTGTATTCGATCTTCACCACGCGCGAGGACATGGTCTCCGAGGCCATGGTGGGGCTCGTCGTCGACGTCATCGGCGGGATCAGGGACAAGGCCGATCAGACCGAGACTGCGTCGGAGTTCGTCGTCGAGACGATTGTCGCCGCTCGCAGCCTGATTCGCGGTGAGCCGGTTCTGAGTTCGTTGTTGCGCTCGGACAACGCGAACCCACTCTTCGATTCGGACATGATGGATCGGGCCGTGCCGGTGGTGCGTCAGTTTCTCGACGGCTACATCGAACGCAATCCGGGATTCGATTCGTCCCTGTTCGACGGTATCGAAGCGGTGCTGGTGCGGAACGGGCTGGCGGTGATCCTTTTCGACGATCCTGTCATTCAGGAGGACGACGGACTTCGTCGTTATCTTCGACGCTGGCTGGTTCCGGTCCTGCCGTTCGGCTGAAACTTGACACTTCTGCGCTGTGCTGTCTAGTTTTGCACCGCGCATGTATGTGACCCGGGTCTCGATGCGCGGTCCGAAATCATGGGGGGAAAGTTGTCGAATTTCAGTCGCCGTTCGTTTCTGGGTGCCACCGCAGCAGCCGGTCTGGCCGCCGCGGTATCGGGTACCGGCGTGGCCCGGGCCGCCACCGGTGCAAGGAAGCAGATTCCACTGACCCGCGAGGACCATCGCGTGGTCATCATCGGATCCGGCTTCGGCGGTGGCGTCGCGGCGTTGCGCCTGGCCAGTGCAGGCGTTCCCGTCCTGGTGCTCGAGCGAGGACGTCGCTGGCCCTCAGGGCCGAACTCCGACACCTTTCCCAATCCACTGGCACCGGACAAGCGCGTCCTGTGGTACGGCTCTAGCCCCAACCTGTTCGGAAAGCCGGTCCCGTTCGATCCGTACGTGGGCCTGCTCGAGGCGGTTCCCGGCGAGAACATGACTGCACTGTGCGCCGCGGGTGTCGGCGGTGGATCGCTGGTCTACCAGGGAATGACGTTGGAACCCGCGCAGCCGGTGTTCGAGGAGTTCTTCCCCGCCGGTCTGGACTGGCCGACGTTGCACAGCACCTACTACCCGCGAGTGGCACAGATGCTGCAGCTCGAGCTGGCCCCCGACGAGCTGATCGATTCACCCAACTACCGAGCGGCGCGAGTGTTCGCAGCCAACGCACGTAGAGCGGGTCTGCCCGTATCGAAGATCCCGATGCCGATCGACTGGAACTACGCCCTCGACGAGATCCACGGGCTGGTGAAACCGTCGTACACCGACGGTACCGGTGCATTCGGGGTGAACAACGGCGGCAAGCATTCGGTCGATGTCACCTACATCGCGGCAGCCGAGGCGACCGGACTCGCCACAGTCGCGACACAACACAATGTCACGAGCATCGAACGCGCCGACGACGGCCGATGGACCGTGCACGTCGACAGGATCGACTCCGACGGAACGGTGTTGGAGAACAAGATCCTGACCACCGGTGCACTGATCATGGCGGCCGGTAGCTTGAACACCACGAAGCTGCTCGTCCGAGCCGGAGCCAACGGTTCGATCCCCGATATGCCCGACGAACTGGGGCAAGGGTGGGGCACCAATGCCGATCGAATCTACGTGTGGTCGAGTCTCGAGCAGGAATTCGGTACACCCCAAGGTGGTCCGGTGGTGTTCGGCAGCCTCAACTGGGACGACCCACGCACTGCACACACCGTCATTCAGGCATCGATACCGTCGTTGGGATTCGATGCTCGCAGCACCATGATCGTGGGCTACGGCGTCAGCGACGGACGTGGGCATTTCTCTTACGACTCCGCGCGCGATTGCGCTCAGTTGCATTGGCCGGTCGAGGGAGACTCGGTCATCCAGAACGGTTCCATCGACCCGTCGGTTCGCCGCATCGCGGGCCCGGGCAGCATCCTGACCGACACCAACGCGATTTTCCCCTCCACCTGGCACCCACTGGGCGGGGCGAACATGGGACCGGTGTGCGATCTCGACGGGCGCGTACACGGCCAACCCGGTCTCTACGTTCTCGACGGGGCCCTGATGCCCGGCAACACCGCGGCCTGCAACCCGTCGATGACCATCGCTGCGCTGGCCGAGCGTGCGCTGGACAACATAGTCGCCCGCGACGTCGGTTCCGTTTTCTAATCCCCTCTGCAGAAGGATCCCAATGCAGCTGTATCGCACCTTGATCGGCGTCGCCGCCACCGCTGTCCTCGTATGCTCGTCGAGCGTGCTCGGAGCCTCGGCGGCGCAGGCGGATCCCGTCGACGATTTCTATATTCCTCCGGCCCAGCTCGTCGACGACCCCGGCGCGGTATTGCGGACACAGCCGATGTCGTTGTTCGCCGCGCTCCCCGGCCCGGACGGCGGCTATCCCGTCCAGGCGCAGCGAGTGCTGTACACCTCACGGACACAGGACGATACGCCGGTGGGAGTGTCGGGAACGTTCATCGAGACCGCGGTGCCGTGGCGCGGAGCCGGCCCACGGCCGACCATCGTCGTCGCACCGGGCACGGTAGGACAGGGCGATCAGTGCGCGCCTTCACGGGCCTTCCCCACCACGATCAACGCTGTGGCGCAACCACTGTCGATCTCGTTCAATCAGGAACTGCTGTCCTCGACGCTGTGGGGGTCGATGGGGGCCAATGTGTTCGTCACCGACTACATCGGGCTGGGAACACCGGGAATTCATACCTACGTCAACCGCGTCGAGCAGGCACATGCGGTTCTCGACGGTGCTCGCGCCGCGAACGAACTGGCCGGCGACGCCGACGCACCGGTCGGGATCTGGGGCTACTCGCAGGGCGGCGGAGCCGCAGCCGCTGCAGCCGAACTCGCGTCGGAGTATGCGCCCGGGCTGAATATCAAGGGCACCTGGGCCGGAGCGCCAACAGCGGATCTGCTCGAGGTGTTGAAGACCGTCGACGGAACGTTGATCGGAGGCGTGATCGGCTATGCGCTCAACGGTTTCGTGGAGCGAGACCCCAGCCTGTTGCCTCTTCTGGACGAGCGGTTGACCGACCACGGCAAGGCGGTACTCGCGGATCTGTCGACTCAGTGCATCGGCGACACCATCCTGAAGTATCCGTTTCTACGCACCGAGACACTGACATCGAACGGTCAGTCGATGCTCGCGAACCTGGCCACCATCCCACAGGCGGGACCCATTCTCGATGCGCAGCGGATCGGTCGCAGCACTCCGAATGCACCGGTGCTGATCACCAGCGGTCTCAACGACGACACCGTTCCGTACGATCAGGCCAGACAATTGGCCCAGGACTGGTGTGGACGAGGCGCTTCGGTCGAGTTCCGCACCAATCCGCTACCTCCGATACTGCAGGGTGCTGTGATACCCAACCACTTCGGCCCGCAGTTGATCGACGGGTACGGCGGTGAGGCTGCGACGTTCTTGATGGACAGGTTCGCCGACGTCCCCATGGCGACATGTTCGCTCGACTGACTGTCGAGCAGCGCGCCGAGGGCTCTGTCGCGGTGGCCGTGCCGGCACTGTGTCCGGTCATTGCACTACGGAACCGTGTTGTCGACTAAGGGTGCCTCGACACCGCTGCATTCGACGCTGTTGCGCTCGAGGCGGCGGGTGGAGGCCGTCATTGCCGGCGGTGGTCCGAGTATCGTCTTTCAACCGATCGTCCGTGGGCACGACGGTGCCGTGGAAGGATACGAGGCCCTGTCTCGCTTTCCTCCCGGTGGCGGCGACACCGAAGAATGGTTCGCCGATGCAGCCCACTGCGGCCTCGGCCCTGCTCTCGACAGATCGGCCGTCGTCAACGCATTGAAGGAATCCGCGCGTCTGCCGCAGGGCCGCTTCGTTGCGGTGAATCTCAGCGCAGCAACGCTGTTGGACGATTCGACATTCGTCGATCTGCTGATCGACTTCGGTGCGCGTCGACCACTGGTCATCGAGATCACCGAGCATGCTGCCCTCGACGACGAGGACGCCGTGGTCGATGTGCTGGCCGAACTCCGGCGCGGCGGGGTGTCCATAGCCGTCGACGATGTGGGCTCTGCGTACGCCGGTGCGCGGCAGCTCGTGGTGCTCGAGCCGGAGATGATCAAACTGGATGCGTTCGTCGTGCACGATATGAAAGGCAATCGAGCGAAGTCGGCCCTGGCCGAACTGGTGCTCGAGTTCGCACGAAGGACCGATGCGAGGTGTGTGTTCGAGGGCATCGAGACCGACGAGGATCTCGAGACGGCCAGGATGATCGGGGCCGATCTGCTGCAGGGTTACCGAACCGGCCGCCCAGAGCCGGCGGCTGGCAGCGGCGAAATCGGGTGCAGTCAGCCGCGGTGAGCGCGGTCAGCTACACCCGATTTTCACTTGATCGTCGAGCGACGCGACCAGTAGCTGGCCAGCAGTGACCCGGACACGTTGTGCCACACCGAGAAGATGGCTGCGGGTAGCGCGGCCGCGGGGCTGAAGTGCACCGACGCCAGCGCTGCGGCCAGTCCGGAGTTCTGCATTCCCACTTCGATGCTGATCGCACGTCGGCTGGCAACGTCGAGTCCGCATGCCTTGCCGATGCCGTAGCCGATGGCGAGTCCGAGCGAGTTGTGCAGCACGACGGCGAGGACGATCAGAGCGCCGATGGACAGCAGCGTCGATGCGCTCGCAGCCACGACGAACACGACGACGGCGGTGATGCCGGCGACCGAGATCAGCGGAAGGGCGTCGAGCATGCGATTGATGGTTCGGGGAAACAGCAGTCGGAGAACAACTCCCAGCACGATCGGCACCAGTACTATCTGCAGGATCGAGACGAACAGTCCTCCTGCGTCGACCGGTAGGTACTCACCGGCGAGCCAGAGCACCAGCAACGGCGTGAGTATCGGTGCGAGCAAGGTCGATACCGAGGTCATGGCCACCGACAGTGCGGTGTCGCCTTTGGCCAGGTAGACCATCACATTGGATGCGGTGCCGCCCGGTGCGGAGCCGACCAACACCATTCCGGCAGTGAGCGCGGCAGAGAGGCCGAGGAGATTGGCGATGCCCAGTCCTACGAGGGGCATTACGAGGAACTGGGCGGCCACACCGAGCAGAAGTGCCAAGGGGCGACGGGCGACCACGGCGAAGTCGGAGAGCCGCAACGTCATTCCCATACCCAGCATGATGATCGAGAGCAGCCACGGCACCGCCGGTGTGCCGCCGCTGAACGTGTCGGGGGTGATCAGGGCCAGGGCTCCGGCCGCAACGACGATCAGGGCAAACCACTTGCCGGTGAATTCGCTGACGCTCTTCAGCTTGGACATGTGGTGACTCCAAAGGTGGTCGGGCACGGCGTCGCGAATTCTAGCCCTACCCTTTTCGAGGCTGTCCCGGGTGTACATTCGCGCTCATGGCATGCCGAATCAGTGAGCTCGTACTCGATTGTCGTGATCCCGAGGCCCTGGCGACGTTCTGGTGTGAGGTGTTGGATTTCGTCGTATTGGACAGGGAGGGCGACGGTTCGGTGGAGATCGGTGCGCGCGACGGGTTCGGCGGCACCCAGCCGACCATCATCCTCAGTCCCAGCGAGAACCCCGAGAAGGCGAAGCCTCGGCTGCACATCGACGTGAGTGCGACCGATCGGGATCAGGCCGCGGAGCTCGAACGACTCCTCAGCCTCGGCGCGCGACGAGTGGAGATCGGTCAGACCGGCCAGGAGTCCTGGCATGTATTGGCAGATCCGGAGGGCAACGAATTCTGTTTGCTGCGAGCGCGACTCAGCCCCGTCTGAAGCGGGAGTGGGCGGACATCATGAGGATGTCGCTCGGCCCGCGGAGATACGTGAGCTCGTAGACGGTCACCTGGCTCCACCGCAGCCGTGACGCGTGGCTTCGGACATAGAACAAGACCGATCGGCCTTGTTCTGGCAGAATCGTGGTTACGCTGGGTTCGACCGCAACCGAAGGACGACGAACATGACGCCACCGTGAACAAGTTCTCGACGGTGGCACTGCTGATCCTGTTGGGTGCAGCCGGGACGTTCAACGGGGTGTCGCTGACCTCGGACCCCTCCGGGCGGTCGTTGGGCTTGGATGTCGGGATGCTTCCGTCCTGGCATACCTGGGACTACCGAATCTCCGGGTTGTTCGTGCTGTTCTTTCTCGGACTCGGACCGTTGATCTGCGTGGCTGCCGTCCTCGTCGACGCCTCCGAGGCCGCGGTGTATGTCGTGTGTGCGGGGCTGGTGACCATCGGCTGGGTGGTGTGGCAGATCGTCGTACTCGACATCGACGCTCCCCGCGCCCAAGTCCCCCTCACCGTGCTGGGGATCGCGTTGATCGCCCTCGCAGTCGGCCAGTTGCGTGCTCGGGCCCGCGATCGAAGCCGGCAATAGCGCCCAGTCCGAACTGCTACAACTCGAGCGAATCCCCACCCGAGCGGTGCACGTTGCTGGGCCTATGAACCCCGCACCGCCTATGAACCCCGCACCGCATCGAACGCGGGCCGGTTGCCGTGTCTCCACTGCGTCGCTGTGATCTCGTACAGGACCTCGCCTTGGTCCGCGCCGGGCAACGGGTCCTGCCACTCGCGGACGTGCGTGCTCACGTGGCGCATTCCGATCTTGCTCATCACGCCCCGTGACGGGTAGTTGACTGCCATTGTCTCGGCCCAGATCCGTTGCAGTCCAAGCGTGCCGAATCCGTGGTCCAGCAGCAACAATGCCCCTTCTGTGGCCAGGCCTTTCCGCCATTGTCGGCTCATCACCCGCCAGCCGATCTCGGCCTGATCGCTGCTCACGGGCGCGTCGACTGTCGAGTCACTGCGGCCGAGGTCCCACCAGCCCAGAAAGGTGCCGCCCTCGAAGCCGACCCACCACCCGAGCCCTAGTCGGTCGGCAACCGTGTCGGCGATTGATTCCGAGGCGAGGCGACACCGGACCCCAGGGTTCAGTATCGAGTCGAATGAGCGGGATGCCGCGTATGGACAGCGATCGTGAACCGTGAGGTGCGCTCGCCGGACCGCCCCGAGGCTGAGTAACCTCACACCCCTGCTGCACGGTGCGCGCCCTGTCTATCGTTCTTTGCCAGGATGATCGTGAGACACGTCCTGGCCTGGGCGTGGGGAATCGAGATGCTTGTGATCGACATCGAGATCGGACGAACCACTACTGGCGGCCGGACGTTTCCGGTTGCGTTTCGGATCGCGTTCGTCGAGC
>NZ_JBMIRQ010000033.1:0-202 GCF_049195265.1 Rhodococcus sp. MALMAid1271 | reverse complement strand
CCGCGACCTCACCGACCTCCGCGACACCGCTACTGGCGCAGGACCGTCACCGGATCGCGGTGCCTATCGGGACGTGTTCGGTGACGGCACCAGTGTCGGGTGGCTGCCCTGGATGGGACCACTCTCGCGCACCACCTCCCGGCAACTGGCGTGCGATTGCATCCTCACCGCCATCGTGATGGACGAGACCGGTAACCCGATC
>NZ_JBMIRQ010000032.1:0-27828 GCF_049195265.1 Rhodococcus sp. MALMAid1271 | reverse complement strand
ATCGAACGGACCTACCATCGCAAGCGTCGCCAACGCCGGCTCGGCAAACTCACCCCAACCGAGTTTGAGACAATCAATCAGTCCGCACACGCGGCCTGATTCACTCAACCCAACGAGTCAACCGAACTCGGGGCAGTCCCGAGAGTGCGGTGTTCAGTAAGGATGGCGACAGTCAACGAGCCGGTGGACGGTAGAGATCAGGTAGTCCACCAGGCTATGCCAGTCGGTTGAATGAATGAACGCCAGACATCGCTCAAAGCTCAGCGGTCCATGTCGCAGCTGAGGGACATGGAGCAATACGAGCACTTCGATATGCAGGGCTATCGGTAAACCGTTGCGTGTTGCATTCGATGAATCAGTGATTCGCTGCCGACCCAAGCCTCGCCTACTTGCAGTGATGGGCGTGCGAGGCCCGGATGGTTGCAATCGCTGAAGTGCTCAGTCGTGGATTCGGCTGCGCAGATGACGTCGGGGTGAGCGCGTTACGTTGTTTTCGATGGCTTGCTGGTCGACAGTCTGAGAGGGTGCACGAATGAGCACCGACGAATGGCTACTGTCCGGCCCGCGTGGTCGTCGGTTACTCCTCGAGTATGCGCTGCTCGCGGAGGAGCATTCGGGCGTCGATGCCGAAGATTCGTTCCGCTCTGCGGTGTTCCTGGCGTCGTACCGCCTGGACGTGGACCAGGGTGCTGGAGTGGTGATGTTCGGACCCGGTGCTGAGGAAGCACGGCGGACCGTGGTGACAGCGGAGGATGTGGCAGATCGCTTGTCTCGGGTGCCGCTCCCGGAAATGACAGCGGACGTTCTGCGTTCGGCCCTTGCTGTAGCGGTCGATCACGCGAGGTACTGGCAGCCACCGAGCGGTGAGGACGTTCTCGCGGCCACCGCTTCTGTCAGGGTGGAGCTGGAACGGATCGCGGAACACCTCGCCCCAACCCCGCACGCACAGTGGTGGTCAACGGGGCTTGCGGCCGCTGATCAGTCGATCGTGGGGTGGGAAGACACAGACACGCTATTTCGGGATGACTCGGCGGTCACCCGAACCGCCGCGGAGACGTTGCGCGACTACGGTGCTCGCACGGTAACGCAAGAAGAACGAGCGGCGAGCGAGCGGCCGGCGGACCCGGCCGCGGGCTCTTCCGGTGAGTGGTGGTCGGTCCCTCCGACACGGAGCTCGACTCGCTCGTTGTTCGATGGCACCCCGGCGGAGCTATGGTTCGTCGAGGACAGCACGGGGTGGATGCGGGCGGTCTCGCGGCGCTTGCGTATTCCTGGCGGTGTTCGTGTGTACGAGATCGACGGCGCGCAGGCGTGGGCGCAGCTGTGCACAGAGTTCCCTGTCGAGGTCACCGCACAGAAGCGGCACGACTGGTACTCCACCACATGTCGGGCCGGGCGCTGGTCCATTCCTGACTGGCCACGGGTGGCGGAGCACTACGATGGTGTTCACCTCACGGCCGAGGGATATCTCGCCGCAGCGGGCACGGCAATCAGCGTGGACGACGCCACATCGAGCGTCATCGCGGGATGGGCCCCCGACGAAACCTATTGGCTCACCGACACCGCAACTCCCGACAGCGGTGAAGCTCAGGTGGGTGTGCGACACCGGCGGGGAGCACCCTGAGTGGACCGCGGAAAAGCCTCGTTGACGCAGTGTCAGCACCGAATCGAACGCTTCGTCCTCGGCCTTCTCACCGGCACACGGGCCCGCGACGTGGTCGCCGCGGCGCACACCAATCTCGGCGAACTATGGAACGTCAAAGGGACCGTACTGCGGCTGGTCGTCACATAGATCACCGACCAGATCGATCCGATCAAGGTTGAATGTCGATATGGCAGAGAGAGACACGGACCGTCCACGGGTACTTCGTGCCGTCAGAGAATCGATGCAGGCACCCGACAGCCTCGTCGACCCGTCCTTCATCGACCGAGTCGCCGCCGACTCCGGCATAGACCCAGCAATTGTCACTCAGAGATAGGCAACTGGACCGAGTCTGATCACAGATCTTTTCTCCGAGAATGCTCTTGCCACACCCGGGTGGCCCGATCCCGAACACCTCACCGGTCAGCCACCCCGCACCGTCATCGCCGCCCTCCTCGCCAGCCTCGAGAGCCAGCTCACCGACGAACAGCTCACCCGCACTGCACTGGCACACGCAATCGGCACTCCTGCCGTACGCACACTGTGGTCCGAGTTCGTGCACGACGACCTCGCACACTGGGCCGAGATACTCCGACACTCGCTACCCCCACCACCCACATCAGCGGACACTCGGCAACAGGCAACGATAGCCGTGACGATCGTTGGTGGACAATGCTATTCGAGACTAATGCTGGGCACAGCTGCCCGCATGTGTCCGACGACGACATCATCGACCTCACCCTCGCCGTGCTCGACCGAAAAACCTAAATCCTGACACCCCAGGTGACGGTCTGGAGGAAATTCGCGGTCGACCTGTGCGGACACTGCAAGGGTATTGGCTGATGACAGGAGAGCTTTACCGCACGCTGCATCTCACAAGAGACCTCCGATCGCACGGGAGCAGTGAAGGGTCGAGTGCAAGACAATGACGGGACATTCGACTGACGTTCGCGAGATCCCAACCGGTCGACGATACGGTTTCCTGATGCACGAGCTCCTCGAACAGTGGACCAGGCTCACGGAGTGGCTTCACATTCATGCCCCCGTGACTGTCGCCGGGCTGAACCCGCCTGCCGCGCCAAGCCGAGTCAAAGCCGCCGAACAAGCAACCGGCCAACGGTGGGCCCCAGAGCTACATGCATGGTTCGGCCTCCATAACGGCAGCGACCAAGGCCGCGCCTTCCCGCAAATTTTCCCGGGGTTTCGACCTATCACCCTCGCTGAACTCGAGGTCGACTGGCACTCGCTGGTGTCCATTTGGTCCGATACCGCCGCAGAGTTCGAACAGCGGGAAGGCAGGCGACCCAATTCACAACCGGCTGGAAGCACAGCCTTCACCTACCTCCCCAGCTTCATTCCGATCGCCGCAGACGACACCCGCGAGCGGTTGGTCGTAGACACCCGCCCAGGATCTGACACGGGATGCGTCATCGAATTTTCTGGCGAGGGCACTGACGACGGAACTTCGCGTTGGCCCTCTATTGCCAGCATGCTTCGGGAAGCGACCGACGCACTCCAGGCAGGCGCAGCTTGTCGGGGCTGGGTGCCCTATATCGAAGAGGGACAACTCTATTGGGACTATCCCTGACCCGTCGAATGCGACTGACCGGGCAGCAGAAGCCTCACAAAAAACACACGTTAAAATCCGGTCGCGACCAGAAGTGTTCTATACCGGCACAGTGCAACGCCTTTCGAGACCATTTCTAGCGCGAACGTCAGATGGAGTGAACTCATGTTCAACGCCTTTTTCGGTGACCACGAGCCGGATTCCCTGCCTGAAAGCAAAGCCGTCTACGGCCAACCCGTCGCGTACACGGGACCGGACAGCGCCGAGGGTATCTACAATCCATCGGCTGAACCACGTGTGTTGCGCGGGGGTCACCCGGGGCGGATAGTCGATCCGACCCCGCAACACATTCGAGTGGAATGGGTCGGCCTGGAGAATGAACCAGTCAGCTTTGCAGCCGGTTTCGTTCGAGAGCGTCCCGACCGACCCGGCCCGAGCGGTTGGGTACTGGGCCTTGCTGCGATCAGTGAAGAGCTGTACGAGGAACTTTCGCGGGAGGTTGAGGGGCAGTCCTGATCTACTATCTCCCGATACTGTTTAATGATGTGCTGGCAGCTGGCGTCCGTGTGAAAAGCTGGTGTTGGGAACATGTTTCGAGGAATTCGGCTTGGACTCCCGAGATAGGATCAGCTATTGCAGGAATGCGACCGGCGAGTCTCGGAGCCTCCGCCGTTCCTCGTCCTCGCCGGATTCGGGACTGCCCTGGGATCGGTTAAACCAACCACTGGGTGGAGTACGCCCGACCAGACGCGGGGTTGGACGTCATGAACCCCAATCGGGAGTACTACATCGACCATGCGCGGAAGATCGCGGAGTTCGAGGTCACCGAAGAGAAGATGGGCCAGTGGCTCGGCCCGAACTGGGCGTCGGTCGTAGAGGTGACCGAGTCGTTTGCCCGTCCCGGGTACGAGCATTACATCGACCAGATCGGCGAAGCAACGCCGATGCGCGCAGCTAACGGCAAGGCTATGCGAGCGCAGCTCCGCGACCAAGCTGTTGCAGCCGGGCTGGAGACTCATTGGGAGACAGCGCAATCGATTGTTGGAACATACTTTTGGTCGTGCATGATGTCGTCACGCGATATGGGTAGCGAGGTCGATCTGAACGATTCCGTTCTGGGCGAGATCTTGGCCGCTGATGCGGTGGGTGCGGCATTCGCACGAAGTTTCGGGTCACGCGATCTGGTCGAGCCCCTGGCAGCGGGCGTGCAGATCGTTCTGGATCCGACCGCCGCACAGGAAGACGGCGGGCAGCTGACGAAGAACTACGACCCGAACGAGATCTTGTCACCCGAGGACGTCGAGTTGATGGAGGCAGAAGAGCCGAGCCTCGACGGGCCCTAGAGGCCCAGCCGCTGACGCGATCTGCGACCGCACAGGATAATTCGAGCGACTTACGTCGAATGCGTGCAGCGTGCGGTTCATCTGACCGAGGAGCTCAACCTAGTGACGGCCCGTGGTTCGGATCCTCATAGGGTCGAGTATCCGGGTGGTACCGACAGGTTCGGTTCTGCTGCAATGGTTCTGCGCTACATGTAGAGCAGGTGTGTCGACGTTCCGTCGAAATGCTCAAGGGCGTCGAGGACGCCGATGTAGTTGGCGGGCCTGCAGGCTCCGAGCCCGCCACCAGCGGGAACACCACGACCGGCTGACATCGAAGCCACCCGATTCAACCCGTTACCATTACCCACGAACATCGCGTACCAACTGCGCGGAAATGACTCTGATACCTAGACATGAGTGTGACGGCCGGCGTCACTGTAGATGCTGTCGCTCTACGGTTTCGGATATTCGGGTACTAGTTCTGGATGCCTGGCGCGGAGGTAACCCGCGGACTGCACGACGCCTCTCTCGCGACGACCATGGGTAGCCCACATCGAACGGAACTAGGTTTGCTTGGCGACGAAGCCCAGGGCAGCGGAATCAAACCCTTAGACCGCCGCGGAAACGATGGCCGCCCCATCGACCCTCAACGCGACATTCTCAACGCCTACGACCGGCCAGTCGAGTGTCATAGTCAACGCTCGAGGTGGAGGCAAAGGCCACGACCACAGGTCCACCTCGAATCGATAGCCACCATCGTCGAGCGGACGGGATGCGTTTCCGTAAAAGACAAGAGCCTGCTCCACACTTGGGTCAATCTGATCGCTGAAGTCGGGACTGCTGTCTCTGGTTGTCGGCACTTCGAGCAACACACCGTAGTCCATGCCGAAGACCGGATAGACGCCATGAGGGTGTCCCTCACTGCGCAATACGCTGCGCGCACGCGGCCCAACGCCGACATCAATGCAGCGTCACCACATCCCCTAGGTGATACCTGCACTACTACCTTGATGAAGAACCCAACTGTGAACTGTAGTTCCACCCACATCGACAGGCAGGGAGTCATCCCGGAAGATCTCGGCGTACTCATCCAAGAAAGATCCATCTAGAGAGTCAGTCGCGGGGGAACGGGAATGTATGGTCTCATCGCCCTGCCGCCGGACTGCCCGTGGGAATCGTGCCGCTACCAGAAATGCTCATAAGTCGAATCTCCGTAATCGATCGTCGATTAGGTCAGATGTAGAGCAGGCGTTGGGTGGCCCGTGCAACTTGGCCTCGGAAGACCGAAGCCGTCGGCAAGACTGAAAGGGACCTTCTCCGGCTGTCACCCAGTGCTCGATAGCGCGGCGACGATATTCGGCGATGCGGTGAGTGGGGTGAATCCGTCCCCGAGTATGCGGCGGCAGCCGTCGAGCTCGACGGCGATAGTCACCGGTCGCCAATCGTCCGCCGCGGAGTCGGTGACAGCAACGGCGACGACCGAGGTGGCGGTTTCGGTGCAAGGGCTTGCTGCCGGTAGATCTGCTAGTACCTCTTCGCTCAGAACAGGATCGGTGCTGTTCCATATCCGGGCACCGGTGAACGCAGGTATCGGTCCGGTGGTGTCGAATCGGCAGATCCCTGAGGGGAAGATCGAGAGGTCGAGCAGGGGCCGTGGTCCCGGTGTCGGAAGGGCTGACAGCGCGGATGGGCAGTTGAAGATCAGTTCGATAGCGGCTGGATCAAGACGTGCATGATGCTCGACTGTGAAGATCTCGGGCAGGGATTGGATCTCGTACAGTCCGAGCGTGTTGTCGAATCCGCAGCCACTGATCGGATTGTCAGCGGTCACGTAATTCCCCAGGGTTGAGGGGTTGTCCGTCATGTAATTCCCCACCCGCTGTCACGTAATTCCCCACCCTGGGGCGTGTCGGTGCGGGGTTCGGGTGCTGCTCAGGTTCGCTCCTGACACGGGGTCCTACCAAGGGCTCGTGGAAGGGGCCTGAGGTGGCAAGGAAGTCATTCACCGTGAACGA
This sequence comes from Rhodococcus sp. MALMAid1271, assembly GCF_049195265.1. Classification (NCBI taxonomy): domain Bacteria; kingdom Bacillati; phylum Actinomycetota; class Actinomycetes; order Mycobacteriales; family Nocardiaceae; genus Rhodococcus; species Rhodococcus sp. MALMAid1271. The sequence goes on along the minus strand of NZ_JBMIRQ010000032.1, from coordinate 21,282 downwards.
TCTCATGGAGATGTTCCGACACTGGAACGCCGGCCGATCCCAAGTCGAGATACACCAGGCGCTCGGCATCGACCGCAAAACCATCCGCAAGTACCTCCAACCAGCAGTGCGTGACGGTATCGAACCGACACCAGGCGAGGTGTTCGACGAACCCCTCTGGCGTGAACGCATCGACCGCTGGTTCCCAGCACTGTCCGATCCCGCGGCCCGCGCCTTGACGTGGGAACACATCGCACCGCACCGCGAGTGGATCACCGAACAACTCGACGTACCGGTCACGGTCGCTACCATCGCGCAACGTCTACGCGACGATCACCACGTCGATGTCTCCGAATCGACCGTACGACGTTACATCGCAACAACATTCGCGGAGCAACGGATCGAAGAGAAAGTTACCGTCCCACGCGGGGCTGTCGAACCGGGCAGCGAAGCACAGATCGATTACGGCAAGCTCGGTATGTGGTTCGACCCAGCCCTGGGCCGCCGCATCTCGGTGTGGGCGTTCGTCATGATTCTGGCGTGCTCACGGAAGATTTTCATTCAACCCGTGTTCCGGATGGACCAAACATCGTGGAACGCCTCCCACGTCGCAGCATTCGAGTACTTCGGCGGCGTCCCCGCCCGGTTGGTGTGCGACAACCTCAAAACCGGTGTGGAACGACCCGATCTCTACGACCCGATGATCAACCCCGCCTACCAAGAACTGGCGAGCTTCTACGGCACCCTCATCGACCCCGCCCGGGCCCGCAAACCCAAGGACAAACCCCGCGTGGAGCGACCCATGCCTTATATTCGTGACTCGTTCTGGGCGGGCCGCGACTTCACCTCACTCGAGCAGATGCAGGATGCTGCATTGCATTGGGCCACAGAGGTATACGGCCAACACCGCCACCGCTCACTCGACGGCGTGACACCCTCGTCGATGTTCGAGGCAGTCGAACAATCTGCCCTCGCGCCACTCCCGGTGCGCCCGTTCGAGACCGTGCAGTATTCGGTGGGCACCGTCGCACCGGACTGCCACGTCAAAGCCGGTAAAGCGTTCTACTCGGTGCCATGGCGGTTGCTCGGGCAGAAGGTCACCGTCCGCACCGCCGGAGACATCGTGCAGGTCTTCCACGACGACACCGTCGCCGCCACCCACGTACTCCATCTGACCGGGCGGTCGACGAACTTCGAGCACTACCCACCGCACAAGGTTGCGCACACTCTGCGCAGCGTCACCTGGTGCCGCAATCAAGCCGAGCAGATCGGCTCGGGTGCAACGAAAGTCATCGACGAGCTGTCCTCGGTCAACGCCATTCACCGGCTCCGCGCGATCCAGGCGATCATCCGGCTCCGCGACAAATATCCCGACGACCGCCTCGATGCCGCCTGCACCCGGGCACTCGAACTCGATGATGTGCGTTACCGCACCATCAAAGGGCTCCTCGTCGCGGGAACCGAACACGGAGACCGGACCGACGATCAACCCTCGGCACCACTGCCGCCGGCGCTTCTCCGCGGCCCCGGCGCGTTCGACACCGCGCAGAGCGCATGACCATGCCGTCATCTGCTTCTGCTGCACTGCAACCACATTCGAAACGAAGGACACCGCGATGACCATCCACGATCCATCCCTGCGGACCGCACTGAAAACCCTCAAACTCACCGGGATGCTCGACACCCTCGACGCCCGGCTCGCTCAAACCCGCGACGGTCAACTCGGACACCTCGAATTCCTGCAAGTACTGTGCGAGGACGAAATCGCCCGCCGAGAATCAGCCGCCCTGACCCGACGAGTGCGCCGAGCGAAGTTCGAGCAGGCCAACACCTTCGAGGACTTCGACTTCACCGTCAGCCCGAAACTCCCTGCTGCGATGCTCCGCGACCTCGCTGCCCTTCGGTGGCTCGACGCGGGCGAGTCGGTCATCCTCTACGGACCGGTAGGTGTCGGGAAAACCCATGTCGCACAGGCACTCGGCCATCAAGTAGCCCGCCGCGGCGGCGACATCAGATTCGTCAAATGCTCCCGCATGCTTGCCGACCTCGCCGGTGGTCATGCCGACCGCACCATCGGACAACGGATGCGCGAATACACCCGGCCGAACGTGCTCATCATCGACGACTTCGCGATGCGTGAGCACACCACCACCCAATCCGATGATCTCTACGACCTCGTCTCAGATCGAGCCATCGCCGGCAAACCCCTGATCCTGACGAGCAACAGGGCGCCGAAAGACTGGTACCCGCTGTTCCCGAACCCGGTCGTCGCCGAATCTCTCCTCGATCGACTGATCAACACCAGCCACCAAGTCCTCATGGACGGACCGAGCTACCGACCCCGCAAACGACCCGGAACCAAGACCGCCTGACAACCGAGCCCGTCACCGATATCCTCACCTGAGCAGCTCCAAGCATGGGGAATTACGTGACGACTACCCCTGGGGAATTACGAGACCGTCGACATCGGATACGTCGGCTCCATTGCACGGCCGTCGGCGTCGATCAGCCACATGTCTGTCGGCGGCGGCATGCTGTCGTCGGTGGTCCCGCAGAAAATTGGCCAGGCCGGTCGTGCCGAGGGCGCATTCAGGGCTTCGACTACCGGTCCGAAGTCGCCGCTGTAGTGCCGTTCGAAGTAGCTGACGGTGCCGTCGACTGCGACCGTGTCGCCGGCGAAGGTGTCGCAGACGACCGCCGAGGTCGGGGTGAAGGTGGTCGGGACGGTGCCGGGAGCCGGCCTCGGTGGAACCGCAGTCCTGTTCGCCGTAGTCGGTATGTCGGCGGATCCGCTCACGTTCTGCGGTAGCGGGCAGACGAACGAGTCCGCTGACCCGATATGTGCTGCGGTGCGGGGTTGTGGGGTAGTTGCGACTCCGTACGCAGTGAGGGCGAGCAGCACGGCCACGAACAGAGTCAGCCCTGCCTCTCGTCCGTTCACTGTCGCAGCATAGAGCCACTTCGGGGCGACGGTGGGCGGGGCGCTACCGGTCGATGATGAACTGCGCTGTGTCGGGGCATTGCTGGCAGTGGAGTGCTAGATGCCGTTGTCCCCGATCGACGGGTGACACTCTCAGCTCCCCCTGCGAGCAAGTCGTCCCCACGAGTAGGTCACGGCGGCCCGACTCACTGCTGAACCTCGGACCGACATCTCGCGGCCGTCCATAGGGTAGCCGTGACGGACTCGCCTGGACTCCATAGGTACTTGACAGCGAACTGACCGAATCAAGCGCATCCGTGCGCCTAGCTCCATTCGCCAATCCGGTGCCGATTTGCGGACCGCGGCGGACGCGCATGGATGACAGACAACGCCGCCGTCGACCCGATTAGGAACGAATAGTGACACCCTCGCGGCACCCACACAAAAGAAGCGGCTCCGGATCTCTCCGAAACCGCATCTGACCTACATCTATGTGTCGGGCTGACAGGATTTGAACCTGCGACCACTTGACCCCCAGTCAAGTGCGCTACCAAGCTGCGCCACAGCCCGCCGCGCCTCGAAAGGCGCTTGCTGAGATTACCCCAGCCCTACCCCTGAGAGGAAATCGCCTGCTCAGGGGCGGGGTCGGACTACATCAGCGGTTGTTGCCCTTGCCCGGTCGTTCCCGCTTCTCGCGAATACGAACCGAGACGCGCACGGGGCTGCCGTCGAAGTTGAACTCCTCACGCAGACGCCGCTCGATGAATCGTCGGTACCCGGCCTCGAGGAAGCCGGTGGTGAACAGCACGAACGTCGGCGGACGGGTGCTGGCCTGCGTCGCGAACATGATGCGTGGCAGACGTCCGCCGCGCATCGGCGGCGGGGTGGCCGCCACGACCTCCTTGAGCCAGGTGTTCAACCTGCCTGTGGGCACACGCTTGTCCCACGACTCCAAAGCCGTCTCCAACGCAGGCACGAGCTTCTGCACCGCGCGGCCCGTCTGCGCCGAGATGTTCACTCGCTGCGCCCACGGCACCCGAGCGAGATCGCGATCGATCTCCTTCTCGAGCTGCTGACGACGATCGTCGTCCACAAGGTCCCACTTGTTGAACGCCAATACCAGCGCACGCCCGGCATCGGCGACCATGCTCAGCACGCGCATGTCCTGCTCCGAGATCACCTCGGAGGCATCGAGCAGCAGAATTGCCACCTCCGCGGCCTCGATCGCAGACTTGGTGCGCAACGAGGCGTAGAACTCGGCTCCACTGGCATGGCTGACGCGCTTACGCAGCCCGGCGGTGTCGACAAATCGCCATGTCTTGCCGCCTAATTCGACCAACGAGTCGACCGGGTCGACGGTGGTTCCGGCAACATCGTGCACCACCGAGCGTTCGTCACCCGAGAGCTTGTTGATCAGCGAGGACTTGCCCACGTTCGGCTTGCCGACCAGAGCAACGCGCCTGGGTCCCCCACCGGGGATGCCTTCGCGTGGGGTCTCGGGCAATGCCTCGAGCACACGGTCCAACAGGTCACCGGTACCGCGGCCGTGGGTTGCGGAAACCGGGAGCGGCTCCCCCAGCCCGAGCGACCACAAAGCGGCAACCTCGGACTCGGTGCGGCCGTCGTCGACCTTGTTGGCCACCAACAGAACCGGAGTCTTGGACCGGCGCAACACTCGCGCAACTGCCTCGTCCGTCGTCGTCGAACCGACTCGGGCGTCGACGACCAGCAGAATCGCGTCGGCGGTGTTCATCGCCAATTCGGCCTGGCGCGCAACGGATTGCTGCAGCCCTTTGGCATCGGGCTCCCACCCACCGGTGTCCTGCACCAGGAAGCGTCTACCACTCCAGTTCGCCTCGTACGACACTCGGTCGCGGGTGACGCCGGGGACGTCCTCCACCACGGCCTCGCGGCGTCCGATGATGCGGTTGACGAGCGTCGACTTACCGACGTTCGGACGCCCCACCACGGCAAGAGTCGGTACGGCAACGGCAGCTTCGCCGTCCTCGCCCTCGTTCAGGTCGACGTACTCCCACTCGCCCTCGTCGCTCCATATTCCGTCGCCCGCGGTTTCCGCTGCGCCGGAGAAGAATTCTTCACTCACTGCACTGCTCCAGTTCTGTCGTTCACCACGAGCAGTAGGCGCTCCATCACACCGTCGAGATCCAGCTCGCTGGTATCGACGATCACCGAATCCTCGGCGGGACGAAGCGGAGAAACTGCTCTCGTCGAATCTGCATGATCGCGGCGCTGCACGTCCGCGAGCACAGACTCGTAGTCGTCAGCGCGACCCTGTTCGATGTTCTGTTTGTTGCGACGCTGCGCCCTCGCTTCCGGGGAGGCGGTGAGGAACACCTTCACCTCCGCGTCGGGTAGCACAACGGTGCCAATATCGCGGCCCTCCACCACAATTCGTGGTGACTCGCTCACCAGCCGGCGCTGCAGGTCCACCAACAGCGTCCGCACCTCGGGCACAGCTGATACCGCGGACACTGCTTTGGTGACGGCCTCGCCGCGAATCTCGCCACTGACGTCTTCACCGTCGAGCAGGACGGTTTCGGACAGTGGATCCTTCCCGATCTCGAGGGGAAGTGCGGCAACAGCTTTCGCGACCCCTTCAGCGTCGGTGGGCTCGACACCCGAACGCAGCACCCACACCGTCGCGACGCGATACATCGCACCGGTGTCGAGATAGCTGGCATCGAGCGCACTGGCGAGACGCCGCGAGACCGAGGACTTGCCGGTACCGGACGGACCGTCCATGGCCACCACGAGCGCACCCATCACAGGCCTACGGATTCGTAGAGTTTGCCGATCTCGCCGCGACCGAGCACACGCAGTGTTCCTGGACGCTGATCGCCGAGGACGATGTTGCCGACATCGGTACGCACGAGGCGTCCCACCGGGAAGCCGACCTTGTCGAACAACCGACGCACGATGTGCTTGCGTCCCTCGTGCAGGGTCACCTTGACCAGCGACTTGCCTTCCGAGATATCGAGTAGCGCAAAGCCGTCGACCTTCACCGGGCCGTCGTCGAGCGTGACGCCCTCACGCAGCTGCCTGCCCAGCGTGCGGGGAATGGTGCCGGACAGCGTCGCGAGATAGGTCTTGGAGACCTCGAACGATGGATGCATCAGCCGGTGCGCAAGATCACCGTCGTTGGTGAACAGCAACAGCCCTTCGGTGTCCGCATCGAGGCGGCCCACGTGAAACAGTCGCTGCCCCGCCTGGACACGTTCGGAGACGATGTCGCCGACACATGGGCGCCCGAGATCGTCGGACATGGTGCACTGCCATCCACGCGGCTTGTTCATCGCAAGATGAACAAGCTCTTCCTTGACGACGACGCGGGTGCCGTCGACCCGGACCACCGCGAGGTTGGGGTCGATGCGAATGCCCTGTTCGGTGACGATGCGTCCGTCGACCTCGACACGTCCGTCGGCGATCAGTTCCTCGGCAGCGCGACGCGAGGCGACTCCGGCCTGCGCGAGCACCTTCTGCAGACGAACACCTTCGCCCGCAGGTACGTGCTTGCGGGGCGAGGAGTCGGTGTACTGGTGTTTCGCCGGCTTGGCGTTGCTGATCGTGGTCGAGGGAGCCTGTTTCTTCTGCGGCTTCGGCGGCTTGGGACGCGAAGGCTTCTTGCGGGGCACTGCGTCGTTGCTACGGTCGTTGATGCCGTTGTCGGCAGGTTTGTGCTCGAACGATTCCGGCTTCTCGACGCCTCTGCGGGGGGCCGGTCGGCCGCCGGTGCGAGGAGCGCCTGCGCGAGGTCCCCCGGCTCGGGGAGCTCCAGCGCGGGGCGCGCCGTCACGCGGCGCGGCGTCGCGGGTGCGATCTCCGCGGCGTGAGTCACGCGGCGTGTCCGACCTTCCTGCAGTCGGCTTCCTGCGTGGGTCTTGTCTGTTGTTGCGGTCCGGTGTGCCATCACGGCGAGCGGGCTTGTTCACTTGTCTTACCTATCGGTCGTCCGAGTCGAGCTCGGCTGCCGGATCGGGTGTCGATCCGCGGTTCTTGGTGGAGCGGGTCATTCTCGGGTCGGTGTCCATGCTGTCACTGATCTCGTCGATCAGGTCCACATCCGGCAACAGCGGTGCCAGTTCGGGTAGATCACCGAGCGATGCGAGTCCGAGCCGTTCGAGAAACAACTCGGTGGTGCAGTACATCGTGCCGGTCGTCTCCGGGTCGGTTCCTGCTTCGGAGATCAGTCCACGGGCGAGCAACGTACGCATCACTCCATCGACATTGACTCCACGCACGGCGCTGACTCGTGCGCGGGTCAACGGTTGACGATATGCGATGACGGCCAGGGTTTCCAATGCCGCGCGTGTGAGCTTGGACCGAGCACCGTCGAGCAGCAGACGTTCGACGTACGGCGCATACGCGGTTCGGGTGTAGAAGCGCCACCCGTCACCGGCGTAGCGCAAGTCGATTCCGCTCATCCGTTCGGTGAGTCCAGCGGCCATCTCGTTCAGCGCCGAGCGCACGCGCGCTACCGAGGACCCCACGGCCGAGGCGAGTTGCTCGTCCGAGGCAGGGGTGTCGACGATCAACAGAACCGCCTCGAGTGCCGATGCGAGACTGGCGTCGTCCAGATCCTCGGACCCGTCGACATCCTCGAGCTCGAGTTCTGGATCGCTCGGTTCCGAGTCGGTGCTCATGCGTAGTCCTCTTCGTTGACCACGATGGGCCCTTCGTCCTTACCGGTCCAGCTCACTCGCAGGTCGCCGAGCGGCTCCGGTTGCTCGAATGCGATCACTTGCTGCCGGAACAGTTCCAGCAACGCCAGGAATCGCGCGATTATTTCGACCTGTACCTCGCAGTCCTGCACCAACTCCGAGAACGAAGCCCACTCGTTGAGTCCGCGGCCCTGCAGATTCTCGAGCAGCCACTCCGCCTGCTCCGGAATCGAGACCGCGTGCTGATGAATGTGATCGAGCCCCACCTGCGGAATCGGCTTGGGCCGGAAGGCCGCTGCGGCGATGTCGGCGAACCGGGCCGGGTCGACGCCGAGCAACACCTCCGGAATGAGATCGACGTACCTGTCCTCCACCGATACCGACCGCGGGTATCGACGCAGCGCAGCAGCTTCGAGCTCACCGAAGAGCTGAGCGACCTGCTTGTAGGCGCGGTACTGCAGCAACCGCGCGAAGAGCAGATCTCGCACTTCGAGCAACGCCAGGTCCTCGGCGTCCTCGACATCGCCCGCCGGCAGCAACCGAGCCGCCTTCAGATCCAGCAACGTTGCCGCCACCACCAAGAATTCGGTGGTTTGATCGAGACCGACATCGGCTCCGAGGGATTTGGTGAACGAGATGAAGTCGTCGGTGACGGTGTGCAACGCCACCTCGGTGACATCCATGCGGTGCTGACTGATCAGCGAGAGCAGCAGATCGAACGGGCCTTCGAAGTTGAGCAACCGCACCCGGAATTTCGACGGATCCGCGTCGCCCGCAACCTCGATCGGAGCCTCGCCGGCTGCGTCGACCGTCACGGCCCCGACCGGTAGATCACCTCGCGCGCGAGAGCGCGATACGCCTGCGCGCCGCCGGATTTCGGTGCCCAGGTGGTAATCGGTTCACCAGCGACACTGGTTTCGGGGAACCGGACGGTACGGGTGATCACGGTGTCGTAGACGACATCGCCGAACACCTCGACCACTCGCGTCATCACCTCTCGCGAGTGCAGCGTGCGCGCATCGAACATCGTCACCACGATGCCGGCGAGCTTCAGCCGGGGATTGAGACGATCACGCACCTTCTCGACGGTGTCGTTGAGCAGCGCCAGTCCGCGGAGGCTGAAGTACTCGCACTCCATCGGAATCAGTACCTCGTCGGCGCACGTGAGCGCATTGACGGTCAGCAGACCGAGAGACGGTTGGCAATCGACGAGGACATAGTCGTAGCGATCGAGAATCGGGTGCAGCACTCGCCCGAGTGTCTGCTCGCGGCCCACCTCGGTCACCAGTTGAATTTCTGCGGCGGACAGATCGATGTTGCTGGGCAGCAGATCGAGGTTCTCGACTCGGGTGCGCATCAACACGTCGTCGGCGGATACCTTGGCTTCGACCAGGAGGTTGTACACGGTGAGGTCGAGTTCGTGATGTGCCACTCCCAATCCCGCGGACAATGCTCCCTGCGGGTCGAGATCGACGAGAAGAACGCGACGGCCGTATCCGGCCAACGAGGCACCGAGATTGATGGTCGACGTCGTCTTGCCGACGCCACCCTTCTGGTTGCACATGGCGATGATCTTCGCCGGACCGTGACTGGCCAAGGGCTGTGGCTCTGGAACCATGCGGGTTCTGCGCCCGGTCGGTCCCACTTCGTTCGCTGCGGGAATGATGTCGCGGGACTCTCGGCTCGATTCCGGTTGACGCGTGTGAAAGAGCGCGCCCTCGAGATGCGCGTGATCGGAGGCTGACTCCGCCGCTGGCGGCTGCGGTGTCGACACGTTCCAGCGCTCCCCTGTCCCGTTCGTCTTCGAGTAGTTCACCCAAACGCTACCGCCTGCGGGCCCGGCACTGTCATCGGACACGCTGACACGTGGCTGTGGACCTCGTGCTACTGGGCCCGCGGATGCGCGCCCGCCCACACCTCACGCATCGTGGTCACGGTGACGAGGGTGTAGATCTGGGTCGTCGTCACCGACGCGTGACCCAACAGCTCCTGCACGACGCGAACGTCGGCACCGCCGTCGAGTAGATGGGTGGCGAACGAGTGCCGAAGAACATGTGGTGAGACACCGGAGGTTATTCCGGCCCGCTCGGCCGAATCCTGCAGCACCTGCCACGCGCTCTGTCGAGAAAGCCTGCCGCCCCGCACGTTGAGAAACAATGCCGGGTTCGATCTGGCCACCAATCCCGGTCGCCCGCGCACGAGGTAGCCGTCGATCGCCTCGATCGCAGGCCGTCCGACCGGGACGATTCGATGCTTGCCACCTTTACCGCGCAACAGCACCGACCGCGCCTCGGTGTCGATATCGTCCACATCGAGTCCCACCGCCTCGGAGATTCGAGCTCCGGTGGAGTACAGCAATTCCAGCAGCGCCCGATCACGCAGTCCGCGCGGCGCGTCGGGCCCGGCGATCGACGCCGATTCGAGCAGTGCCACGACCTGATCGATGGGCAGTGACTTGGGCAGCCGTTTGGCGGGTTGTGGCGGCTTGACCTCACTGGCGACGTTGCGCTCGACGATGCCCTCCGCGAGCGCGAATCGATGAAGCCCTCGCACGGCGATCAATGTTCGAGCAGCCGAGCTCGCTGCGAGAGCCGCGAATTCGTCGTCCCCACGGCGGAGATACAGCACGAACTCGGTGATGTCGTTCTCGGTGACCTTCGCCAGGTCGGTGATGCCGTAGCCACTCAGAAATCGCTCGTACCGCGCAAGATCACGACGGTACGAGGACACCGTGTTCGGCGCAGACCCACGCTCGACCACCAGATGGTCGAGATACGTCGAAATCTGCTGGCCGATCACGGCGGCTACTTTCGTGAACTCTTCCGCTTCTCGAATGCAGTGGGCACACCGGTCCACGGAGCGTCGGCCGGGCGCAGCTCGGTACCGGCGGCGCGGGCCGCAGCGAGTGCCAGAATGCCCGATACGGCGGACGCGTTGACGATCTCCCCTGCGAGCGCACGCCGCACGGCCTCGTCCATCGGCACGAACGAGAGGCGAATATCGGCTTCCTCGTCGTGCGCCTCCGGTCGATCGACTCGGGTCAGGTCTTGTGCGAGGAAAATTCGCACCGCCTCGTCGGTGAACCCCGGCGAAGCCATCACGTCCACCAACACAGACCAGGTGCCGGCGGCAAGACCGGTCTCCTCGGCCAGTTCGCGCTGAGCGGCAAACACCGGCTCCTCCCCCGGCTCGTCCAACAGACCGGCAGGCAACTCCCACAGTCGGCGACCGACAGGATGGCGGTACTGCTCGATCATCGCGACCCGATCCTGATCGTCGACGGCCAGAATGCCGACCGCGCCGTGATGCTCGATCACCTCACGCTCGGCCCGTCGACCGTTCGGCATCGCCACTTGATCGAGCCGGAGCGCAAGAATGGCACCGGAGTACACCACCGTCGAATCGAGGGTGGTGAAGTCGTGCCGATCCTCGCTCATCCGACACTGTCGGCGCCGGCGTCCGACTCCTCGACCAGTGCAGCGTCTCCGTGCACATCGACCGGTAGACGCTCGGCAGCCTTGTACTTCAACGCCGCGTTGATCAACGAGGCGAACAACGGATGCGGCCGAGTGGGCCGACTCTTGAGCTCCGGGTGTGCCTGGGTGGCGACGAAGAACGGGTGCATCGAGGTGGGCAGCTCGACGAATTCGACCAAGTGTCCGTCGGGTGAGGTTCCGCTGAAGACCAAGCCGCTCTTGGCAATTCGATCGCGGTAGTCATTGTTGACCTCGTAGCGATGACGGTGCCGTTCCGAGACGTTCTCGGTGCCGTACGACGCCGCGACAACCGAACCTTTCTGCAGCGTCGCCGGATAAGCGCCGAGTCGCATGGTTCCGCCGAGATCGGCGTCACCGGCGACGGCATCTTCCTGATCGGCCATCGTGGAGATCACCGGATCCTTGGTGTCCGGATCGAACTCGGCAGAATTTGCATCGCTCAGGCCGACCGAGCGAGCCGCCTCGATGACGACACACTGCAGTCCGAGGCACAACCCCAACAGCGGAATCTTGCGCGTACGGACGAACTCGATGGCCCCGAGCTTGCCTTCGATACCGCGGATACCGAAGCCACCGGGAATGAGCACGGCATCGACATCGCCGAGGGCGGCCTGTGCGCCGGCCTGCGTCGCGCACTCGTCCGATGGAACCCACTTGATCTCGACCTTGGCGCGATGAGCGAACCCACCGGCCCGCAGCGCCTCGGTGACCGACAGGTAAGCATCGGGCAGGTCCACGTATTTGCCGACCAGACCGACCCGCACGGTTTCCCGCGGCTGGTGGACGCGCTCGAGCAGTCCGCCCCAGACGGTCCAGTCGACGTCGCGGAACGGCAGTCCGAGCTGGCGGACGACATAGGCGTCCAGGCCCTCTTTGTGCAGCACCTTGGGAATGTCGTAGATCGACGGCGCGTCGGGGGTGGAGATACAACCGTCGACGTCGACATCGCACATGAGCGCGATCTTGTTCTTGAGCCCGGGCGACACGTCCCGATCGCACCGAAGAATCAAGGCGTCGGGCTGAATGCCGATGCTGCGCAGAGCTGCGACGGAGTGCTGGGTGGGCTTGGTCTTGAGCTCGCCGGAGGGGGCAAGGAAGGGAACGAGCGAGACGTGCAGGAAGAAGACGTTGTTGCGGCCTACGTCGTGGCGTACCTGGCGCGCCGCCTCGAGGAACGGCTGCGACTCGATATCGCCTACGGTGCCGCCGATTTCGGTGATCACCACATCCGGCTGATGCCCCTGCAGGTCAGGCCCGTTCATCGCGAGAATGCGACGCTTGATCTCGTCGGTGATGTGCGGGATGACCTGGACGGTATCGCCCAGGTACTCGCCGCGACGCTCCTTGGCGATGACCGTCGAGTACACCTGCCCGGTGGTGACGTTCGCGAATCCCGACAGATCGCGGTCGAGAAACCGCTCGTAATGACCGACATCGAGATCGGTTTCGGAGCCGTCCTCGGTGACGAACACTTCACCGTGTTGGAACGGATTCATCGTGCCGGGATCTACATTGAGGTAAGGATCGAGCTTCTGCATGGTCACGCGAAGTCCGCGTGCGGTCAGTAGCTGGCCGAGGCTGGACGCCGTCAGACCTTTTCCGAGCGAAGACGCGACGCCTCCGCTGACGAAGATGTGCTTGGTGTCGGAACGCGACTGAAGGCGTGACAATGAGGCTCCCGTGACGAGTCTGCAGGGCTTGCTCCTATCAGGGGGCTGATAAGAGAGGTGAAGCGTGGAAATTGGGCCTGCTACCCACGGGACTTCACGGTAACACCAGTACGTACCTCACCGCCAACGACACGCTCGTTCTTGCGCCGGTCAGCTCGCAGGCGCTCCCACGGTCACCGCGTTCGCGTTGGCTCCGGTGCCGTATCGGCCCGACGTCCCGTCCAGTTGCTCGGCGAGAGCGAGAACCGTGGTGATCCGTCCGGCTTCACGATCGACGTTGTCGACCGTGCTGAGCGAGGACGACAGAGCGGAGTCGGCTCGCACGACGGCGATCGGTCCGTTGCCCTCGGCGGCTCCGGACCTGCCCGCCAGCACTGCCCCGGCTCCCCGTGCATCGAGAGCACCGGCGAAGCGCGCCACGATGGCACCGCGATTGCCGTCCTCGACGTCCGAGGCACCGGAACCGGTGATGACCACCGCCAGCTGAGCCGGGGAGACAGCGCCGTTGTCGTAGGCGATGAACCCGCCACTGCGCAGTGTCTCCAAAGCCAATGACAGCTCCTCGGGAGTGGACTGCGGTTGTGCGGTCTCTGCGTTGAGCAGCAGCACCGAACCCAGCAGGTCGCCTGCCAGACTGCCTTGATCGACGGCACCGGTGCGTAACTGCACACCAGCGGGAATGACGTTGGTGAGGCGAGTACGCAGATCGTCACCGTTCGCGGCAGAGACGAACGAGTCGGTCAGTGAGACACGGCCGGTGACGCTGGCGCCCGACGCGTCGATGGAGCGCGTAACCCCGTCCACATCACTGGGATCGGCATCCGGGGTGGTGATGACCACCACGCTGCGATCGACCAACGTATCTCGTAATACCCGGCCCGCCACCGCGGCATCGAAGCCGTCGGCCGAGTTGAGCTGCTCGCCGAGTCGATTGTTCGTCGCCTGAAGATCATCGACCTGCGTTTCGAGACCGGACTTGTCGTCACGTAGCCCCGATACCAGTCCGCTCGACAGCAGACCCGATCCGAGCACGATACCGATGGCCAGCGCAACGAAAACTGCTGCCAGCGAAATGGCATGTTGGCGAAGCGAAATCACGGAAGCAACCCCTGGAACCATAGCGCGAACCGATTCCACAGGTCGATCGCCCAATCCAATCCTTCACCACCGATATTGGACACAGCCAACGCCACGATGACGGCGACCAGTGCGGCCAGGATCAGCAGAGCGATCGCACCGCCGGAAACCCGGCTTCGGTACAGCGTTGCCACTGCCTTGGCGTCGACCAGTTTGGCACCTACCTTCAGACGCGTCATGAACGCGGCGGGATTGGTGTTGCGTCGACCACGATCGAAGAACTCGTCGAGGCTGGCCGGGCTACCGACCGACACGATCAGCGAGGCCCCGTGATGATCCGCCAACAGCAGGGCAAGATCGGCGGCAGCGCCGGTGGCCGGGAACGTCATGGCACCGATACCGAGATCCTGGATGCGCTCTAGACCTTGGGCATGACCGTCCGAATCGGCCGGAAGTACCACCTCTGCACCGCATTTGAGCGTCTGTGCAGTGATGTCCTCGGGATCGCCGACGATCAGATCGGGTCGATGACCGGCCTTCATCGCGGTATCGGCACCTGCCCCAACCCCGATGATGACGGGCGAATACTCCTTGATGAAGGGCTTGAGGTTCTTCAGATCCTCGGCGTGGCCGGGTCCGTCGGCGACGATGACGACGTGCCGACCCTCGAGATCGATGTCGATGTCTGGCACTCCGACGCCGTCGATCAGCAATGGGCTCTCGGTCCTGATGAACTCGATCGTGTTGCCCGAGAATGCTTCCAGGTGATCGACGAGTCCGGTCTTGGCCTCGATCATCTTGTCCGAGATCTCGGCTTCGCTCTGCTCTTCGCCTTTTGCGAGGCGCCGATCACCGGTGTAGACGCCACCGTCGTTGAGCCGAACCTTGGAGCCGTCCTTGATCTTCTTGAAGATCTCGGTGCCGGCCGAGTCGATCAAGGTGATCCCGTTGGCCACGATGGCCTCGGGACCGAGGTTGGGATATCGCCCGGAAATCGACGGCGACGCATTGACCACCGCGAGGACACCTGCCTCGACGAGCGCGTCCGCGGTCAGTCGGTCCAGGTCGAGCTCGTCGAGTACGACGATGTCACCCGGTCCGACCCGTTTGAGCAGCTTGGCCGTGTTGCGATCGACTCGCGCGATCCCGGTGATTCCGGGCAGCGAATCCTGGCTACGTGACAGCAGAGCCGGCATCTTCATGTCGACCATGATGACCCGATGGACACGCACGACGATGGAGGCGCGCCGAAACAACTACCACACTGATCACATCAGCACCAAAAGTTACAGGGCGGCTCGGTCCGCATGTGCGGTGGCCAACAGCTCTTCTGCGTGCGCCCGACCGGTCTCGGTGTCGTCCAGACCGGCCAGCATTCGTGCGAGCTCCACGACGCGTTCCGACGACGACAATGTTCGGACACCGCTGTTCGCCGCACCCTTCTTCGCGTCTGTCTTGTCGACGACCAGGTGCGTATCGGCAAACGCCGCTACCTGCGGCAAGTGCGTGACCACGATGACCTGATGAGTGCGAGCCAACCGTCCCAGCCGTCGACCGACCTCGACGGCAGCGCGGCCACCCACGCCCGCGTCGACCTCGTCGAACACCATGGTCGCGCCCTTTTCCGAGCCCGCCAACACCACCTCGAGGGCCAGCATCACCCGCGACAGCTCGCCGCCGGACGCGCTCTTGCTGATCGGCAGAGCCTGGGCACCCTCGTGGGCAGAGAGACGGAACTCGACCTCGTCGACCCCGTTGCTGCCCGCGTGCAGCTCGACTCCGTCGACCACGATCGGAGCCGAATCGGACGGGCCTGCCGGCAGCGCACGCACGTCGATCTGCAGCTTGGCCTTCCCCATCGCCAAACCAGCCAGCTCGACGCTGACTGCCTTCGCGAGTTTCGCCGACGCCTTCGCCCTGGCTGCACTGAGCTTCGTCGCCGCCCCGGCGACATCGACTGCGGCCGCCTCGACTTCGGCACTCAACTGGGCGAGCGCGTCGGCGGAGGTATCGATGCGGGAGAGTCGCTCGCGCGCGTCCTCGGCCCATGCGATCACACCGTCGACATCGGCCGCGTACTTGCGCGTCAACGACTTCAACTCGGCCTGCCGGTTCAGGATCGTGTCGAGAGCACCCGGGTCGGACGGCAGATCGGTCAGATATGAGGTCAGGTCGGCCCCGACATCGCCCACGATCGCCATCGCGTCGTTCAGTCGTGGCAGCAGTTCGGTGAGGGCCGCATCGTCGGCGTGTTCGAGGCGAGAGCGTGCCTCACCCAACAGATACAGCGCGGACATCGTGTCCGACGCCTCCTCGGTACTTCCGACCAATGCGGCCGCTGCGCCTTCTGCGGTCTCGCGCAACGAGTCGAGGTCCCCCAGCCGACGCACATCCTCGGCGACGGATCGATCCTCACCCGGCTCCGGAGCCAGTGCGTCGATCTCCTGCAGGCCGAACTGGAGACGATCGGCTTCCTGGGCCAATTCGCGACTTCGTTCGGTGCGGTCGATCAGCTCGTTGCGTGCATCGAGCCACGTCTTGCGAGCAGTACGGTACTTGGCGACCAGTGCTGCCACCGAATCTCCGGCGAACCGGTCGAGCGCCCCGAGTTGCTGGTCCGGACGGAGCAAACGCAGTTGGTCGTTTTGACCGTGCACAGTCAGCAACGTGTCGGTGAAGTTCGACAGCACGGACGCGGGCACGCTTCGTCCACCGAGATGAGCCCGAGAACGACCGTCCGAGTTGACCGTTCGCACGGCAATGATCGAATTGTCCTCATCGCGTTGCCCACCCGAGGATTCGAGTACCTTGTCGACGTCCTCGATCACCTGTTCCGAGGCGGTGTCGGTGCTGAATCGCCCCTCGACCACGGCGCGTTGCGCGCCGAGCCGAACCCGGCCCGCGTCGGCGCGCGCACCCGAGAGCAGGTGCAAGCTGGTGACCACCATGGTCTTGCCTGCACCGGTTTCGCCGGTGAGAACGGTCAAGCCCTCGTGAAACTGTGCGCTGGCGCCGGAGATGACTCCGAGGCTGTCGATCCGAATCTCTTCGAGCATGCCTACCTCGCTCTCCCCCGCCACCCGGTGACGGGCAGTTCGAATTTCTTGACCATGCGATCGGCGAACGGTGCCGAGTCGAGCCGTACCCATTTGATCGGCGATGCGCCCCGCACCACCTCCACCCGAGCACCGGCAGGCAGACTCAGTGTTCGCCTGCCGTCGCAGAATACGAATCCCGCATGTCCACCGGCATCGATCTCGACTGCGACTATCGATTCCGGGCTCGTCACCAGCGGTCGGGCGAACAGCGCATGCGCATTACTCGGAATAACCAGGATGGCTTCGAGCTCCGGCCACACCACCGGCCCTCCGGCCGAGAAGGCGTACGCCGTCGACCCCGTCGGGGTCGAGATCAGCACACCGTCGCAGCCGAACGCCGAGACCGGCCGTCCGTCCACTTCGAGTACCACCTCGAGCACTCCGAGCCGAGACCCGTTCTCGATGCTCGCCTCGTTGAGAGCCCAACCGCGTTCGACCACCTGATCGCCGACACGAATCGCGATGTCCAAGGTCATCCGACGCTCGATGCGGTAATCGCCTGCAATTACCCGCGCCAGAGCGTCCTCGAGATGATCGGCCTCTGCCTCGGCGAGAAATCCGACGTGTCCGAGGTTGATACCGAGAACTGGGATCGCCGCCGCCTGCGCGAGCTCGGCTGCCCGCAGGAATGTTCCGTCACCACCGAGAACCAGAACCATCTCGCAGCCCACCGCCGCGTCGGGACCGAATTCCACGACGTTGAGCTTCATGTCGGCAACGAACACGTGATCGTGCTCCTGCGAATCCGAGGCCTCGATCTTGGAGGGCTCCACCTCGTCCACGAGCACACGGAGGCAGATCCCTGCTTCGTCGAACACCTTGCCCACTCGCCGTGCGGTCTCGGCGATATCCGGCCTGCCGGGATGAGCGACGAGAAGTATTTCTCGAATCGACTCCAGTTCCGGTGATGCGTGGGACGGAGTCACTGTGGTCCTTCCTCGATCGCGAGCCGGACAAGTTCCGGGATGTCGGGGCGCGGTGAAGCGTCGTCCGCACCTGCACTCAGCCACAAAAAGTACTCGACGTTGCCCGAAGGTCCCGGCAGTGGGCTTGCTGCGACCGCCCGAACCACGAGGTTCAACGCGACGGCCGCGTTCGCGACATCTTCGACCGCCTCGGCGCGCAGTGCAGGATCTCGCACCACTCCACCGGAGCCCACCCGATCCTTGCCGACCTCGAACTGAGGTTTGACCATCAACACCATGTTGGTGCCCGGCTTCGAGCACGCGACGAATGCGGGAAGAACGAGCTTCAAGGAGATGAACGACAGGTCGGCGACGATCACCTCGACCGGCCCCCCGATCGTGTTCGCGTCGATGGACCTGACGTTGGTGCGGTCGACGACGTGCACCCGATCGTCGGACTGCAGCCGCCACACCAGCTGCCCGTATCCGACATCGACGGCCACCACTTCCCGTACGCCTCGACTGAGAAGAACGTCGGTGAATCCACCGGTGGACGCTCCCGCATCGAGGCAACGAGCATGTTCGACGGTGAGTCCGAGCGGCTCGAAAGCATCGAGCGCACCGAGTAGTTTGTGGGCACCGCGGGACGCCCAGCTGATCTCGTTGTCCTCTTCGGCCACCAACAGCGGCGTCCCCGGCTCCACCGCCGTGGCAGGCTTGGACGCCACCGTTCCGGCAATTTTCACCCGACCTGCCTCGATCAGCTCCGAGGCGTGCTCCCGAGATCTCGCCAGTCCACGACGAACAAGCTCGGCATCGACCCGAGCGCGACGTGCCACGTCAGGTCTTGTCGACGGTGGTCAGGGCACGAACGAGAACCTCGTGTGCCCGGTCCAGCAGACTGGCGTCCCGCGACAAGGCGTCCGAATCGACTGCCTCGACCTCGGCTTCGCTTGCCTTGCCGATCGTGAGCTGATTCAGCAGTGCATTGACCTCGGCTCGGATACTGTCAGGATCTGCCGACGACTCATCGCCGGCACTGCTCGGCCGGTGCTGCCCTGGTAGTGGAATCGACGCGCTCATCGCCCCTCACGCTATCGGATGGGTACGACGAACGCCCGATCGCCGCCGCCGTCCGGACGCGGCGTCAGCACCCGAGCAGCGAGCGTAGATCCCCGAGCCGATCGCCCTCGAAGCGAACCTCGGAAAAATCAGAGCCCGACCAGGCAACGTGCAGCACGGCGAGAGCACCGTCGAGCGCATCGGGTTCCGAATCACCGTCGAATCGCACCGACAGCACCGCGTCGTCGATCGCCACCGTCCACCCGTCTTTGACGCCGACGCGGGAGGCGTCCTCGGGCCGGTTCAACACATCCAGGTCGTAGCCGATGTGGGTGGGTCGTAGGTGCTCAGGAGCGCGCAACAACTCGGCCGCCGTACTGACGCCGGTCAACACCAGCAGCGAGGGTAGCTGTGTCTCGTTCGCGCCTGCGATATCGGTGTCGAGGCGGTCCCCGACGACCAAGGCCGAGCGCGCGCCGCTGCGTTCGATGGCATCCTGCATGATCGGTGCCGCCGGCTTTCCTGCCACGACCGGCTCGATGTCGGTGGCATTGCGAACCGCTGCGACCATCGAACCGTTGCCCAGAACAAGTCCACGCTCGGTGGGCAGGGTGGCGTCGATGTTGGTCGCCACCCACAGCGCACCCGCACGGATGGCGAGTACGGCCTCGGCAAGTATCGCCCACCCGGTCTCGACCGAATGCCCCTGAACCACGGCGACAGGATTGTCGTCAGCTGATCTGACGGGCTCCAGACCGACCTTGGCGATCTCGTCGGCCAGTGCATCGGTGCCGACGACGAGTACGGGAGCACCCGAATCCAACCGGTCCGCAAGCACCCGAGCGGCTGCCTCGGAGCTGGTGACCACGAACTCTGCAGAGGTATCGAAGCCGAGACCGCGAAGATGTTCGGCAACGTCCTCGGGGGCCCGGCTCGCGTTGTTGGTCACGAAGTACTGCTTTTCGGAACCACCGGACAGCGCCTCGACGGCTCCTGGAATGGGGTCCTTACCGGCGTAGACGGTGCCGTCGAGATCCAGCAGCAGCACATCGTGTGCGTCGCGCAGCAACGTCACTGGCTGCCTCCGGACAGCTCCTCGACTCGCTCTTCGGCGTCGGTCTCACCATCGACATCGGCTGCTGCGGCATTGAGGAACCACTTCACGCCCTCGTCGACGCGACCGGCCGCTACCAGCGCATCGGCGTAGACGTAGAAGAGCCGAGCTGCTGCGGTTCCCGAGCGTGAAGCGTCGAGATCGGGAGTCTGCAGCGTCACGACGGCTTGGTCGTATTGGTCGAGGTCCATGCGCGCTCCCGCGACAACGATGCGCAGCTCCGACGCTTGCTCACCGGTCAGTTCACGTGCCTCGTCGCTACGACCGAGCTCGATGGCGCGCTCGGGACGACCGAGCCCACGTTCGCAGTCGGCCATCACCGCAATCAATCCTGGGCCACCAGCCATTCGGCGGGCGGCACGCAGCTCGGACAGAGCTTCCGCCCATTCCCCTGCGTGGTACGCCGCGATACCCGCGGTCTCACGCACGACGGCAATACGGCCTGCGCGCTGACGAGCTGCGCGTGCGTGCAGCAGCGCCAGCTGAGGATCATCGTCGAGCAGCCGGCTGGTCATCACGAGGTGCCGGGCGACGGCGGCTGCGTTGTTCTTGTCCAGGCTCAGCAGATCTCGACGAACTGCCGGCTCCAGCTCGCCCGCCTCGACGTCGTCGGGAAGATCGGGCTCATCGGGACGGGGTGGTCGACGGTCCGAGGAAGTGCTGTTTCCACGACGGTTCCCGGAGAACCCGCCTTCTCCGCCACGACGGCGGGGTGGGCCATCCGAACGACGAGCGTCGCCGCGACGATCCTGAGAGCGCGGGTTGCGATCGCGCGATTCGCTCGGGCGGTTGCCGCGGTCCCCACGGACGGAGCGACGATCGTTGTTGTCTTCCGACACGGGCGTCCTTTCGACTATCGGGTAAAACGCAAAAAGGGGACCCACCAAGTGGGTCCCCTTCTTACAACGGGTGTTCGGCGGTGTCCTACTCTCCCACACCCTGTCGAGTGCAGTACCATCGGCGCTGGAGGGCTTAGCTTCCGGGTTCGGAATGGGTCCGGGCGTTTCCCCTCCGCTATGGCCGCCGTAACTCTGCGAAACAATGCAGGTCACGAGCGAACCGTTGTCCATCATGTCGACACCTGTTCGGGTGTGTGGTGATGGTGCGGGTTCTGTATTCGATTGTGTTTGTCGAACAACTCGTGTGTTGTTTCAGATATTGCACAGTGGACGCGTAGCTTCTTTGTGGTAAGTCCTCGGCCTATTAGTACCAGTCACCTGCATACATTGCTGTACTTCCAGTTCTGGCCTATCAACCCGGTGGTCTGCCGGGGGCCTTACC